>JAUYFG010000289.1 GCA_030690985.1 Pseudomonadota bacterium
GATTGGCCGCCCCGTGTCCATGAAACGTAGGATGTAGTGAGCGATAGCGAACCGCATCAGGCAGCCGGGTCGATGCGGTTCGCTATCGCTCACCACATCCTACGCAGGGTGGCGATGGGTGGCGATGGGTGGCTGCTTCACAGTAATTCAAGGACTTATCGCGAGAACGAATTTTCCGTGCGCCATTCCCGCGCAGGCAGAAATCCAGGTTTTGTACGACTTTCCGGCGTGCCCGGTCACGCGGGACTTTCGCGCTGTTCCAACTGATACAACCAGGCCAGCAGTTCCGCGACGGCGATGTACAACTCGGGCGGGATACGCGCGTCCATGTCCACCTGCATCAACAACGAGACCAGCTCCGGTGATTCATGCACGAATACGCCGGCCGACTGGGCGCGAGCGATGATTTCCTCGGCCAGGAGACCGCGCCCTTTGGCGACGACGCGCGGCGCGCCGTCGTCCGGGTCGTAGACCAGAGCGATGGCTTGCGCGGGGGTATCAGGCTGCGAGCGCATCCAACTGGCCGGCACCGGGAGCAACACCGGAGTTGACACTAAGCCCGGCCGGTTTCAGGCCAGCGGCCCGCAAGGCCTGTTCCAGGGCGGGCAAGGCTGCGCTCATGGCCTCCTGCGAGCCCGCTTCGCTTGCGCTCAGACCAAGGGTAAGTCGGTCACCCACCAGCGCCAGCTTGGCAGTCACTCCGCCCAGTCGCGGCAGGGTCAGGCGCAGTTCCGTCACCCAGGGATTGGCTTCCTCAGCAAACCCGGCGCCCTCGCCGGCCTGTTCCCGCACCTGCCATTCCAGCCACTGCCCCGGCCAGGCGAAGCCCTGCCAGAGGAAAGGCGAGCCTTCCAGCATCAGCAATTGCTGGCCGGCGAGGCGAGCGGCATCGATCGGCATGTGGGTCAGCCCGGCTGCTGTGGCCATGTTGTGGGCGCCGCCGGCAAACCGCGCTTGCGGCTCGCGGCGCAGGTCGGCCAGTTCAAAAGTGCCGCGTGTCCAGCGCACCAGATGCGATTCATAGAACAGCCCACTTTCGCGCAGGGTCTGGTGCAAACGCTGCGGCAGCGCGGTTTGGCTATCCGCCACGCCCGGTTGCAGCGCGGCCAGGTTGGAGGTCGAGGGGCCGGAAGCCAGTCCGGCGCGGGTGGCATCCACCGGCGTACCGCCAGTCAGCGCGGTGGCGCTGGCAAAGGCGCCGGTCAGCGCGGTGGTGTGCAAAATCATGGGCAGGCCGCCGCCGGATAGCGAAGGCCGGTTCACCAGCGGCAAGGGATTGCTGAGGATGGGGCGCTGCGCGGCCACCCCGGCCTGGGCAAGCTGCGCGGCGCTGGGTGTGGTGGGCGGCGGGCCGGCCTGGGCGCTGGCCGTCGGCCGCGCCAGTTGCGCCAGGGCGGTGAGTTGCTGCGCGGTCTGCGACAGACGTACCGGCGGCACCGCGCTGATTGCAGACCGCTCCATGACGAAAGTGGGGCGCGGCACGTTGTGCAGATAGGTCAGGCGGATGCTGTCGCCGGCCTGGGTGCCGCGCGGCAGCGCCATGTTGAGATGCTGCCCGCCGACCTGCACCAGATTGCGCCCGCCCGCCAGATTTTCCAGCACCCGGCCCTGGTAGCTGGCGCCGGGCTGAAAGTTGTCCTTGCCCGCCGGCGGCGTGCCCTTGCCCGGCTCCAGCGGTTCCGCGCCCTGGGTCTTCAGCCAGGAGGCGAGCAACTGCGGCAGGGCGGAGAGGTTCATCCTGGATTCCTCAGTTGATCGCTCCCTGACCACCGGGACGCCGCATGGATACAGGCGCGGGAGCGTCCGATGGCATTCACCCTTCGGGTGACCCCGCGAGGTCGCCGTAGGAGCGGGCTTGCCCGCGATACAGCGGAGTCGTAGCGCTTCAGCGCGTACGAATCCGGCGTGCCCCTTGCGGATACAGCGGAGTCGTAGCGCTTCAGCGCGTACGAATCCGGCGTGCCCCTTGCGGGTACAGCGGAGTCGTAGCGCTTCAGCGCGTACGAATCCGGCGTGCCCCTTGCGGGCACCACGGTGGCTATCGCGGGCAAGCCCGCTCCTACGACGCGCTCAACTGTGGAATCCAGGTTCATGAGTCCGTGCGCTGCAAGGCGATGATCAGTTCGGCTTCGCTGCGGGAAATGCCGAGTTGCCCGGCGAGTTCCTGCGGCGTGGCGCCCTCGCGCGCCAGGCGCATGGCCTCGCCATAGGTGACGGCCTGGGTATCGAGCGCGGAGTCCACCGGCGGCTTCGCTTCCAGGTGCTCGACCCGCGTCTTGAGCGCGGCCAGGTCAGCTTGCAGCGCTGCGATGCGCGCGTCCAGTTCCGGCGTAGCGGCCGGCTTGCGGCGGCGTGAGAACAACAGCACTTCCAGCAGATAGACGACCGTGGCAAGCACCACGGCGAGAATCACGAAGACGAGCAGTTCATGGCCGGTGAAGGTGAGGTGTTCAAGCATGGCGGCGCGTTGTCCGGCAAGACGGGATGGGATGCGGCCATAACGGCCGAGTCGGTGAATTCTTTAGCATGAAACAAGCTCGCGCCTGTAGCGCCGGCGATGCAGTCACAGGATGGGTAGAGCGATAGCGAAACCCATCAATTCCATCCGCACCGTCGCATGATGGGTTTCGCTATCGCTCAACCCATCCTACTTTGGCGGAAGGCGCGATAAGGCCGCTTTTCCGCCCTACGTGGAGGCGGCGCGCGGCGCGGCGTAATCGTCAATCAGGGCATCCGGCGGCGACTGCCGGCTCGGTGTTTCGGGCTGCGCGGGGCGCGGCCCGCGTTTGCGGCGTTTTTCCTTGAGTTTGTCTTGCCAGTGTTCCAGCGGCACCTCCGAGTGGTCGCCGATGCGGACATCGATGCTCATCGGGTCCACATCGGACACCGTATCGCGGGCGCATTCGCGGCGTGGCTGCGGGGTTGCACTACGCTGTCCGACAAACTTGCAAAGTTTCATGGCCAGATTTCCCGAAATCGTTTGGTTGCCTTGGCCCGAATAGTTCGCGCGGTCGGCCATGAGGTCAACACCCAGCGGGTCAATAGGACTTCAGTAGGGTTTCGCCACGCAACAAAGCCGCGCCTCTGCCGCGCAAGCGCAGTTTTCGCGTGATCTGGGGCTCCTCGCCGAGGGTCTTGCTCAGGCGCAGGCCATAGAAACCGCCGATATCCAGCCAGTCGCGTTTCGTGATGGCGGCGCAGCAACCCCAGGTGGGGCCGACATGCAGGGCCAGGCCGTCGCGTTGCAGAACCTGGTAGTTCGCGTCCGCCGCGCCGTCCATGCGGGTACGGGCGCCGGTTGTGCTGTCCAGGTGGGTGGGTTGGAAACCGATGTAGCCGCATTCGGGAAATACCGCGAGATGGCGTTCCAGGAGCAGATCGAAGTCGCGTGGCAATTCGACGATGTTGTCGTCGATTTCGATGATCGTGTTGCCCTGGGCGGCATCGAACAGGGTGCGGTAGTAGTCGATGGAGTCGTTGCGGGTATTCCAGAACACGCGCTCGATACCGTGTTTTTCCAGCACTTGAGCTGTGTGATCGCTGCTGGCATTGACGCCAACGAGGATTTCATAGTCCTCGCTGCCCGCCTTGGCGCGGATTTCCGCGAGACAACGATCGAGCAGGTCGGCGCGGTTCCAGGTGAGCAGAACGAAGCTGAAGCGGCGCTTCGGCTGATAGCCTTCGGCGCGCGCGCGGCTGAGCATGAGGTGGCGGCGCCAGGGTTCGAAGCGGTCGGCCGGCAGGAGCGCATGCACGCTGAGTGCGTTGCTCCAGAGGCCGAAATAGGTAAAGAACTCCAGGATCAGGCGTTGCGCTTCCGGCGCTTGCGGATGCTCGCCATAGAGTTCGACCGCGAGTTGCATCCAGTGGGTCGAGTCCACCAGCGACGCGCTGTTGATCGCCTTGTAGAGCACTTCGAACACCCGGCTCAACGCGGGCAGTCGGCTTTCACGCGCGGCAAATGCCTTGAGCGTGGACGCGGCCAGATCGGCATCGCCCTTGGCATAGGCTTGCAGGGCGATACCCAATTGCAGGGCGCCCTCGGGGTCATCCGCCAGGCCGAAATTCGTGGCCAGGGCGGCAAAGCGAGTCATGCCCTGGCTCATGAAGTCGTTGACGGCCTCGGCATCCGCAAGCAGGTCGGGGGCGGGGTCGAAGGGGCGCATGGCGTTCATGGCCGCCACGCTTTCAGCCAGTCATCCAGGTGCTCTTCCAGTAGCCACTCGGCATGGATGTACTCGCGCAGGGCATCGCCACGCCGCACCAGTTCGTCGCGGTCGGCAACATGGCTGCGAATCGCTTCCACCCAATTCTTGTAGCGGTTGGGCACGCGGGTGACCGGGTAGTCGCCACGGTAGGGGGTGAGGTCGCTACACACCACCGGGTAACCGAGGACACCGTATTCGAGCAGGCGGAGATGGCTTTTGCCGTGGTTGAAGGGCACGTCTTCCAGGGGCGCGACTGCCAGGTCGAGATCCAGGCTGGCCAGTGTGGCCGCGTAGTCGTCCAGGTGGACACCCTTGTGGAACTCCGCCACATAGGGCCGGATTTCCTCCGGGCACATGCCGAAGAACACCCAGTCGACTTCCTTGGCGGTGGCTTTCACCACATCGAAGATCACCGCCAGATCGCCGTCGTGGGTGGCGCTGCCGGCCCAGCCCACACGCGGCCTGGCGCCGTGCCGACGGGCCGGTTTCAGGTCGCCCCAGCGGGCGCGTTCGATGTAGTTGGGCAGCACCACGATGTCGTCGCTGTAACCCTGGTACTGCTCGGCCAGGTAGTCGGTGGAGACGATGAAGCGGTGGCACATCGAAATGCCTTTGCGGAAGCGCTTGTGCAGGTCTTTCTGTTCGACGAAAGCCTGCTTGCGGATGCTCTTGATCGGGATGTTGGTAATCAGGTCGTCGATTTCGTAGATGCGGAACGCCTTGCTGTGGCGAATGTAGCGTTCGATGAACTCGATCTGGTGCGGGTCCACCTGGCGTTGCAGCACGATGGTGTCGGGTTCCATGCGGAACAGTTCCGGCTGCGACAGGTAGTTGCCGGTTTCCCAGCCCATGATCTGGCCGGCATCGTTGAGGGCGCGCATGGGCGCGATGATGCGGTATTCGCCGCAACCGTAACGGTCGGCCGGATGCGCCAGGATGCGGGGACGCGGCCGCCACTCCGGGTCCCAGGACAGGGCCGGGGCGATTTCAATGAGGAAATCGCGCCCATGCGTCGACAGGTTGCGGTTGAAAGCCGGGTCGAAGGCGATGTCGTGGCGCCAGGCGTCGTAAAAGTGCTTTTGTTCCGCCGCGAAACGCGCCTGCTTGACCTCCTTCGCGCGTGTTTCCACTCCGGCGGTCTGGCTCACCGAACCTTCGTGCAGCAGGCGCGCATGCGGCGTGTAGACGTTGCGATAGCCCTGGTGGCGCAGGCGCAGGCAGAAATCCACATCGTTGTAGGAAACCTGGTAGCGCTGCTCGTCGAGGCCGCCCAGTTCCAGGTACAGCGCACGCTTCACCAGCAGGCAGGCGGCGGTGACGGCGGAGTATTCCTGGGGGAGATTGAGACGGCCGAAGTAACCGTCGTCCTCGGCGCTATGGTCGATGTAGGGGTGGTCCGCCGGCGAATCGTTCATGCCCAGAATCACCCCGGCATGTTGAATCCGGCCGTCCGGATAGAGCAGCTTGGCGCCCACCGCGCCGACATCGCCCTGCTGCGCGATGCCCAGCATTTCTTCCAGCCAGTCCTCGTGCAGCACGGCGGTGTCGTTGTTGAGCAGCAGCAGGTATTCGCCCTGCGCCGCGCGCGCGCCCCGGTTGTTGATGGCGGAGAAATTGAACGGGCCGGTGCAGTCCAGCACCTTGAGGCGCGGTGAAGCGAGCGCCTTCAGTTCGTTCAGATAGGCCACCGCCACGGGCTCGTCGCTGCCGTTGTCGAGCACCAGGATTTCGCAGTTGGCATAGCCGGTGCCCTCGATCAACGAGGTCAGGCAGCGTTTCAACAGTTCAACCTGGTTTTTGCTCGGAACCAGGATGGATACCAGCGGATCGCCACTCACCGGGTAATGCACATGCAGGGTGCCGGGCAACAGCCCCTCCTCCAGCCGCGCGGCGATGCCAAGGCGTTGCAGATGCGACTCCAGGGCGCGGCGGTGGCGCGCCGCCACCGTCTCGGCATCCACCTGACAGTGGCCGCCCTCGGCGTGGCGGTGGTAGAGCACATCGGCAAGGTGGCCGATGCCGCCGTGGCCCACCTTTTCCCAGGCGCGCAAGGTGAGATCGAAGGCTTCGACGCCTTCCAGTCCCAAGTCGTAGCCATTCAATTCGGTGAACAGATCGCGTCGCAGCAACAGCAGGCCACCCACCACGAAGGGCGCCGCGCGCAGCATTTCCAGGTTGAAATCGGTCTTGAAGAAGGGCGTGGAATGCGCGTCTTCGCCATCCACCCGGTCTTCGTCGCTATACAGCACCTGAAATTCCGGATGCCGCGTGGCCTTGTCGGCAAAGGCGAACAAGGCATGCGGCGCCAGCTTGTCGCCGGCCTCCCACATGCCCACCCAATCGGCTTCACTTTCCAGCAGGGCACGATTGGCCACCGCCAGATGCTGCTCGGCGGGCGCCTGAATCCAGGCGATGTCGGCCAGGGCCGGAGGCGCCGGCTCGCCGGCCACGATGGTGAGTTTCCAGTGCGGATAGAACTGGTGGCCGAGCGCCTTGAGGTTGTTGGCCAGGCGCGCCTCGCCCCCTTCCGGGACGATCACCGCGAGGTGGAAGACCGGGCTGCGCGGCAAGGCCTCCATGCGCTCCGCGACCCAGAGCGCATCGCGCTTGAGGTAGGAGTGGCCGATCTGCCAGAGACGGTAGAAATCCTGGGGGGCCGCCTCCGCCGCCTCGCCCTCCTTGAGCGGCTGCGCCAGGAACATGATCTGCAGCGCCTTGAGGTCTTCGAATTCCTCATCGTCCACATCCTTGAGGACGATCTTTTCGGTTTCCACCGTGGTGCAGCCGGCCGGCCGGGTCAGATCCTGCAAGCCGGCCGTCGGCGTGCGAGCGCTCTTCACCACGCGATAGCCGGTTTCGCGCAGCATTTTTTCCATCTCCGCGCGGGTAAACCAGCGGATGTGGGTGATGTCGAGCAGGCCTTCCGCCACATAGGGGAAACGCCCGCTGGCGAGCTCGTTGAGCAACCACAGGTTGCGCGCGTTGGGCAGGCTGACCAGCACCTGGGCATCTTCGCTGAGCAGCGGGCGGATGCGCAGCAGGGCGTCCCACGGGTCGTAGAGATGTTCCAGCACGTCGGCCAGCAGCACGGTGTCGATCGAACCTGGCGCAATGCCCTCGGCGGCGAAGTCGATGTCCTCCAGCTTCTCACCCAAAACCTTGTCGATCCGCTCCTCGGCCCGCGCCGCCGCCGCGCGGTTGAGTTCGATGCCGGTCACATGCGAGTCCGGCCAGGCGGTCTTGATTAGTTCGCCGGTGGCGCCGGTCGCGCAGCCGACATCCAGCACCCGGCGCGGCACATGCGCCATGAGCAGCAGCAGTTCCTTGCGCGGGTGATCGTGGTAGGCGCCCTTCAAATCGGCGTCTTCCAGGTTGGAGAGTTGCTCCCAGACATAGCCGCCTGGCGGACGTTGTGAAACCGCCGCGCCACGCGCCATTTCTCGCATCAAGTTCGCCACCCGCTCAGCAGCGGAGCCATCCACGGCAAAGTTGTAGCCGGATGCCTTGAGCGACATCAGTTCGACCAGACCGCCACGCAGATCCGCATCGCCCAGCACAAAGTCCAGCAGCAACGACAGCTCACCCGGGCCCGCTTCCAGCATGCCGCACTCGGCATCGAAACTTGGGCCCATGCGCAGCCCGAGTTCGGTCATCAGGTTGATCGCCGGGGTGCCCGCCAGCATGGCTTCGACCGATAGATTGGAGTCCACCGACACCAGCACATCGGCCGCCGTCACCAGGAGGCTGGTGTCATCCGTGGTGTAGACGTATTGCGCGGAGGCCAGGCCAGCCGCCAGGGCGATACGCTCCACCGCCTCGCGCCCATGCTCCGCGTTGGCGAGGCGATCCTTGACCACGATATTGGCGGCGTGCCCCGCGTCCATCCATTCCCGGCAGCCCTGGAAAAAGGTCGCCAGGGTTTCGTCGTGGACCTCCCTGTTGGATGACGCCGTCAGGGACGCCGCCCAGGTGGTGCCGAACAACAGCAGGGGCGCTTCGGGATTCAGGCTGTACTTGCTGTACACGGCCTCGCGCACGCGCGGTTTTTCCCGCTTGAGTTCGACGTAGGTATCCCAGGCCGGGTTGCCGGTGATGTGTATGCGTTCTGCGGGAATGCCGACGCTGCGATAGCCCTCCGCGTCGCGCTCGCCGAACACCGCCATCGCATCGCAATGCAGGGCGCTGTGCACCGTATAGGACACGCCCAGCGCCAGGCCATGCACCAGATGCAGGCTGGGGATGCCACGGGCGCGCGCCCATTCGGCGATGCCGCGACAGTGCAGCGTGAGGTCTTCGTTGAGCACCACCAACTCGACCTGGAACTGCTCGCGGGCCGCATCCAGGGTTTCCACCAGATTGATCGCATCGAACAGACGATGCTCCAGGTCTTCCTCCACCAGCGGATCAAAGCGGTCGGCCTCCAGTTCGTGGCGGGCGAGAAAATCGCACCATTCCTTCTCGCCCTTCCGGGCAGAGAACGTCGCCACCAGGGCCGCCGCCGATTGCCGGAAGGATTCCAGGCGAGATTCCGCTACCAGGGTTTCCAAGGGTACGAGCTGGCTGCCGGCAGCTTCGACCATCTGCCTCAGTTCCTCGGTGCAAACGCCCTTGACGACCAGAACCACGCGCGGCCGCCCCTCCAGGTAATAGTGCAGAAGGTGGTTATTACGGCCCCAGAGGAAGGAAAGAATGGCGGTCTGTTTCATTGCTTGGCTCAATCGAAGACGTGAAAGTAGCGGGTCAACATGGCGCGGGTCAGGTCATATTCCAGGCCGCCGGCCAAGGGCACCTCTTGATGCCGCAGCCAGCCGTTCAAGCCGGGCAGCGCTGCCAGATCACGCAGCGTGCGGGTGGTGGCCGCATCGATCGCCGCCTGTTCACGCCAGTTCTGCAAGGCCTCGGCATGGCGCGGCTCCAGAAAGGAGGCCAGATCGAGGTGCGCGGGGAAAGCCTCCCAAGCGGAAAGCAGGTTGTAGAGCAACACCCGGTTGCGCGGCCAATCGAGATGGGCGTTCAGGCGTTGCCGCCAGTCCGCGTCGAAGCTCGGCGCCAGGGTGGCGAGTGCCGCGCAATCAAGCGGCCCATCGAGTAGCCGATTCAGCGCCGTATCGCGTTCCAGCCAGGCCTGGTTGCCCTGCGGATCGGGGCGCTTGTCCAGCACCACCATGAAGCGGCCGGTCACCCGGCTGGTCAGGGGGGCGAAGATTTCCTGTTCGATGAACAGGGCAAAGTCATACAAACGAGTATCGCTGACCAGCCAGGAGAGCAGCCGATTGAAGCGCGCGCCATCGGCCAGGGTGCCGGCCAACCAGGTATTGCTGTTGCCGCTGTTGTAGGGAATCACGGCGACCAGAGCTAGATCGAGCCCGGTGGCGGCTTCCACCAGATCGGCGACGCGGATGCGGGAGTGGTAATCGGCGAAATTGCCCTCGTCTTGCGGTCTGGCCGGCAAACCCCTGGCGGCGCAGGCTGCGTCCTCGTGGTCCTGGGAATGGATGTCGAAGACGATGCGCCCGTTCGGCCGCAGCACGCGTTGCCACTCGGCCAGGATTTCGCGCCAGTGCGGAAAATGCACCAGCACGTTGAGCGACATCACGGTGTCGAACTCGCCGTCGGCGAATTTCAGGTCGGCCAAGTCGCGTTGCAACAAGCGGATCGGCGTTTCCCCGGCCTGCGCACGGGTCTGATCGAGCATGGCCTGGGAACTGTCGACGCCGGTCACAGCAAACCCCGCGCGCGCCAGCGGCAGGGAGGCGCGACCACTGCCGACACCGACATCGAGCAATTGGTTGCCGACGACATGGCGGGCGCACAACGCCACCTCGACCTGGTTTTTCAGCCGGTTGGTGCCCCGGTTTTCCAGCATGCGCTGCTGATACCAGGCGGCCATCCTCGGGTCCTGCCAGGCATTGGTCTTCCAGTCGATCAGGTCTTTTTCCATGCGTTTTCCTTGTCTTTTTCCTTGCCTTTTTTCTTGCCTTTGAAGCGGCGCAATTCCAGCCATGTAGCCATGTAGCCCGGATGCAGCGCAGCGGAATCCGGGAGCTTACGTGACCGCCTTCCTTCCCGGATTCCGCTGCGCTGCATCCGGGCTACGCTGCTTTTTTCATGCCATTTCCTTGTCTTCAGTACGACGTATTTCCAGCAGGCCATGCTCGGCCAGTTTTCTGGCAAGCGGAACCAACGTCCACATGGGCACCTGGATGATCTCGGCGATCTCCAACAGGCTGAGGCGGCCATCGGCATAGGCGAGCAGATTCATCATATCGCGCACCTGAAGCCCCGACTCGCGCGTGCTCAGCGTGGGGTAGAGGCCGCGCTTGCCCAACTGCGGTTCGCACGGTGTGGTGGCGCGCGGGATGCAATCCTGTTCCAGGCATTCCAGGGCGCGACGCAGCGCGGTATAGCCGCCTTCCAGACCCGCCGGGGTGACCAGGTTCAAGTCGTCGAGCGAGGTGTGGTACTCGGGATAAGTCGCGTATTTGGAGCGCATCAGACTGCACACCGGCAGGTCGACACCGGGGCTGCAATACTGCCGCTCGTCGCTGCCGCGATCGAGAAACGTAAAGCGCTGGAAACCTGGATCGGTATGGCGCAGCACATGCAGGGCCACCCGGTCAGCGAGGCTGTCGCCCTGGCGCGAAGGCAGATAGGAATAGGTGCGCTCGTCGCCCACGCAGGTCACCACGAAGCCCGCCGCCACACGCGCCTTGAGTTCTTCCAGATGGCGCGAGAGGTAGCAGATGGAGCCGATGGTCTCGGGCAGAAACAGGATGCGGTAGCCGTAGCGGCGCGTGGGTTGTTCCGTGGATTGTTCCAGCAGCCAGCGCGCCAGCCAGGTAACGACGCAAGGCCCGGACAGTTCGTTGTTGGCCATCGAGGGATGGCAGACGTAAGTGGACAGCAAAATTTCCCGATCCGTCTCGCCGGGGATGCGCAACTCACCGTAGCTCAGACTGCCGGCGAACAATTCACTGTCGATATGGACTTGGTAGTGACCGGGGGCCAGCCGGTCGCGCTCGAACTGGCTGAGGCAGAAACCCCAGCGTTCCTGGTAGTAGGAGGTGACGTAGGGAATCGCCTCCGGCGACTCCGGCAGGGAATGCAGGTGGGCTTGCAGTTCCGCCAGCGGCATTTCCGCAGCGACGGGCGTCGAGTAGCCCATCAGGTGCAGGTTGTTGGCGGCGAAGTCGATCACCTTCTCGCCCGCCGCGTTCTTCACCCAGGCTTCGCGCACCCGCCATTCGCGCGGCACGGTCCAGTCGAAACAGGCGCTGCCGCTGGGGATTTCATGCACCTGCAAGCCGGGCAGGTATTCGCTCAATATCGCCAGGGTCTGCCGCACGCCCTCGCCGGTCAGGCTGCGGTTGAGCGGCCAGAGCCGGCGCGCCAGGGCGTGCATGGCCTCACCCAGGACAAATTCGTCTTGCGTAATGTCACTCATGGCTGGCCGTCACCCCGTCCACGCAGATGTTCCACCAGGGCGACGATGCCGCTGACGGTGGAGAAGTTCTGCATGGTCAGCTCTTCAGTGCTGATGGTGATACCGAAACGGGCCTCGATGTCGCCCACCAGTTGAATCAGACCGAAAGAATCCACCAGCCGCGATTGCAGCAATTCCGCCTCGGGAGTCACACGCTCGTGAAAACGCGGTTCCACCAATTCTTTAACCAGGGTGATCACCGCTTCAGTTGTGTTCATGGGAACATCGTCCTTTCTCAAAATCGGCACGGTTACGTAGCCCCCGCAACGGGTCGCGGCACAGCACTGGCAACACAGCATCGCGCACGGCGCGGGCATCGTAAACGGCCAGACTTACCCCTCGCAGCACCTGCTGACGCATGCCCGCCTGTTCCAGCAACGGCATCAGGGTAGTGAAATCGTTGATGGCCGCCGGTTGCAGGCAGCGCACAAACAGGGTTTCCGTGCTGGCAAACGCCTGCCCGCCGCGTATTAGGGTGCCAGAAAATGGCTTGCAATAACGATAGGGCAGCACGTCTTGCACCAGCCATTCGAGGCGGTGCAGATAACTGCAATGCGTGGGATGCGCCCCCAGCAGCAAAAAACGTGCGTTGTGCTGTTCCATCCAGTCGTACAACGAACCGTCGCCCCAGGCATGTTCGGGTTGCAAGGCCCCCACTACCCCGGCGCTCGGGCCATCGATGGCATAGGAGAAGAAGGCGCTGAGGCTGCGCGTGACGCCGGGACGCAGACGAAAACACTCGTTGAGCACGCCGGTGGTGCCCGGTGTGTGATCGAGGTCGCACACTCCGTTTGCGCCATAGCCATCGGTAAAGGCGGGCATGAGCAGATCGCGCCCGGCCACACGCTGTTGCAGGCAGTCGAGCACCTCATCCACCGCGCCCGCATCCTTGCGCCGCATCTCACGCAACACCGGCCACATGGCGCTAGAAACCACCACCGGCTGTTCGCCCTCGCCCAACAGATCGGCCAACGCGGCATCGAACGCCTGAAGGAAATCGCTCATGCCTCACCCCCACTCGGGCAGGGCGCAAAGACGAAGAAATCCCAGATAGGAAACTCTCCGGGATAGCCTGCCTCAGCCTGCGTCGCACGCGGGTGGCGGTAGTCGCTCAGGGCAAAACCAGCCTCGGCCATGAAGGCGATGAGCTGTTCCAGACTCGGCACGACGTTGAACAACGGCTGGAAATATTCCGTGACCACAGCATAAGGCCGCGCCGGGTCGCCATAGCGGTTCGCCAGCCAGAAGCTGGCATTCGGCTCCATGGCACACAGGCGTCCGCCAGCGCGCAGCAAACGACGCAGGGCGCGAAACACCTCGGGCAGTTGCGGCGCAGGCTCGCCCGCCTCGGGATGCAGCAACAGCAACAAGGTGTCTTGCAGATAGATGAAGTCGAAGCTGCCCGCCGGTTCTGCCGCGCACAACGCCAGCACATCCTCGAACGACACGGTTTCGACAAAGCGCAGGCGGGAGCGCTGGCCGTGGTTGGCCCTTGCCAGGGTGAGCAGCTCGGCGGAGTTGTCGAGCGCCAGAACCTCGGCCCCGACCTCGGCCATGCGTGCACTGAAATAGCCGTTGCCGCAGCCGAAATCGAGCACGCGCTTGCCGGATAGCCGTTCTGGGGTGAAATAAGCGTCGAAAAACGGGGCCTGGATGTCGTGGTAAGCCCCAGGCAGAAGTGTCAGACCATCCTCCGAAAACTTCTGGTTCTGCCATGCCCGCCAGGGTTCGCGCTGCCGCTGCCACAACCAATGCTGGCCGACGCGCTGGTGAAACGTGCCCAGGCTGTCGCGGTCGAGGGCAGATACAAGCGGGCGCAGCAAATCTCCGGCTTCGTCACCCAAGGCGATGAGGATGCGTCGCTGCCGCAGTAAGGCCAGCAGCGCCACGCCATGCACAGGCTTGCCCGACGCTTCGGCAAAGCCCGAATGATCGGCATGCAAGCCCACCGCGCCCATCGCCCGTTGTGTGAAATCCGCCCCGCCCGCCTCAGCGAGCGCGGCCATCCAGTCAGACTCTGCCTGTCCCGCCGCCGCCTCGGCCAAGGCACGCATGGCCACGGCATCGAGTTCGACATGGCAACGCACACGCGGGTTGGATGCCAGCCAGATGCCGCGCGCGTGGTGCAGCAGCACGTCCGGGTTGAGGTAGAGCCTGTCAGTCATGCGTCGCCTGAAATGTGGAGAAACCCGACTCTCGCAATTTGTTGGCCACCAGCGGCGCGACATCGGGACGGGCATGGAGCACGTTGCGGATCACCGCCAGGGCGTCGGCGATGCGTTCTTCGGTTTCGGTGCCGATAGAAATCCGCAAAAAACGCTCGGTGCTCGCGCCATAGGCCGAGCCGGAAACCGTGGCGATGTTGTGGAACAGCAGCAGATACAGTGACAGATCGAGCGAGCTGGCGGGAAAGTCGCCGATGCTGACAAAGAAATAGAACGTACCGCAGCCCGGCATGTGAGTAATGCCCATCTCGCGCATCTTCGCCGCCACGCGCTCGCGCTTGGCCACCACCTCCAATGCCTGCGGCAGGGTGATGCCGATGATGCTGTGGAAATACTTCACCAGATACGCCTGCAACACCGTGGGCGCGCAGGTGATGATGTGCTGGTTGAGCTTGAGTACCTGCGCGATCAGATCGGGATGTGCGATGAGGTAGCCGATGCGCCAGCCCGACATGCCCATGTTTTTCGATAGCGAGTTGGCGATGATCACCGTGCGCCGCTCGGGATCAAAATCGAGGGCGGAACGGAACAGGCCCGGTTGCAAAAAATCGCTGTAGGCCTCATCCACCAGCAGCCACACGTTGCGTTCGCGGCACAAGGCTACCAGGGCACGTAAATCGTCGGCGCTGTAAAGCCTGCCCGCCGGATTGTTGGGATTGTTGATGATGAGCATGCGCGCGCGCTCACCGAGGTAATCGCCAAAACGCTCGATGGGCGTAGCGAAGGGAATAAAGCGCGGCGTGGCATCGACCAGGCGCGCATGCTCCTGATAACTCAGCCACGCCGGTTCGTGAATCAGCACTTCCTCCCCGGCATTCACCGTGGCGAGCATTGCCATATAGATGGCCGCCTTTGAACCGGCGGTGATCATCACCTCTTCGCCACCGTGCAACTCGCAACCGTACTGGCTGGCGTAAAACTCCAGTATCAGCCGGCGCAGTTCCGGCAGGCCCTGGCTGTCTGAATAGTGATAGCCCTTCACAAAATCGATCTTGCGGAAGTCGAACAGCGGCAGATCGAAGAAGGCCTCACCCAAAGACAGGGTGGTGATATCGAAGCCGCGCCGCTTCTGCGCATAGACGATCTCGTTGATATGGATCGACAAGGCGGCGGGCACTTGCCGCACACGATGGCTGAAGGTGAATGGCTGGCTCATGACGAGGTATTCATCATGAATTTGCGGATCTTTCCGCTGGCGGTGCTGGGGAAGTCATCCACCATATCGACACCATCGGGCCACTTGTATTTGGCCAGTGCGGAATACACGAAATCACGCGCATCCTCACCGCTGCCCACGGGGGCATCGGCATGCAGACGCAGCTTGAGGCGATAGCTTTCGCCATAAAACGGATGCGGCGTGGCACAGGCGGCCGCCTCGGCCACAGCAGGATGGCTTTGCGCCAGCAGCTCGATCTCGCGCAGGGCAATGAAATAACCGCCCTTCTTGATGACATCGCGTGAACGCCCGCTCAACGCCAGTTGCCCGGCGGCATTGAGATACCCCAGGTCGCCGGTGGGGAAAAAGCCGTCGTCGTCAGGCATCCGCAGCACACCCGCCTCATCGAGATAACCGAGCATCATGAACGGCGTGCGCACCAGAATTTCACTGAATTCGGCGTCTTCTCCCGCCACCGGGCGAAAGCGCAGCTCCGCATAAGGCAGGTAACGGCCGACGCTACCTTCGCTGCGCTGCCCGGTCTCACCGGCGAATTCAGAGGTAAGAAAGGTGGTTTCCGAGAGCGCAAAGTTCTCCAGCAGAGTGAGGCCGAAGAGCTGTTCAAAACGCGTCTTGGTGTCGCGCTCGATGGGCGCCGTGCCGAGGAAGGCGAGCCGCACCGCCTGCGCGCACGGAGCCACCTGCTGGCGGTGCGTACGCTCGCCGATGACCAGTAGGCCGCGCACGATGGCCGGCACGAACCAGAGCACGTTGATGTCGTAGCGTTCGAGCATCTGCCAGAAACCAAGAAAGGTCTTACCGCTGAATATCTCATCCACCACCACCGAGCCCGCCACCGAGAACGGGATCAACGCCATATTGAATAGCCCCCCCAGATACGACTGCGGCAGATAGTTCCAGATGCGGAACGGCTGTTCGAAGCCTGCGCCGTGCAGCCGCGCAAAGGCATGGCCTGCCGACCACAGACGGTTGCTATCGAGGACGATGGCCTTGGGCGTGCCGGTGGTGCCGCTGGAAAACAGATACAAGCGCGCCCCCTCGGCATGGGCCTGCGGTGCGGCGGCGGGCGGAAGGTGGGCAAACGCGCCGTTGGCCTCAATAGGAAGACAGGGCCGTCCGGTGGCCTGCAAGGCGTTGACCACGCCATCGGCCAGCAAGGGGCTGTAGAAACAGCAGCACGGTTGCACCAGAGCGGCCCAGCGCTGCACCTCGGCGGCGGCGGTGTCGCAGGCCAGCGGCGCGAAACCGATGCCGCCGCGCAAACAGGCCACGAACAGACTGAGCATTTCCAGCGAATTAGGCAGCACCGCGCCCACGCAATCACCAGGGCCGATGCCTTGCATGCGCATCCAGGCAATATGCCGGTCGGCCAAGACATCAAGCTGGGCATAAGTGAGCTGCCGCTCGGCCTCGCCCGCCGCGATCAGGGCGATGCGCTCGCCGTAATCGGCGACCAGATCATCAAAATCGGCGTTGAAATTGCGTATCCAGTTCATGACGTCGCTCCCAACACAGGTTGCCCGTCGATCAGGAGGGGCTGTTCATCGACCCACAGCGAGGCCTGGCGAAATACAAAATCGAGGTGAAATGGCACATTGTTGAGGCCGCCCACGGTGGCATTCGAACCAAAACCGAAATGCACACAACCGAGCACACCTTCGTCGGTGAGCATGTTGCCGGTCAGCCGCGCGGCAGGGTTGAGGCCGACACCGCATTCCGCCAGGACATAGGCCAGCGGACTACCGACGCGTGCAAACAGCGCCTCACAACGCGCCACGTAATCGGGGCTGGCGCTCTCGAAACGGGTAATGCGGCCACCCTCGATATATAAGGTGATGGGCGTGGACAACAGACCGATCTCTGTGCAGGCCACCGAGCCATCGACGACCACCACACCGTGTGAATCAGGCTCCACCGGCGAGACGTTGGCCTCGATGTCAGGCGGCGAGCCCAGGCCGTATTCGCCGTTGACGAAGCCAGGGCAACAATTACCAGTCCTTCCGGCAATATTGAGGCGGATATTCGTACCGGCGGCAGTGCTGACGCGCACGCTGCGCCCGGAGCTGAAGGCGTCGGCGAAGGCTCGGGTCAGGGGAAACTGGGCATAAAAATCAACGCTGACCGCAGGGTCTTGCAGCAGCGTGGCGTCATAGCCTGGCAGGCTGAGAAAACGTCCGCCGCGTGCATTCAAGGCTTGCCGGGCTTGGGTATGCGCGAACGATTTCAGGGTGAGCGCCGCCACCAGATCAGCCTCGACCATGCGTTTGGCCACGGCGGCACTGGGCTCCACTCCATGACGTTCCGCCACGGGAGTGGCAACACTCTCGGCATGCGCGCCCAGTCTTCTTGCAGCCGCCAGAAAACCTTCAGCCAGTGCCTGGGTGGTAGCGTCGTAAATGAGCAGAAAGCGTTCGCCCGCATTGAGCCCACCACAATGCCCCACAAGGTGCTCAATAGGATCAGGTCGGGTAGCTTTAACCTTCATAACAATAGATCCCATGACAAAGGCGTACCGCGCGCCACAGAACGATTCACCTTCCGTCCCAGCAGTATGTCCAGATACCTGGGCGGCAAGCCAAGGCCCGGGCGGATGGCGCGCAGGTTGGCGGGACTGAAGGCTTCGCCCGCGCGCATATCGCGCACCACGTAGAGCGAACGGCGGAACACCAGGGAATTTTTCTCCGCTTCGCTGGGACCGTAGCGCACCTGGCCCAATGCCTGCCAGGCGCGTTCACTTTCTACCCGCAGTTGCGCGAACTCCTCGGGCTCCAGGGAGAACGTGGCATCGACGCCGCCATCGGCGCGGCGCAGGGTGAAGTGTTTTTCGATCACCGACGCGCCCAAGGCCACGCTGGCGACACTCACGCCGACCCCCATCGTGTGGTCGGACAGCCCGACCTCGCAGCCGAACAATTCGCGCAGATGTGGGATGGTCAGCAAATTGCTGTTCTCCGGTGTAGCCGGATAGGTGCTGGTGCATTTCAACAGCACCAGGTCGCGGCAACCGGCCGCGCGGGCGGCGCGCACCGACTCATCCAGTTCGGCGACCGTGGCCATGCCGGTGGAAATAATCATCGGCTTGCCGGTGGCGGCCACCTTGCGGATCAGCGGCAGGTCGGTGTTCTCGAACGAGGCGATCTTGTAGGCGGGAACCTCCAGTGCTTCCAGGAAATCGACGGCGGTTTCGTCGAACGGCGTCGAGAAGGCCAACATGCCCAATTCCCGCGCCCGTTCGAAGATCGGCCGGTGCCATTCCCAGGGGGTGTAGGCCTGCTGATAGAGCCGGTGCAGCGATTGCCCGCCCCAGAGCGGATGTTCGATATGGAATTCGCCTTCATCCAGATCGAGCGTCATGGTGTCGGCGGTATAGGTCTGGATCTTCAGTGCGTGGGCGCCGGCACGCGCAGCTGCTTCGACGATTTCCAGCGCCCGCGCCAGCGACTGATTGTGGTTGCCGGACATTTCGGCGATGAGGAAGGGCGGCGCGTCACGACCTATGTGCCGCCCGGCGATTGCAACACTAGCGATTTCAGGGTGCGTCATGAAGTGAATCCAAGTTTGAATAACCCGGCCTTGTTCTCCATCCAGTCAGCACAAAATAAGGCCAGACCGACCACGTCCACAAAGTCGTCGTTCTTCCGCGCATGAGCCTTGTAAAGGGCTTCCTGCTGGAAACCGAAACGCCCGTGCAACTTGATGACCGGGGCGTTGAATGCAAAGACCTCGCACATCAGCTTGCGGATCGCCAAGACCTCAAAGGCGAACTCCAGGGCCAAATATTCCATGGCCAGCCCGGCACCGCGGGGCAAGGTCGTTTCGCCCAGGTAGAACGCCCAGACAGCACGTCCCTGGCGTGGATCAATGGCAGTGATGGAAACGAAACCCGCCGGCTGCCCTTGCCATTCGAAGATCAGGTAACGGGCGGTTGCGTCGGCTAAAGCGCGGTGAACCCAGATCGCATGCTCGTCGCCAGTGATCATGTGATCGGTGTACATATTGGTGCGGATGCGTTCCTGATTGCGCCAGGAAAGCACCTTGTCGGCATCCGCCTCAATCATTGGCCGCAAGCGGCAATCGCTTCGGTTCAACATCACACACCTCCATGAGCCGTCATGGCATCGGCGACGCGACGAATGCCAAGCCCGTCCACCAGTTTCATTCCCGCAGCCGACAGATCGCGACATCGACCGGGCTCTGCCAAGAGCCGAGTCAGGACCGCGATGATATCCATCCGCCGAGCGGCGGGTCCTGCAACCATTTCGATAACCCTCCGCCGCGCCAAGGCGGCAGTTGTCGCCAGTTGATTCGCCGCGACCGGTACCACGATGGCCGGCAGGCCAAGGCAGCAGCGCTCCCAGGTGGTCGAGCCCCCTGCGCCGATCGCGACATCGGCCGCCGCCATCAACGCCGCCATAGCGGTGGTCTGTTCGATCAGCCGCAAGCGAGGCTGCTGCCCGAATCGGGCCAACAGTTCCTGGCGGCGAGGATTCGCCGGTCCAAGTACCACCACGGCAGCAATATCAGCGTCTGGCATTGCTTCGAGCACCTCCATGGCTGTCGTCGTCTCGCCGCTAGGATCGCTGCCGCCGAAGCTGATCAGTACCTCACGGATATGGCCGTCGCGCCGCCTCAGCCGTGCCCGTTGTTGCGCGAACTCGGGTCGCAGCAGCGCGTAGCGCGGTCCGAACAGACATCGGCAGGCTGGCGGTACCCGGTACTGGTAGGTCATTTCGCCGCCGAGAATATTCTGGTCAAGCAACAAATCGCTATCGTGGGCACGTCCCAGATCGTCGATAACCATAAGACGCGACGCGCGCGCACGCAATGCAGTTTCCCAATCTGTATCCAGCCCATAGTGGTCGACTACCAGCCAATCTATTTTCTCCGACAAAACGGTCAGCGATGCCGTCGCATCGGTTCGAGAGGACCATTCACCGCTTTCTGCAAGCGGGCGCAACCCGCAGCCCTGGGCAACGATGCTCTCATGCAGATATCCAGGCAGGTCACGACACAAGAAACATACCTCTGCCCCCTGTCGCCGCAATTCCCCAGCCAGGGCGAGACAGCGCATGACATGGCCGGCGCCAATCTGGACGGAAGCATCGGCACGGAAGGCGATTTTCATGTTCCCGACATCAGGCGATGGGCACAAAGGGCGGCAAGGTAAATCCGAGCAGCTTGGCAGCCCGGTTCAACGCCTGATCGAAACTCACGAACAGGGTGGCAGGTAAAACGGTAAGCAAACGATCTGCGCTGGCCAGATGCATGGCATCGTAGCCACGCAAGGCAAAGCCTTCCGCCAACTCCGCAGCCCGGAGCAACAGGTCCGGGTCGGTTCTCACATAGGAAATGGAGGTCTGCCAGTCGAAAACGAAACGGCTGACGCAAGCGGCGTGGGCGACGCTATCCAGACGCCCGCCGCGCAACGCACTGGCCAGGGCCGCGCGTGTTTCCACGTAGGCAATTTCATGGCATGCGCATCGTTCTGAACCGCCGAACAACGCGGCAATCTCGCTACTACCTGCTTCAAAAACGTACAGTTTGACCAGAGCAGAGGTGTCGAAATAACAGATCGGCGCGGACATTCACTCATTCCTTAGCGACGATTGGCGACGACCCAATCCGCCAACGTTTCACCGGTGATGGCCGGACATTCCGCAACCGGCCGGCTCACCTGCGGGGACGCGGTTGACCAGACCACTCCGGGTATATCGGGCAGCCCTTCCGGGCTGGCCTGAACAGCAAGCAAACGGGCTACCGGGCGATTACGCGATGTAATCAGCAACGTCTCACCCGCTGCGACTGCATGAAGGCAGTCGGAAAGCCGCCCTCTCAGGTTGCGCACAGAAATTTGATGAGTTGACATGATTTATCCTCAAAACCCGTTATATGTGTACACATGTTACATCGGAAGTGTAATCCTGGAAACCTCAGTTGACTGCATCTTGTTTACCGGGATACCGCATGGCTACAGATGCTGGAGTCCATGAGGACGCTCACCATTTGGGTGAATCCGGGTGGCGGCCGTAGGAGCGGGCTTGCCCGCGATAGCCGCCGCCAATCGCGGGCCAGCCCGCTCCTACGGCCGCCCCCCGGATTCACCCAAAGGGTGAGCGTCCTCATGGACTCCAGCATCGGTAGCCCTGCGGTATACCCGTAAA
>JAUYFG010000002.1 GCA_030690985.1 Pseudomonadota bacterium
TATTGGAAGACAGCCCAGTCTCTAATGCCCCCATTTCGCAAAACTGCGTTTGCTTAGGAAAGATAATGAGCCACTGCAACGAAGAAGAACAGTTTGCATGCGTTAACTGTAGCAAGGCTAAGACACTCAGGGGAATAATTCCAGCCTGGGTAAGACCAGCATTAATAATTTTCTTCGCGTATCCATGGCAGAAGGACATGTGTAAAGATTGCGCGGAAAACTTTACTATGATTGGCGCTTTCTTGTCATTCTTCTTGTTTGTTGGCTTGCTCATCTTCATTATTTATTGGGCAGCTTCCTGAATCTGCCTGGTCTGTGAACGGCGGCCGAAATCCGCTGAAATCCGGCTGCGATGGCAAATTTCAGTGGCAAACGGAAACTGCCTCAGCCTGATGGAAAGCAATTTGGTTTGAAGCGAATGCTGGAGTAGCGCGGCTAGGGAAGATGCGGTAGAAAGGGCATTTGCCTTTGGTAGCAGGCGCGACACCGGCCATAACCGGAAAGTTGTCACCGCAGGATAGGAATTTCAACCGCACAACTCAAAGTATCCTTGACCCCGCTCCTCCAGTCAATGCCGATTTTTTCCTTCAAATTCCCGAGAAAACCCGAATTCCGTCTCACCCCCACGCGAAACGACAAGATTTTGTCGCGTCAACGCCGAAAACCGCCCGCACTCTGAACCAGACGGCCAAGCATGCCCGTGACGAGGTAAAAATCACTCGTCACCAAGCGACGCGCTGATCGAACTCGAACTCCGGTTCTGGCTGCGCCGACGTATCCCATTGAGGGTCGTTCCCCGCCTGCCCGAAATCCGCCACGGCATCCCACAACGGCGGCCCACGCGCCGGGGCGATTCTCGGCGGCAGGGTCGATTCGCCGATATGATCCAGAATCTTCCGCACGGTACCGGCATCGTTTATAAAGGCGATGATCCGCATCGGGGCGTGACAGATCGGACAGGCCAGCGGGAAAGCCTCATAGATGCGCGCCAGCAACATGGCCCACAGATAGCGCGATGCGGCGCGGTGGCGCGGTTCATCCGTATCGGCGGCAGCAGACGGCTTTGGTTCCGCAATCACCGGCACCGCCGCCAAGGCTGTGACCGCCGCCCGCAAGGGCGCGTTGGGAGCCAGAACGCCGTAATAGCGATGGCGGTGCGCCCGAGGGGGCGGCACCAGTGCGGCGATTTTGTCGATCAACTCCAGCGGCGTCAGCACCAGATCGCGTGTGCCATCGGGGCGCGGTTTGGGGCTGTGGTAGACCAGATGCTCGGCGTCCAGTTGTTGCAGATGCTCCAGGGCGAAAGGAGGGCGGGCGCAGTAGCGCAACAGGCGTTCCAGCCCCGCCCGGTCTGTGCCTTCGATGCGTACCGAAGCATCGACAGAGAACCCGCCGCCATGCTCCCAGCCCCCCATTTCCTCGCCATCGCCCTTGTCGATCAGGCCGCGACTGACGAAGGCGCGCAGTATTCGCCTCCGAACCAGCGCTTGCACATCGGCAACAGCGCCCGCATCCAGCCCGGTCGCCGCATGAAAGACTACGCCCTGCGCCTCGTCATCCTCACCGTCAGCCTCGAATACCCCATCGACAACGCAGCAGTGAAAGTGAACGTGCTCGTTCAGGGACGAACCGAAACGGTGGATAAAGGCAACCGCCCCAATGTGTGCCGAGGTGCCGCAACCGGGGCTGTGATCTCGCAAGCAGCGCTCCACTGCGCGTAAAAAAATGCGCAGCACGGCACCTTGCAGTGCCGCATCACGTTGCAGGAAATAGCGCAGACGTTTGGGCACCGACAGCACCCACTGGCGCACCGGCAAACGGGGAAAGACGTGATCGGCCAGATGCGCGGCTGTTTCTGCCATGCGCCGCGTGTTGCACGAAGGGCACACGCCACGCCCTTTGCAGGAGAAGGCGATTAGGAAATCGTGCTTGCATTCATCACAGTGGGCGCGGGCGAAGCCGTGAGCGAGGATGCCACATTCGAGATAGCGGCGAAAGGCGCGCTCGACATAGGCGGGCGGCGACTCGTCGAATTGTCCGGTCGAGCGTTCCAGCCAGGTTTCGAAGTGCGTTTGGACGGTGCGATACCACAACGTCCGCTCGGGGCGGCGGCGCTGATAACACCGGGTGCCTGGCGCGGCACGTTTGACGGTTGCATCCATGGGGCAGTCCCATTCTGGGCGGGTCTCTTTTCAGCCTGACACCCGGCTGTTCGGATGACGGGAAGCCGGTGCGCGCACCGGCGACGGCGCTCTTGGCGCGTAACCCGAGTAGCGTCATCAGGGTGGGGCGGCAACCGTCGTGGTCAGCGTAATAGTCTTGTGGTGAGGTTTGATCGTAGCACAATAATGGAACGATCGTTCTTTTGCCGGGCGGGCGGCATGGGGGATGCGGCTGGAACGGTGGGCGTTAATGCGGCGTGGCGAAACCGAGAAAGGAATGGATCGTGTTGAGCAACATCAAAAATCTGAGCGATGCTTGCCGTAGCCGGGATGCCTCGGGCTGGATGGGTGTGATGGCGCTGAACTGTCCGGCTGCCCCGCACTAGCCACCTGCGAACCGCAAGCGCCTTGCGATGGGTTTTATCGCTAGGCGCGTAGTGGTGAAGCGGCGGCGGCATCGAAGCGCGCCCAACGTGACGAGAGCGGCAAGCCGATGGCGGGGTTATGCCTTCGGCGCTTTGTCCAGTTGCCACCGCACTAGCCAGCAGCGCTTGCCGCAGCCGGGATGTTTCGGCTAGCGACAATCCATACGGCGCGCCGAACCACCCCCACCCCTAATCGGGATAGGAGAAGACCTCGCGGCCTCCCCCTCCCACACCACCGTGCATACGGGGCCGTACACGGCGGTTCAATGAACGAATTGAGAATGTACAGCACGAACAGCCCCAGGCTGATCCAGGTCAGCCCCAGCAGGACGCGCCGGTGCGGGCGGAAAATCAGGCCGACCACCACCACGGCGCTCATCATCACGGCGGTAAGCGCGGTAATGGCGTGGCTGGGGGAAACCTGCGCCAGCAGGGGGCCGCGCTGATAGGCGAGGTCATCGACGGCAAGGATC
>JAUYFG010000003.1 GCA_030690985.1 Pseudomonadota bacterium
CGTAGGTTGGGCAAAGCGAAGCGTGCCCAACGAACCGCCGCGATGTTGGGCACGCTTCGCTTTGCCCAACCTACGGCGCCATGCCGCGAAATCACGGGCCACTACATCTAGTGTCATTGGGAGCTAACCGGATAAGCACGGAACAAAGGCAGTGACGTAGGTTGGGCGTCGCTGCGCGTGCCCAACGAACCGCCGCGATGTTGGGCACGCTTCGCTTTGCCCAACCTACGGCGCTCGCCTTCCTCCGTGGCCAGGATCGCGGCGGGCGGCGTGACCAGGGCGACCATCGGCGTGACGGCGTATCCGGCCTGGTGTTCGCGCATCATCGCGTCAACCCCATGTAGAGGGCCGGGAGTTTCTCCGGCAGGCGGGAAACGTGGTCCAGCACCAGGTAATTCTTGGCGCCGAAGATGCGCGAAACGTACTGGTCGGCGTGGGGGTCCAGGGTCAGGCAGAAGGTGTGCACGCCCTGGCGGGCCAGTTCATCCACCGCCTTCCTGGTGTCGAAGCGCAGATATTGCGGGTCGCGCTCGTCGTTGTCGGCGGGCTCGCCGTCGGTGAGCAGCAGCACCAGTTTCTTGTGGCTGGAACGGCGCCCCAGCAGTGTGCCGGCGTGGCGCAGGGCGGTGCCCATGCGGGTGGAGAGCTGGCCGGTCATGGCGGCCAGACGGCCCTTCACCTTGTCGTCGTAGGGCGCGTCGAAGTCCTTGAAGCGGTAGTACTCGACGTCATGGCGGCCGTTGGAGTCGAAGCCGTGGATGGCGAACGGGTCGCCGATCTTGGCCAGGGCGTCGGCCAGCAGGGCCGCAGCCTCCCGCGCCATGTCCAGCACGGTGGTGTCGCCGTCGGCATCGCGAATCCGGTCGTTGGTGGATTCGGATAGGTCAATCAGCAGCACCACCGACAGGTCGCGGATCTGCAAACGGGTGCGGATGCCGATGCGTGGGTCGGGCTGCCGGCCCATGCGGATGTCCACCATGGCGCCGATGGCGGCGTTGAGGTCGATCTCGTCGCCGTCCTCCACCTTGCGCTGGCGAATCACGCCCTGCGGCTGCACCGCCTCGATCAGGTGCTTGAGACGGCGCACCAGGGGCTTGTGCTTCTCGATCACGGCGTCGATGTCGGCCGGATCGCCGAATTTCGGCCGTTTTTCCAGCAGCGTCGCCCAGTTGGGCCGCTCCAGCTGGGTCTGGTAATCCCACTCGTGATAGTGGAAGGGCGAGGAGATGGGTTCCTTGCCTTCCTTGTCGTTGAAACTGGTGCCGTTGTCCTCGAACAGTTCGGTGGGCAGCACCCAGATTTCCTGGGCGTCGTCGCCGGCGAACTCGACGTCGACGGCGTTGATCATCTCCATCAGGCTGACGTACTTGCGCACCTGCGCCGTCTGGCCGGGCAGCAGGATGTGATCCACGTCTGCCTCCGGACCCTGCCAGAGATGGCGATTGTCATCCCGGTAAATACTGGAAGACTGATCAGTGCGCGGATTGAACGGGATGCCCAGGCGTAGCACCTGTTCCGCCAGGGCGAGGCCGATCTCGCGCGCGTGGCCTTGGCTAAAGCCATCCGGCGCCGCCTGGCGCGCCGAGGCGGCAGTAAAGGCGGCGCGGGCGGCCGTCACCAGGGGGTGGTCGTCGTGGTAGCCGTTGTCCAGCAGGGCGCGGGCGATGCGGTCGAGCAGCGGGCCGAGGCTGCCGCCCTGGCCAGAATCGGCCGGCAACAATTTTCGCCAGATTTGCTGGAGACCGGGGAAGGCGCGCACCGCCAGGGCCTCCACCCGGGCATCCTCGATGGCGCCGACGAGCGCGCGCTGCAACGGGGTGAGCGACGCCGCCTCCGGGTCCGGGCGCGAATGGACCCTGTGCGCGGCGGCATGGGCGGCGGCGGCGCGGTAGATCTCCAGGCCCGGTACCGGCTCGGCGCCTTCCGGCGCGTAGTCATCGAAGGCGTCGGGCAGATGGATGAAGTACTGCTCGATGTAGGGCCGGTAGCCCTCCCGCGTCTCGAAGTCGCCGGAAGTGGGGCGCAGGAAGAAATCGCGTCCCCAGAGGGCGCGCAGATACATGATCAGGCGACGCTGCACCTCGACGAACAGGACCCCGCGCTGTTCCTTCTTCATCACCGCCAGGGCGTCCTCGCTTGCCAGACCGAAATAGGCGGCCTGGGCAGCGAAGTTGGCGCGGTGCGCGGAGGCGCCCCACATCGCCCAGCGGCGCAGGCCGCCGAGGGTGAGATGGCCGAGCAGGACATCCAGGTTCTCCAGCAGGGGACGGATGGCGCGCGGCGTCTGCGACAGCAGGTTGTCCAGCAGGGCGAGATAGCCCTTGAACAGCTCCAGCTCGCCCAATCGCAATGCCGCCGTGGGGGCGGTGGAGAAGAGCAGGGCAAGCACCGAGGCAGAGGTCTTGGAATACATCTTGATGGCGGTGGAGAGCAGCTCGGCCACCGCCTGATCGCCCAATTCCTTGGCCACCAGCGGCGCGCTCTCGATGAACGACACCACCAGGTCGCTACCCCGGCCCAGGGACTTCAGGCCGGCGGCGCCGCGTAGCCAGGCTTCCAGCCCGCGCGGGGTGAACACCCGCGCGGCATCGTGCCAGGTCGCTTCCAGGACTTCGCCGGCATGTTCGCCCAGCTCGTCGAGGACATCCTGATAGTCGGCCAGTTGGATCGCCATCTTCGCGCTCCGATCCGTCTCAATCCGGCCAGATCCGCCGCGGATGCGGCGGCTGCGCGCGGCTGTTCAGGTCCGCCGCTGCCGGCGTCGGGGCCGGCAGCGGCGGGGATTCCGGTGTCGGCATGGCGGCCGGCGCCTTGGCGACGGGTTGCTTGCGCGCGGGCTTGATGCTGGCGGCCAGCTTGTCTTCCAGTTTGC
Organism: Pseudomonadota bacterium; assembly: GCA_030690985.1. Lineage (GTDB taxonomy): Bacteria > Pseudomonadota > Gammaproteobacteria > Burkholderiales > Thiobacillaceae > PFJX01. The sequence goes on from JAUYFG010000003.1 coordinate 2,873, forward strand.
TCATGCTTGCAAAGCCTCTTCGCTGATCCGATCCATTTCCCGCGCCGCCTCGCGGCCGCGGGCGCCAAGTTGATACACGCTCATGCCTTCCACCGCCGCCGTCCGGTAGGCCGCGCGGCGCCGCACGCCGCAGCCCAGGGTGGGAATCTCCAGACTGGACAGGGCCCGGACCATGGCCCGGGACAGGGCGCTGCCGGGTTCCATCTGGTTCAGCAGCAGCCAGGCGCGCAGGCCGGGATTGCGCTTGCGCGCGTGCCGCACCGCCGCCACCGTATCCGCCCCGGCCCACAGATCCAGGGGCGAGGGCAGGATCGGGATCAGCACCACATCCACCCGTTCCAGAATGCGACCGGTGATGGCCATGTCCAGCGACGGCGGGCAATCCACCACCACCCGGCGGTGTTCGCGTGAAGCCCGGCACAGGGCTTCCAGCGGATCGCCGCCGGCGGCCATGACCTCGGGCAGGCCATGCGCCGACGCCCAGTCGACCCAGTGGCACAGCGTCCCTTGTGGGTCGCCGTCCACCAGGACCACGTCCTCGCTGCGGGCGAGCCCGGCGGCCAGGTTCAGGGCCAGGGTGGACTTGCCACAGCCACCTTTGCGGCTGGCCAGGGCGATGGAGTGGCAGGCCATGACGGTTTTCGCTCAGCCGCCGAGCTGAGCGGCCAGGTTGTCCGTCTGCGCCGTGAAGCTGTACTCGGCCGCCCCGAATGTCTCGTCGCGCGGGGCGACGCTGACATTGACGTAGGTCTTGCCGAAGTTCAGATCCGGGAAGTAGCCGGTGCGCTCCGACAGGACCGCCAGATCGTCGAGAAACTTGCGGGTCTCGGCATAAGTGGCGAACTCGTAGCGTCGGGTCATCAGGGGCGGGCGCTCCTGCATTCTCCAGTTACCGCCGGGTTGTGGGTCAGCCATGACGTTTCTCCTTTTCCGGGAGGGCGGCCAGCATGCGATCCAGCTCGCCCAGGTGTGCCTGCTCGTCCGCCAGCAGCGCCGCGAACAGCTGGCCGGAGGCCTCGTCGCGAAAACGCTGGCTGAAGCGCAAGGCCTCGTCGTAAAGCAATACCGCGTCCAGTTCCAGTTGTCGGTCCAGGAGCAGCATCTCGCCCAGGGTGCGGCCGGGCCGCACCGGCGCCAGCTGGGTGGCGTTGGCAACCAGGCCGAGGCCGAGCATGTGGCTGATGATCTGGCCGGCATGCTGCAACTCCTCCCCCGCCTCGCGGCGGAAGTAGGCCGCTTCCTCTCCCAGCCCCCACCTCTCGCTCAGGCAGGCCTGGGTGAGGTATTGCTGCACCACGCTCATTTCGTGGCTGAGGGCTTGTGACAGGTAACCTGCCACGCGGGGATGGGCCGACATGGGAGGCGCCTCAGCTAAGGTCCGGGGTGATTTCGCCGTCGCGACCGCCACCGCTGGACTGGGGCGAACCGGGCAGGACGTTTTCCACCTCGTAATGGACGCGGGCGATGATGTGGGCGGCCACCAGGCCGTCACCGACCCGTTCGCAGGCGTCGGCGCCGGCGCGCACCGCCGCGTTCACCGCGCCGGTCTCGCCGCGCACCATGACGGTGACATAGCCGCCGCCGACGAATTCGCGTCCCACCAGCCGAACTTCGGCGGCCTTGGTCATGGCGTCCGCCGCCTCGATGGCGGGAACCAGGCCTCGGGTCTCGATCATGCCCAGTGCGATACCTGTGATTGATGCCATTTCACTACTCCTTGCAAAGTCGTTTCCGGGTCAGCGATGCGGGGCGCGGCATGGCCGCGTGCCGTCGCCGGCGCGATTAGGTTCAAGTCTTGGGCAGGATGCCTTCGACTTCCGAATGGACGCGGGCAATGATGTGGGCGGCCACCAGGCCGTCGCCAACCCGCTCGCAGGCATCGGCGCCGGCGCGTACCGCCGCGTTCACCGCGCCGGTTTCGCCACGCACCAGCACCGTCACATAACCGCCGCCGACGAACTGGCGACCGATCAAGCGCACTTCCGCCGCCTTGGTCATGGCATCCGCCGCCTCGATGGCGGGAACCAGACCGCGTGTTTCGATCATGCCCAGGGCAACTCCAGATACTTCAGCCATTTCAATTCTCCTTACCGATGATCTTCAGATGGCGACGGCCGGCGGCCGCCACCGTTTAACCGCAACCGTCTCAGACCTCGCCCGCCTTGGGCAGGATGCCTTCGACTTCCGAATGGACGCGGGCAATGATGTGGGCGGCCACCAGGCCGTCGCC
>JAUYFG010000033.1 GCA_030690985.1 Pseudomonadota bacterium
TGTTCTGACCTTCAGCCGTCATTCCCGCGCAGGCGGGAATCCAGTTTCCTCCGTCTAATCAGGCCTTTAAAAAACTGATTTGATGAACGCACTGGATTCCCGCCTGCGCGGGAATGACGGTAATTCAAAGGGTTATCGCCAGAACAAATTTGCCGTGATCATCGAGCGCGCCGCTACCGGAAACCGAGCCATGAAAACCCTGCATCTCAACGCCGATGAACTCGATCTGAATTTCGACCAATGTCTGAAGCTGGCCAACCAGGCCGCCGACCACCTGCTGGTGAAACAGGGCGGCGCCATGCTGCTGTCGTTCTGGGATAACGATCGCGGCCTGGAATCGCCGCATGGCGTCTCGGAATGCCACTTCCAGTGCCCCATCCCGGGCTGGCAGGACTACGCCAGCAATCGCGGCGGCGCCCTCATGGTCAACTTCGGCCAGGGCCGCTTCGTGTTCTGCTACCGGCCGATTGACGATTGAACCCGGATACCCGTAGGGCGGAAAAGCCGGCGGGGCCGGCGCCTTCCGCCATCCGCCAGCGGAACGTGGCGGAAGGCGCGATAAGGCCGCTTTTCCGCCCTACCTCGCTGTAGCGCAGGCGTCTCGCCTGCTTTTTGGCGTGGCTGCAGGCGAGGACGCCTGCGCTACATCCAGCCCGTAGGGCGGAACGTGGCGGAAGGCGCGATAAAGCCGCTTTTCCGCCCTACCTTGCTATCGCGCGTGCCACGCGTGCAGACGCGCCACGTCCACCATCCCGTGCTCCTCTGCGTCCAGGCGCTCGTAAGGGGCGCCCGCCTCGCCCAGATCACTCAGCACCGCCAACGCACCGGTGAAGTCATGATCGCGGGTGTAGTCGTTGACCGTCACCACGGTCTTGAGGCCGGCACCCTGGGAGGAGCGGATGCCGTTCTCGGAATCCTCGAAGGCCAGGCATTCCTCGGCACTCAGCCCGAGTTGTTGCAGTGCCCAGACATAAATGTCGGCGGCCGGCTTCTTGGCCGGGACGATGTCGCCGGCGGCGATCACCGCGAACCAGTCGGCGCCATCCTCGGCCAGGCTGTGGCGCAACAGGGCGGTGACGTTTTCCGGGGTGGTGGTGGTGGCCACGGCGAGGATCAGGCCTGCTGCGCGCGCTTCGCGCAACAGGCGTTCAACACCGGGGCGCAGGGGAATGCCGCCTGCCGCCAACAACTGGGTGTAGTGGCGGGTTTTTGCCTGGTGCAACTCGGCAATCAGTTGGTCGAAATTGGCGGGCTTCACATAATCGGGACGGAAGTGTTCGACGTAATACTTCATCCGTTCCTTGCCGCCGGTCACCGCGAGCAGTTCGCCGTAGAGCGGGACATCCCAATCCCAATCCATTCCGAATTCGCGAAATGCCGCATTGAAGGCGGGGCGATGGCCGTCGCGTTCGGTATCAGCCAGGGTTCCATCAACGTCGAACAAGAGTGCTTTAAGCATGGCAATTCCTTGAATTTACTGATTTTTCAAAATGAGGCGGACAGTTACGATGAAACAACCAGCATCGAAGCCCTGCGTAGGATGTGGTGAGCGATAGCGAACCGCATCGACCCGGC
>JAUYFG010000034.1 GCA_030690985.1 Pseudomonadota bacterium
TCGTTCCAGAAGCCCGGCCAGTCAATCGCTTCGATGATGCGCAAACTCTGTCTGCGTCCCCGCATCGTTCTCGACTATCTGCGGCTCACCAAAAACTCCGCCCCTGCTCGGCAGGATTCGTGAGAACAAATTTGCCCTGCCCTTTACCACTTTACCGCTTGCCAGAGTCGGTCAAGGTGGGCACGATGGCGGGGGTTCGGGGGCGGCAGCCCCCGAGGTTTTTTTTGTGGGGCCGAATTCATCCGGCCTTGGCGGGCCAACCCCCGCCCCACACCCGGCTTTCGTGATCGGAAATTGGCCCCGACACGGAAGACTGACTGGCCCCCGACGTGTCCTGCGGGGCGGCTCCTGGAACAACAATTCCGAGAACGCCCGCGCGGCCAACCGCAACAGGAACACGCCTTCCAAACGGAACAGCAACAACGGCTTTCGCGTTGCCCGTTCTGCCAGTACGCCCCGCCATCAGAGCCGCGTTCTTCAAGGAGAACGCGGGCGAATCACGGGGAGTCCAGGGCCAGCCAGGAGACGGCAGCACCCCCCGCCCGTTTTGACCCTCAAGGTGACGGGCGGGGTTCTAGGTTGTCCACGTAGTCCACGTAGGATGGGTTGAGCGCTAGCGAAACCCATCATCCCCACCCCCGCAGCCATTTGATGGGTTTCGCTAACGCTCAACCCATCCTACGGTCCTACGGTCCTGCCGTTGGTTGATGGGTTTCGCTACGCTCAACCCATCCTAGGCGGGTGGGTGAATGCGGGGGGGCGGGGGGGCGGGGGCGGTCGCACCGGAAATTTATTGCGAGGAATGGTCATGAATGGTGCGCGGCAACATGCCGGTATTGCAGTGGAACGGGCTTACCGTTTCGTGTTGTGGGTGGTGCCTACGGTGGAGAGATTTCCCCGTTCGCAGAAATTTTTTCTCGGGGACCGCATCCACGGACTGGCTCTGGACGTTTTGGAAGGGCTGCTGGAGGCGACCTACACCAAGGATCGGCTGCCTATCCTCACCCGCGTGAATCTGCTCCTGGAAAAACTGCGGGTGTTGTTTCGTCTCGCCAAGGACTTGCGCCAGCTCGACCTGCGCCGCTACGAACACGCGGCCGAGGAGTTGAACGAGGTGGGCCGTCTGGTGGGCGGTTGGCTGAAAACGCATCGAGCCGCGTAGGATGGGTTGAGCGCTAGCGAAACCCATCATCCCCACCCCCGCCGTTGTTTGATGGGTTTCGCTGCGCTCAACCCATCCTACGATCCTGCGGCCCCGCCGTTGTTTGATGGGTTTCGCTGCGCTCAACCCATCCTACGAATCCATGCCCAAGCGCCATGACCATCTGATCGAAGCCATTGCGGCTTTCGATAATCTTCTCGAAGCTGCGCGTCTGGCCTTGCGCGGCAAGCGTGGGCGGGCGGGGCCGGCGAATTTTCAGGTGGCGCTGGAAAAACATTTGCTGCGCCTGCGTGGCGAACTGCGTGAGGGCATCTGGAAGCCTTCAGGCTTTCGCACCTTCATGGTCAAAGACCCGAAACCTCGCTTGATTTCCGCCGCGCCTTTCGCCGACCGGGTGGTGCATCACGCGCTGTGCCGGGTGGTCGAGCCGATCTTCGAGCGCGGTTTTATCGCCGACAGTTTTGCCAACCGCAAGGGCATGGGCACCCAGGGCAAATTTGTTCTGGCGATAACCCATTGAATTACCGTCATTCCCGCGCAGGCGGGAATCCAGTGCGTTCATCAAATCAGTTTTTTAAAGGCCTGATTAGACGGAGGAAACTGGATTCCCGCCTGCGCGGGAATGACGGCTGAAGGTCAGAACAAATTTGCCGTGCGACGCATGGCGATCCACGTCGAAAAGCCGAAGAAGTCGGCGACGATGGAGCCTTCGTTGGAAGATGCCTTCAGGATGCGATCAAGCAGCGTCTCAGGTTTTTGGGTGCCATATTCCAGTGCTTCCCTGGCCTGTGCTTGTACTGGCTGAACGTCCACCCAAAGGTCTTGAAGAGGAATCCCCGGCATTTCATCGAGGTATCGCTTTTGTCGAGGAACAGTGCCCGGTTTGGTTTGGACGATTCAGCAGCAGCGCAAGCGCTGGGATGAAGAAATCGGCTACCAGGAGCGGGAAATATTCGAGGCATTCCTGCGCTTGCCTATCCCGCAGCGCAAGGTGGTTCGTGAGGTGATCCTTGCTTTTTCGCGTGCCTACGCTTCGCCCCTGCCCGGAGAGGGTGAACAGGCGGATCGCAACTTATAGCATCGTCGCAATTCCCGACCCTGCGCGACGCCGGCCGCAAGCCGCGCCTCGCGGCGAGCCGCGTCGGCAGAGATGTTGGCGCTACAGCCGGAGTTCCGTGCCTGCTCCCGTGATTTCAACCGAGGAATCCAGGTTGATTGGTCTTGGTGCTGAGGCCGGTGGCAAGGGCGAGTTCTGTCATGGATGTAGCTTGCCGTGGATAAACAAAATGTTTACATTGGCGGACATGATTCGCAGCTTTGCCGACACCGAAACCGAACATTTGTTCACCACCGGAAAATCTCGCCGTCTGCCACCGGCAATTTTGCGCCGCGCCATCATGCGGTTGACGCAACTGGATGCGGCGACGGTAGTCGAGGATATGCGGCTGCCGCCCTCCAACCGGCTGGAAGCACTTTCCGGCGACCGCATCGGGCAATGGAGCATTCGCATCAACGATCAGTGGCGCGTGTGCTTTCGATTCGCTGACGGCGATGCATTCGATGTCGATATCGCCGACTACCACTGAGGAACCCTGTCCATGATCAAGAACGGTTTGCCCCCCATCCACCCAGGCGAGTTTCTGCGCGAGATACTGGACGAACTGCAACTGACGCAGGCGGCGTTCGCCGAGGCCATCGGCGTGTCGCCGATGCGCGTATCGCATGTGCTGAAAGGCGCCCGCCCGGTCACGGCGGAGTTGGCCTTGCTGATCGGCCGCGCGCTTGGCCAGTCGCCCCAGTACTGGCTCAACCTTCAAACAACGTATGACCTGAAAATCGCCGAGACGGCGATGCGGCAAAGTCTGAAAAGCGTCCGGGAACTGGCACACGCCTGAGCCGTCAGCCGCCAACAGGCGCAACGCTGGCCGCGCCCTCTACATCCTCGACGAACCCACCACCGGCCTGCTGCTCAAGGCGCTGCACCGTCTGGTCGGCAACGGCATGCCGTGGGGGTGATCGACACAACCTGGATGTCATCAAGACCGCCGATTGGATCATCCTAGCAGCCTGTCGGACTTTGGAATCGTCGGCTGCGAAACGACCGCAGCGGCCCATTTTTCACCGGCTTTTTGCCCCATAGCCGGGCTATGCGGCTGCAAATCCGGCAAAAACTGAGCTCGCTGGGGCCGCTTCTCGCTATCGACGACCAAAGTCCGACAGGCTGCTAGAAACCTCAGTTGAACGCGCCCGAGTGTGCGGTTTTCGGGTCGGCTGGCAAGGCGCGACGACGCTGCGGACCGGGGCCCACAAGGATAAGCAGGGACTTTGCCGCCGTCTTTTGGCGGCTTAGTCCTTCGCTTAGTTTTTTCATCTGGAGCAACGCCGCCAGCCGACCCGAAAACCGTGCAATCAGGGCACGGTATCCCATGGGACACGTCAAATCGTGCGCACAGCGCACGCTACCGGTTTGTTCGGCGTAACCCGACAACTCCCTACAGCAGCGCTGCGATGCACCGCAACAAGCCGTAGTCGTACTTCCCTTCGAAGCGCTCGAACACAGGTTTCAGGCGCACTTCCCCGGTTTCGTTTTGTTCGCGGATGGCGGCGAGGATGGGTTCGACTTCGGCGGGGTCGAGGCTGATCACGTCTTGCGGGTCGAGGAGGCCTTGGGCGATGGCTTCGCCGCAATGGGTGTAGATGGTGGTTTCCTTGAGGCCTCGCTGGGTGGCGACTTCCGCGACGGAGAGGCCGGATTCCAGCAGGGTCAGGGTGAGGCTGGCGGTGTCATTGAGGCCAGGGTGGCGGGAGCCGGGGTGGCTGGAGCTGGGCGGCGGCGGTTCGGGGGCAATGACTACCGCTTTCGGCAGGCCGTTTTCTTCCGCGTGTGCCCGGCAGCGTTCCAGGATGGCGTCGGCGTAGTGCTCCAGTTTCTTCGCGCCGAAGCCGGGAATGCGGCGTAGTGCCGCCACGTCACGCGGGCAGGCGGCGGCGATGGTGGCGAGCGTGGCGTCGTGGAAGATGACGTAGGCGGGCACGCCGTGCGCTTTCGCCGTCTCGCCGCGCCAGGCGCGCAGGCGCTCGAACAAAATCTGGCCGGTGGCATTCAGGGCTTGTGCCGGGCCGGCGCGGCGGGTTTCTTTCGCTGTTTTCTTGTCAACCTGACGCCGCAGGGTGAGGGTCTGCTCCCCCTTCAGCAGCGGGCGGGCGGCAGGGGAGAGTTTCAGGGCGCCGAAGCCGCCCACATCCACTTCGAGGTAGCCCAGCGCGACCAGTTGCCGGAACACCGCGCGCCATTCCTTATCCGAGAAATCGCGGCCGATGCCGTAAGTGCTGAGTTTCTGGTGGCCCCACTGGCGGATGCGTTCGGTGTCGTGGCCGAGCAGGACGTCGATGACGTGGCCGGCGCCGAAGCGCTGGTCGGTGCGGTAGACGCAGGAGAGCGCCTGGCGCGCGGCCTGGGTGCCATCCCAGGTTTGCGGTGGCTCCAGGCAAATGTCGCAGTTGCCGCAGGCCGGGCTGGTTTCGCCGAAGTAGGCCAGCAGGCGCTGGCGGCGGCAGGTGGCGGATTCGCACAGCGCGAGCAGTTCATCCAGGCGCGCATGGGCGAGGCGCTTGTGGGCGATGTCGGCCTCGCCTTCCTCGATCATGCGCCGCTGCTGCACGGCATCCGCCAGGCCATAGGCCATCCAGGCGTCGGCCGGCTCGCCGTCGCGCCCGGCACGGCCGGTTTCCTGGTAATAGCCTTCGATGCTCTTGGGCAGGTCGAGGTGCGCCACGAAGCGCACGTCCGGCTTGTCGATGCCCATGCCGAAGGCGATGGTCGCGGTCATGACGATGCCGTCTTCGCGCAGGAAGCGATCTTGATGCCGCCGCCGTGTGATCTGGTCCATGCCGGCGTGATAGGGCAAGGCATTGATGCCGTTGGCGTTCAGCCACTGGGCGGTTTCTTCCACTTTCTTGCGCGACAGGCAGTAGACGATGCCGGCGTCGCCCTGGTGGCCGTCGCGGATGAACTCCAGTAACTGGTGGCGTGCGCTGGCCTTGTCGACGATGCGGTAGCGGATGTTGGGGCGGTCGGAACTGGAGACGAACTGGCGCGCGTTTTGCAGGCTGAGTTTCTCGACGATCTCGGCGCGCGTGTCGCTATCGGCGGTGGCGGTGAGCGCAATGCGCGGGATGCCGGGAAAACGTTCCGCCAGCACCGAGAGCTGGATGTATTCCGGGCGGAAGTCGTGCCCCCATTGCGACACGCAATGCGCTTCGTCGATGGCGAACAGGGCAATGCCGGGTTTTTCCCGCAGCCGCTCCAGCAGGCTCAGAAAACGCGGCATGAGCAGTCGTTCCGGCGCCACATAGACGAGGTCGTAGCCGCCCGAAAGCAGGGTGCGCTCGGCGGCGTTGGCCTGATCCATGCTCAGGGAGGAATTGAGGTAGGCGGCGCGGATGCCGAGCTCGGTGAGCGCAGCCACCTGGTCGTGCATCAGGGCGATCAGGGGCGAGACCACCACGCCGACGCCGTCGCGCAGCAAAGAAGGAATCTGGTAGCACAGCGACTTGCCGCCGCCGGTGGGCATCAGCGCCAGCGCATCGCCGCCGCCGACGACATGGTCGATGATGTCCGCCTGCGGGCCGCGAAACGCGGGGTAGCCGAAGACGTCGTTGAGGAGGGCAAGCGCGCGCGTCATGACTCAGTCCAGTTTTCCAGCTTGAGGCCGGGAATGCGTTCGTAATGGCGGAGGTTGTTGCTCACCAGAATCAGGTTTTCCGCGAGGGCATGGGCGGCGATCTGGGTGTCCATGTAGCCGATCGGCTGGCCTGCCAGCCGTTGCCGGGCACGTAGACCGCCGTAGAAATCGGCGGCTGCGGGGGTCCAGGGCAGGCAAGGTATTTCATCGAGAAAAGCCAGGACGGCGGCGCGCAACGCGGTGGCCTGGGGAACCCGTTCCAGACCGTAAATCAGCTCCCCACGGGTGATGGCGGAAATACAGGCGGCGTCGGCCAGCATGGCCGCTTTCAATCTTTCATACAGGGCCGGCGACTTGCGCTTGATGGCATAACTGCAAATGTCGGTGTCGAGCAGAAAGCGCAGCATCAGAAAATATCCCTGAATTGGCCCGGCTCGTTATCGCGTTCGGCCATGAATTCCTCGGGCATGGGGGCTTCATCGAGCATCTTGAACAGCCTGTCCAAACGCTCCTTTCTGCTGACCGGGCTGATTGGCGTCAGGATCACTTCGCCCGTGGCTTCATTCCTGCGAATCAGCACTTCGTCGCCGGGCAGGCGGAATTCCTTGGGCAGGCGCACGGCCTGGCTGTGGCCGGTCTTGAACAGTTTGGCGGTGGTCAGCATGGTGGCCTCTGTATATACGAAAACGTAGCTATGGTAGCACTACCGCTCATGCCCTAACGGGCATGGTGGTCAGGCCGCCCCGAATGATGAAACCGGGCGCCCCTGTAGCGCAGGCGTCCCGCCTGCATTCAGCGCCCAAAGCAGGCGAGGACGCCTGCGCTACAGGAGCCTGCTTGTTTCACGCTAAAGAACATCCACGGCCCGCCGATAACGGCTTGCTTCCGCTGGCCCCGCGTTTCCGCGTGAGGGCTGCGGGCGATTCGAGGTAACAAGCGATGCCGGGCTCCATCCAGTCCACCATTCTGATTGTCGACGATGCACCCGAGAACCTGACCGTACTTGGCGAACTGCTGCAACCGCATTACCGGGTACGGGCGGCCACCTCGGGCGAGAAGGCCTTGCGCATCGCCGCCGGCGCCCAGCGCCACCGGGACAACCCCTGAGCGGCGAGCAGCCAGGCAGGCGCGACAAGCACTCCATGCCGGTACCAGAGCAAGCGAAAACTCACGCTTTCGCCATCCGCGCGACGCTGCTTTATGCCGCCTTTGCCGGCGCCTGGATATTGTTTTCGGACAAGGTGGTGGAATGGCTGAGCAATGACCCGAAGCAGATCGTCCTGTTCAGCACCCTCAAGGGCCTGGTATTCGTCGCGGTCACTGCGCTGGCCTTGTGGCTGGCGCTGCGTCGTGGCGAAGGGCGACCAGCCGGGGCGACAGAGGACGGCGCGGAAAGTGTGGTCCGGCCGCCTTTCCCGTGGCGGCCCATGCTGGCGGCGGGGCTCGTTATTCTCACTCTGACTGCGGCGGGCATCTTCCACAACGTGCGCCAGCAGGAAGACCTGGAACTGGCCCGGTTGCGCGCCATCGCCGATCTCAAGGCGCAGCAGATCGTGGGCTGGTTGCAGGAACGGGGGGACGACGCCAACTTCATCGCCCGTGCCCGCTATCTCGCTGAGGACTATCAGCGCTGGCACGAACGCCGCGACACAGCGAGTGGCGAGCGGCTGCGCCACGATCTGCGCGAGTTCATCCAGTACAGCGGCTTTCATGGCGCCCAGATACTCGATGCCGGGGCCGAGCGCGTGTTCTGGGATTCGGATACCCCACCCGCCAGCATCACCCCCGCCCTGCGCGCCGCCGCCGAGCGGGCCTGGCGGGAGCACAAGCCGAGCCACGTCGGCCCATACCGTGATGCCGGCAATCGCCCGCACCTGGACTTCGTGGTGGCCTTGCCGGTGGCGAGCGTGGGGGTGGGCCCCACTGTGGTCCTGCATGTGGATTTGCAGGCGGGGTTGTTCCCGCAACTGCAAACCTGGCCAGGCCCCAGCCGCAGCGGTGAGGTGGTGTGGTTCCGCCGTGACGGCGACGATTTGCTGTTTCTCAACGCCTTGCGCCATCGCGCCGACACGACGGTGAAACTGCGTTTGCCCCTGAGCCAGAGCCAGGTACTGGCGGCCCAGGTGCTGCGCGACGATGCCAAATTGGGCCAGGTGGTGAAGGGCGTGGACTATCGTGGTGTGCCGGTGTTCGGGGTGGTGCATGCCATCCCGGGCAGCGAATGGTTTCTCCTGGCCAAGATCGATGAGTCCGAGCTTTATGCCGATGCTTATCGCAATGCCGTCTGGATCGCCCTGGCCGGCCTGCTTGCCCTGTTCGGGCTGGGCACCGGCGTCTACCTGTCACGCCAGCGGCGGGAACTGGCCATCGCGGAGCGGGTGCGGCAATCGCAGGTTGAGCGTCTGCGCGCCCTGCGCCTGCTGGCCGCCATCGCCGACAGTTCCGATGACGCCATTTTTGCCCTGGATCTGGAGGGTCGTTTCATCCTGTTCAACCGGGCGGCGGAGCAGGTGACCGGCAAGACCCAGGAAGAAGTTCTGGGATGTGATGAAAGCGATCTGTTCCCTCCCGATGTGGCGGACGAGAAGATGGCGGTCAGCCGCGAAGTGATGGATGGCAACGTCTCGCTGACGTTTCAGGAAGATATCGTCTTGCCGGGGGGCATACGCACCTTCCTTACCACCAAGGGGCCGTTGCATGACAGAGAGGGCAAGGCCATCGGCCTCTACGGCATCGCCCGCGACATCACCGAGCGGCAACAGGCGGAAGCGGCGCTGCGCCACGAGGTCGCGCTCAACCAGCGCTACCTCGACACGGTGCAGACCGTCATGGTCGCGCTCGATGGCGATGGCGGCATCACCATGATCAACCGCAAAGGTTGCGAACTGCTGGGCTATGCGGAAGACGAATTGCTCGGAAAAAACTGGTTCACGGACTGTTTGCCGCAGCCCCTGGGCATGGCAACGGTCTATCCCATGTTTCGCCACATCATGGCCGGCGAACTGGAAGCGGCGGAATATTTCGAGAATACGATCCTGTGCCGTGACGGTCACCAGTGCCTGATCGCCTGGCATAACGCCTATTTCACCGACAGCGAGGGGCGCATCGTCGGCACACTGAGCTCCGGCGAGGACATCAGTGAACGCAAGCGGGTCGAGGAGCAATTACGCAAACTGGCGCAAGCCGTGGAGCAAAGCCCGGAGAGCATCGTCATTACCGATCTGGCTGGGCGTATCGAATATGTGAACGAAGCCTTTCAGGAGAACAGCGGCTATAGCCGTGAGGAAATCCTCGGCCAGAATCCGCACATCCTGCATTCCGGCAAGACGCCTCCTGCCACCTATGAGGCACTCTGGGCCGCACTCACCCAGGGCCACCCCTGGAAAGGCGAGTTCATCAACCGGCGTCGTGACGGCAGCGAATACACCGAGTTCGCCATCATCACCCCGCTGCGCCAGGCCGACGGGCGCATCAGCCACTATGTCGCGGTGAAGGAAGACATCTCCGAGAAAAAACGCCTGGGCGTGGAACTGGACGAATACCGCCACCACCTGGAAGACCTGGTTTCGGAACGCACCCGGCAACTCGCCGTGGCCAAGGACGCCGCCGAAGCCGCCAATCGGGCGAAAAGCGCCTTCCTCGCCAACATGAGCCACGAGATTCGCACGCCGATGAACGCCATCATCGGCCTCACCCACCTGCTGCGGCGCGATGGCGCCACGCCACCCCAGGCGGAGCGTCTGACCAAGATCGACGGCGCCGCCCAGCATCTGCTGTCGATCATCAACGACGTGCTCGACCTGTCGAAGATCGAGGCGGGGCGGCTGGAACTGGAACAGCGCGATTTCGCGCTCGCCACCGTGCTCGATCACGTGCGTTCCCTGATCGGGGAAGCCGCCGGCGCCAAGGGGCTGAATGTCGAAGTGGATGGCGGCGATGTGCCCCCGTGGTTGCGCGGCGATGTCACCCGATTGCGTCAGGCCCTGCTCAACTATGCCGGCAATGCGGTCAAGTTCACCGAACAGGGCACGATCACCCTGCACGCCCGTTTGCTGGAAGCGCAGGATGATCGCCTCCTGGTGCGTTTCGAGGTCCAGGACAGCGGCAGCGGTATCGACCCGGGGAAACTGCCCAGCCTGTTTCAGGCCTTCGAGCAGGCGGATGTCTCCACCACCCGCAAGTACGGCGGCACCGGCCTCGGGCTGGCGATCACCCGGCGCCTGGCCGGTCTGATGGGGGGCGAGGTCGGCGTGGAAAGCACGCCGGGGCGTGGCAGCACGTTCTGGTTCACGGTGCGGCTCGCGCGTGGCCACGGCGTTCTTCCCGACGTACCCGAAGCACGGGGCGAATCGGCCGAAGCCGAACTGCGCCAAAGTCGGAGTGGCGCCCGATTGCTGCTGGCGGAAGACAACGCCATCAATCGGGAAGTGGCCCTGGAACTCTTGCACGGTGTCGGCCTGGCGGTGGACACGGCGACTGATGGCCGGGCGGCGCTGGAGAGCGCGCGAACAGGCGATTACGACCTGATCCTGATGGACATTCAGATGCCGGTCATGGATGGCCTGGAGGCAACCCGTGCGATCCGCGCGCTGCCGGACTGGGAAACCAGGCCCATTCTGGCGATGACCGCGAACGCCTTCGACGAAGACCGTGCCGCCTGCATCGCCGTCGGCATGAACGATTTCGTCGCCAAACCGGTGGACCCGGATGCGCTTTATGCCGCCCTGCTGAAGTGGTTGCCGGCACACGCGCCGACTCTGCCCCCTTCTTTGCCTGCTGCCGCCGAGGCCCGCATGGACATGGGCAGCAGCGCGACTCTGGAAAGCTGGCCGGGCTTCGATCCGCGCCGCTGCCTGCTCAGTGTGGGCGGTCGTCCGGACAGGTGTGTGCGCCTGCTCGACAAGTTTGCCGGCGCACACAGTGAGGACGTCAGCCATATCCGTCAGAAACTGGGCGCCGGACAGGTGGAGGAAGCGCATCGCCTTGCCCATACGCTCAAGGGCGTCGCCGCCACCCTGGGCCTGGTCGCCCTGCAAGAGCAAGCCATGTCCCTGGAGCTGGCGCTGAAACCCGGTGCCGGTGCTGCCACACCACCCGCCGTGAGCGCCGATCTGTTGTCCGGGCTGGAACAGGAACTCCGCCAGGCCATCGCACACATCCTTAGCCTGTCGGCACGAATCCCCAGCGTGGCGTCGACGCCAGCCATCGTTGAAGGTGACCCGGCGCAGCTGGCGCAGGTAGTGATGGAACTGGACGCGCTGCTGGCGGAAGACAACTCCCGCGCCGGCCCTCTCCTGCGTGACTCCGCGCCTCTTCTGCGAGCGGCCTTGGGCGAGCGTTATGTCGCACTGGCGCGACAGATAGAAAACTTCGATTACGACGCCGCGCTGGTGACTCTGCGATCCCGGCCGTAGGGCACGCCGCGCGCACCATCGAATACGCCCCAAACACCGTAGTAGTCAGCCACGCTGAATCGAATCGATGCGTGGGAGCGGGCTACTTGTTTGGTTCCGGCTCTGCCGGCTTGGGATGTAGCCCCTGATAAAGCCCCTAAGCGAAGGACTAAGCCGCCAAAAGACGGCGGCCAAGTCCCTGCTTATGCCCTTCGGTAACCACGCCCACCGTCCGGCTGGGGTGCCCGTCAGTCAGGCATGTTGGATGACGGCCCTTTGTCTTTCATCACCAGATACATCCCCGTTCCGGCCAGCCCCATCCACAAGACCATCGTCCAGACGCCGAGGGATTCCCACAGGCTGCCGAGAAAGATCAGCATGAGCAGGGATACCCCCAGCAGCGCATTGCCAAGCCAGAAAGAAGAAGTATGTTGCGGGTCGTTCACAGGAAGGCTCCAGGTCGATTGATTCAGGGGGCAACGCTCAGGCGGCGGGCGCGGCTGATTTGGCGAGAAAGAAAGGGCATTCCACCGCGCCGTCCGCGTGCATTGCGGGCGGCATCGTTCTCATGGCGCAGGCAGCCATGCGCGAGGGAATAGTGGGAGATCCGCAGTAGGTGTGGGACATGGGCGGGGTTTCATTCCGGGTCGATCTTGACTCTGCGGTTGGGTGCCAGGCAGGCCTTGGTGATCGCTGTGGCGTCGCCCTTGCAGCTTTTCACCGGTTCCGCTTCACCCTTGGCTTCGAGCTGGATTCTGCGCGGGTCATAGCCTTTGCCGGCGAGGTACTGCTTCACCGCTTCGGCGCGGCGCAACGACAGTTTCAGGTTGTAGGGTTCGGGGCCGAGCCGGTCGGCATAGCCGCTGACCCGCACCGTTTTGTCCTTGGGCGCTTCGGTCAGCCAGGCATCCAGCACGGCGCGTCCGACCGGGGTCAGGTTGGCGCTGTCGAAGTCGAAGTGAGCCAGCGCATCCACGCTTGCTTCTTCCGCCGCGAGCGTCTGGGTTGCCGGGGGCGGTGCCGCCACGGGCGCGGCAGGGGGTTCGATGGCGGGCGTTGTTGCCACGGCTGTTGCCACTGCCACGGGGAGTGCCGCAGGCAAGGGTTGGGCCAGCGGCGCCGCCTCAGTGCGTGTTGCCGGGGCAACGCTAGCGATTGCCGCCTCCGCAACGGGGGCGACGCTGGCTGCGACGACGGGCGCCGGAATCTCGCTTGGAGCGGCTGTGGCCGGGGCCACGATACTGGGCGTGAGCGCCGCAGCGGCGACTGGAGCAAGCAGCGGCGCGGCCACCGTCGTGATCGGTGCGATGACCGGGGCAACCGGCGCGGTCGCTGCGGTGGGTGTGGCTGGCCTCGCGGCGGCGACCGGTTTGGCTATATCGGCCGTGATGTGTGGGGGTTCGGGAGGCGTCGGTGCGACCGGGCTGGCTGGTGCGGCAACCGCAGCCCGCGTGGAGAGGGGAATGTTTGCCGCCACCTGGGTGGCCGGCCACGCCTGTGCGTAAGGCGCGGCCCAGGAGGCGAGAGGCTGCAAAGTCGCCGGCCCCAATGGCACGGGGATCAGCGCTTGCGGTTCTGAGGTGCTGCACTGTGGATTGGGGCCGACCAGGGCGACCGGTTGGCAAAGGTTCAATCCATTGGGCAGGAGTTGGCAGAACTGGTTGACCGCCTGGATGATCAGACGGCTGCAGATATCCTCTGCGGCGTGTGCGCTGTTTGGCAGCGCAGTGCTCGCGCTTGCGAGGGCCAGGACGAGTGCTCGAAGTTTCATGGGTTGCCTCGGGAGGTAGGGTGCGATTAGCCGTGAATCGTGCGCACGGCGCACCCTACGGAATCAATGGATTGCATGGTGTTTCTGGAAAGTGGGCGAATCAGCGGCCCAGTTTCGCGAGCCAGTCGCTGGCCATGGTTTGGGCGGTTTCGAGTTGTGCGGGTTGCAGATGCGCGGCTTCGCTCCGCTTCATGTCGGGGGCGAGTTTGTGGCCGCCGCGCGCCGCCAGATCGAACCAGACGTAGGCTTGCAGCGCATCTTTGCCCACCGAAATACCCCGGCTGTACATGTCGCCCAGTGCGTAATAGGCGTCGGAAAGCCCCTGTTTCGCCGCCCTCATGTACCAGCCGTAGGCCGCCGAGACATCTTCCTCAGTGCCCTGGCCCTGCTCCAGCATGATGCCGGTCATGTACTGGGAGAGTCCGTGCCCCGCCTCGGCATTGGCTTTGAACAGGCGCAGCGCCTTCTCGTAATCGACACAGCTATAGGATTGCAGCGCTTTGTCGTAGACCTCCTTGCCCGGGGTGGGGCTGAGTGAGTCGAGTGCCAGCACGGAAGCCGGGGCGGACAGGCTGGCGGCGAATGCGGCGAGCAACAAGAGCGCTTTCATGGGTTTCTCTTCTTCAGGGGGGTAAGGATCGAGCGTGGAATCAGCCGGGGGGCAACTATACAAGCCTTGAGCTGCGTTAATCCGAGATTGTCCATTAGCCATTTATCCGCGAAATCGTAGCGCACCATTAAGCGTAAATCGGTGCGCACGGTGCACCCTACCTTCCAATGAACCGTGCTTATCCGGTTGTCTCCCAAGCCCACTACCGGTAGTGACGTAGGTTGGGCGTCGCTGCGCGTGCCCAACGAACCGCCGCGATGTTGGGCACGCTTCGCTTTGCCCAACCTACGGCGCCATGCCGCGAAATCACGGG
>JAUYFG010000035.1 GCA_030690985.1 Pseudomonadota bacterium
CTTGCTTCAATGAGGCCGGGGCCAATTGGCCCCGGAATTTGCCAGACCAGCAACTGCAAGCTGCATGTATCGACGCCGCTTCAATGTGGCCGGGGCCAATTGGCCCCGGAATTTATATACAGCAACGCCGAAACGTGGGAAGTTTCACCGCTTCAATGAGGCCGGGGCCAATTGGCCCCGGAATTTGACACTGGATGGAGCGATGAAATCGCTTCGCAGGCAGCTTCAATGAGGCCGGGGCCAATTGGCCCCGGAATTTCCACGCTTGATCTTTCCTCGGGTCCTCGCGCCAGTCGCTTCAATGAGGCCGGGGCCAATTGGCCCCGGAATTTGACAGCTCGGGCAAACAATGTCCTGGAGTAGGTCGTGCTTCAATGAGGCCGGGGCCAATTGGCCCCGGAATTTAGAAGCTTGGCTATTGGCTCCGTGCCCACCGGGATCGCTTCAATGAGGCCGGGGCCAATTGGCCCCGGAATTTCGGCTCGCCCCGGTCCATTTCGTGCTGGGCGCGAAGGCTTCAATGAGGCCGGGGCCAATTGGCCCCGGAATTTGCGGGAAGCTGGACCACCAATGCACCACATCATCGACAAGCTTCAATGAGGCCGGGGCCAATTGGCCCCGGAATTTCACCGTCACGGCGAAGGCCAGGTGCACCGCCACGGCGCTTCAATGAGGCCGGGGCCAATTGGCCCCGGAATTTCCCAAAATGCGGGCAAGGATGCTCCAGGACAGAAGGCGCTTCAATGAGGCCGGGGCCAATTGGCCCCGGAATTTGGCGGCGACACCCCACTATATCCACCGGTTCTGCATGCTTCAATGAGGCCGGGGCCAATTGGCCCCGGAATTTAACAAGTGTGGCGGATAGCACTGTACAGTCGGCGCGGCTTCAATGAGGCCGGGGCCAATTGGCCCCGGAATTTGGCTCTCTTGCCACCCCGCTCTGCGTCACGCATAGCGGGGTGGTTTGCGAGCACTGGCTGGAATATACCGGTGTGCGACGACTCCCGTCTTGTCGGTGCTTCATAAATTTCAATATCCTCATGTTTTTAAAGAGCAATTCTAGTTGCGAGCGGTGCCGGGAGAATTTTCATCAGCGCAGCGCTCGCGGTGTCTCGGCTAGAAGATCATGGCTTCGCGTTTCATCGGTTCGAAGCTTTTTCCCAGGCTGGTGACATGGGGGCTGACGCTGTCCACCGGTCCCAGGTCGAGGATGAGGACGTGGTCATCGCGGTGATGGATCGCTTCGTTCAATTCGACCTGGATTTGCACATAGCGCTGCCGGTCAAGGCGGCATTGGAAGACGGAGTATTGGAGCCATTCGCCGTGGCCTTTCATGATGCGGAAGACTTGGCGCCAGCGTTTGTCGTCGGCGATGTCGTAGCTGATGACGTAGAGGTGTTCCATGCTTACCTCGTCACGAAGTTGGGGTAGTCGGGGATTTCGCCCGACAAATGCCGGATGAGCAGGCGGGCTTGCACTTCGAACAGGCGCCGGTAGCTCAACTGGTAGCCGAACAACGGGTGGGTGACTTCGTGGCCCATGCGCCGTTCGAAGGCGGCGATGAAGCGTTTGCGGCCGCTATCCGACATGGCGCAGCTTCCGGCGGCGCGGATGAAGTCGGTGCCGCGCACTTCGCCGTTGTTGATGGCGGTGAGGACGGCGGAGTCGGCAACCAGGGGGCGGAAGGGTTCCATCATGTCGAGCGCCAAGGCGGGGCGGCCGAAGCGGGGTTGGTGGTAGTAGCCGCGATAGGGGTCGAGGCCGACGGCGGTGAGGGCGATATGCCATTCGCGGGTGAGCATGGCGTAGGCGAAGGAGAGCATGGCGTTGACCGGGTCTTTCGGCGGGCGCCGGTTGCGGCCCATGAAGTCGAAGCTGAGGCTGGGGTCGTCGTCATGGCGCAGCAGGTGGGTGAGGTTCTGGAAGTAGCGGCGGGCGGCGATGCCTTCGATGCCGAGGAGTTCTTCCAGCGAGCCGGCGCGCAAGGCGTGGTGGGCGTCTTCCTTGAGGCTGCGCAGGAGGTCTTCGGGGGCGTGGTCGGGGGCAACAGGCTTGTTGGCGGTATCCGTTATTCCGTCGCCCGCCTGCTCCTTGCCGAATTGCTCGAACGCTTCGTCTTCGTCCTCCTGCCCCGATTTTTCGTCACCCCCGCGCCAGTTGCGCCGCAGCATCGTGCGGCTGTTGGCGATTTTGGCGGCGACCCAGCCGCGTGCGAGGTGCAGACAGGCTTTCGGGTCGAAGCTCTGGCGGTACTGGTGCATGCGCGTTTCCGCGTTGCGGTGGCCGAGGCCGACCACATGGCCGATGAACCAGCCGCCGTAGGTGTGGAAGGAAACCGGGATTTCGCGCTTCATGAGTTCGTGCAGCAGCGGGGTGGAGAGGCCGCTGCTGCCGAACAGGACGAGTTGCGAGACGTCGTTGAGGCGCGCTTCGCCGGCCTTGGCTTTTTCCACTTCGATGACGATGCGATCTTCATCCTTGCGCAGCCAGGCGCGCGGCGATTGCACGTAGAGCGGGCTGCTGAGTTGTTCCCGCGCAAACAGCGGGCGCGGGGCGATGGGCGCTTCGTTGAGAAAACGCACTTCGTCCGGCAGGCAGATTCCAGCCAGCGAACAGCGCGGGCACTTGGGGCTGTCTTCCAGTGGCGGCGGGATGCGGCCGGTTGCGGTGTTGGTTGCAACATCGGCGGCGGCATCGCTGAAGCGGCCGATGTTGGCGACGCCGCGCAGGCCGTGGATGGCGGACAGGGTCTGTTCGATGAGAATTTCGTCGAACAACACGAGCACCCGCTCGCGCGATTCGACGAAATAGAGCATGCCGGAATCGCACTCGTAGCCGTGTTCGCGCAGCAACAGGCCCTGAGCGCAGAGCTGCACGCGCTCCGGGTCGTAGGCGCCGTGTTCCACATGCGGGCGCTTGCCACGCTTGTAGTCCACCGGCGTAACCCAGGTGCCCTCGCCTTCCACCAGGTCGAGCTTGGCGGTGATGCCCAGCGTGGCGGAACTGAGCGAGACGGAGCGGGCGTGGATGTGCTCGTCCTCGGCCGGCGCCTCCGGCAATACATCCGCCTTGGCATCCACCCGTTTGTGCCTGGCGCGGCCTTCCACCGTATCGGCGGAATCCGCCCACTCCGCCTGCACCCACATGAGGTAAGCCAGGCGCGGGCAATAAACGTATTCGTTGACCATGCGCACCGGGATGAGCGGCGCATCGGGTGCCAATTCGGGGAAGGCCAGGGGGAGTTCGCGTTGCTCGGGCATGGGGTTAGCGGCGCAGTGCGCGGTAGGTACCGTGAAACAACCACCCTGCCGTAGGAGCGAGCTTGCTCGCGATAGCAACGGCTTCATGACCTGCAAACGTGGTTATCGCCGGCAAGCCGGCTCCTACGACGGGTTTCATTTTTCGGGAGTGGACAATCGGCCATGAACGATCAGGGAAAAAGGAGCATGGGACTACAATACTTGTCATTGAGACTACAAACGGAGTCGGCACCATGGAAACCTCAGTACGCGAACTAAAAACACATCTGTCCGAATACCTGCGCCACGTAGCGGCGGGCGAGGAGGTGGTGGTGACCTCACACGGCAAGCCGGTGGCGCGCCTGACGGCGTTGCTGCCGCGCGCCCTGACCGAAGCCGAACGCGAGGCGGAAGCCATCGCCAAACTGGAAGCGTTGCCGTGGGTACGGCCCGGGCGGGGCGGCAAGCTGATGGGATCGAGTCGACCGATGCCGGCGGCGGGAGAAGGATCGACCAGCGAGGAGATCATGGCATGGCTGCGGGATTGACCTGCTACTTCGACACGTCGGCACTGCTCAAGCTGTATCTGGAAGAGGCCGAATCGGCGCGAGTTCGGCAAGCCGTGGCGGCGGCAACCTTCGCTTTCACACACCTGATCACCTACGCCGAAATGCGTGCGGGCTTGGCCCAGGCCGCACGTTTGCGCCGGATCGACGGCCTGGAATTGGCGCGGCAGGTTGAGCAATTCGAAACCGACTGGTCTGAACTGCGCGTCATCACCCCGAACGAAACCCACATCCGCCGCGCCGGCGAGCTTGCCCAGCGCTTCGGCCTGCGCGGCTACGACAGCGTCCACCTGGCAGCGGCGGAAGCGGTCTGGCAAGCCCTCCCCGGCGTGGATTTCCGCTTCGCGGCGTTCGACGCCAGATTGATGGCGGCGGCGAAGACGTTGGGGATGCGGGGGCTGGAATAAGCCGCCGCACCAAGCACCGGTATCATTCGAACCACCGCAAACCGGAGACCCACCATGTCCGCCCAAGCCATTCACAAGACCGAACCCCATTTCACCTGGGACAACTACCAATCCTGGCCGGAGACGGAACGCTGGGAACTGATCGACGGCGTGGCCTATGCCATGTCGCCGGCGCCATCGACCAAGCATCAGACGGTGGCCGGCAATATCTTCGGCAAACTGTTGCAGCGGCTTTCCGGCAAGCCCTGCCGGCCCTTCATCGCCCCCACCGACGTGCGCCTGTCCGACCTCGACGTGGTGCAACCGGACATTCTGGTGGTGTGCAAACCCGGCCAGATCACCCCCAGCCACATCGAAGGCGCGCCGGACGTGGTAGTGGAAGTGCTCTCCCCCGCCACCTCCACGCGCGACCAGCGGGAAAAGAAAGCCCTCTACGAACGCTGCGGCGTGCGCGAATACGTGCTGGTGGACCCCCTGGAGCATTACGCCATCCGCTTCTTGAATGGTGCCGATGGTTTCGACAAAGGAACCGTCTTCGGGCCGGAGGAAATGCTGGTTTTTGCCACCCTGGACGGGCTGGAAATTCCGCTCTGGGAAGTGTTCGAGGTGCCGGGGCCGGGGGAGCAGAAAGCGGCGGTGAACGGGCCACCGAGGGGATAGCCGGAAGTGGTGAGGCTGTGGGGGCACGGGCGTCAAGCTGGGTGGGCGGGGGTGAACAACCCCAAGCCGAAATGGCAGCCAAAGCCCAAGGCCAAGGGACCGGCAACCGGTTCAGCAAATACCAGTTTGAGGAAACACCCCTGCCGGTCGGGCTGGCTCAAGCCGCGTTTGGAACGAAAGCGGCGAAAATCCAGGGCGCGGGGTTTTGCATCGGGCAACCATTCCACCGCCACCGGCTCCGGCAACCCGCGCAAGCGGCATTCACGTGCGATTTGCTCCACCACACCAAAACTTTTCTTGTTGTGCCAGGGATGCAGATAGGGGGTGGCCGAGCGCCAGACGGTCGCTATACGCAGCGCGACCGATTCCTGGAAAGCGCGGGTTTCACCCAGTCCTTCCAGCAACAAACGCCATTCCGCACCCTCGCTGGTATGGATCGACTTGAGTTCCACCAGTGCGACCTGGGCCTGGGCATCGAAACCATCGGGCGCGTGGACGATCAAGTGATCGATGCGCCCATCCTTGTTTGCTTCCGGCAAAAAAAAGGCATGCCCATGCCGGTTGCCTTCGGGAAGGTCGTGGCCAGACAGGCTGGCCGGTATGGCATCGCCGAACAACCGCCGGGCGCGGCCCATCAGCGCCATGCGCAAGGTTTCGCCCACGCGCACGGCATCGGTGATGCGCGGTAGCGGCCTGGCATAGAGCGCGTAACGCGCGGTAGTGATCTTGTCCGCTTGGTGAGGTCTGCTGACCGCCGGCGCGGACGCCATAAAGCGCAGCGCATTTTTCCGGCGCAGGTAATACATCTGGCGCGCGGCGGGCGGCGCGCTCCAGCCGGCGGCCTGCAATTCCCCTGTGTCCAGGGAGATTGCGGCAAGCCAGTCTGCGGGGAGGGTGGCGTTGATGACGGCGGGGAGTTTCGCTTTCTCGGGGTCAGGCAAATTGCCGGTGTTCCCATCGGCCACGGCCTTCGCGCGCTTCTGCTGGATTTCAGCGCGTTCCCTCACCATGGCCGCCTCGCGCAATTCGGCGTTGACCGCTGCGTAGCCCGCCGGGGTCTGTGGTAGCCAAAGCGGCACCAGGTCGCCCACTTCCCCGGTCTCCGGGTCCAACGCCTGTTCCGAGGGATAGCAGTCGCATACGCCCGGCCAGGCATCGAGCCGCTTGGCATCCACCCAGGACTCCGCCCGCCCCAGGTAGCCGATGGCGTTCAGCAGGACGTCCAGCAATTCGGCCTGAGCGGCATCGAGGCTGGCATTCGGCCAATGCGCGATCAAGGCGGCTTCGCGCCCGACCTGGGCGAAGGCGTCGAAGATGAGGCTGGGTTTGTCGCGCACCGGCATGTAGTGGCGGGTGTGGAAATGCACCGCCTCCGGCAGGGCGTAATGGGGCGCTTCTTCGGCGAGAGTGGCGAGCAGTTCGGCCAAGCGCTCGCGTGGGTACTTCGCCGGGTCCAGCTTACGATGCCAGGTGGCGATGAAAGCGCGGGTGAGCCGCCAGAGGTCCGGTGGCCAAGCCACATCGGCCTCGTTGACGTGCCGGCCCCAGGGCGTGCCGTGATAGCGCCCGGCGGGGAAGGTGAAAGAGAGGGTAAGCATGAAGTACCCCGGTCAGCCGGGGTAACGCACGGTGGTCACCCCAGCGAAGGAGCCGGATGCGGCCTGGATCAGCGCTGGGAGCTGGGCTTCCAGGGTTTCCAGTTCCAGCAGTGCGAAAGTCCCTGGCCGGGTGATGCGAATTTCTCGGGCTTCCAGGTCGCATGCGGTACGCAGACGCAAACCATCGCGCAGGAAACGACGAATCTTGAACAGGGCCAGGGCGATGAGCAGATTCCGCGATGCATCCGGAAGGCCGAAGCCGCGCAGTTGGGCCAGGTCGAGGTTGAAATAGGCGGTAATCCTGGGGGCGGTGTATTCGGTGCGGGAAAACGGCACATTGCCAAAGCCTTTACCGGTATCCCCGGACGGATTGACGCTGTCGTTCTTCACGCCGCCGCTTTGCGCCACCCGGATGTCCTCCGCCTCGATGAAGGCGGACAGAACTCGCGGCAAGCGCAGACGACCACCGGCCAGTTCCTTTTTGGCAAGGAACAAGCCATGCAGCAGGGCATTGGTATCCAGCCGGAACACCACTTCAGCCAGGCGGCGGATGTTCACCATGCCCATTCCCATATCGGCCAGTTCCGCTTTGAGCAGGTCGGATACGGACTTGTCCGTGCCTTCCAGGATGTAGGGGGAATTGAGCCGATGCGATTCCAGCACCGAATTGGTCAAGGGCGCGCCAGCGTTATCCGTGACCCGCACCAGGGGCAAGCCCCGGAGCGTGGTGACCCAGTCATTAGCGACCTTGTCCCAGCAAACCTCTTCCAGCCTATTGGCCATGCTTTGAGCGGATTCCACCAGCAACATGCGCTGGCCATTGGGGCCGTCGTACTCGGCCGCACCCAGGTCGGGGAAGCCGGTGGGTTGGAAGCGCGCGCCCTGGACAGGTTGCAGGTCGGCTTCGATGAGCAGGCGGGGTTGGTTGTTGAGTGCGGCGAAGTTCATGGTGGTCTCCCTCGGGTTAAACAGGTTCGGATTGCAGGTCTTCCGCGCGCGGCAGTAGTTGCAGCAAGGCAGCGGATTGGAGCGGAACAGCCAGCGCCGCTAGCAGGCGCGGGCCGTCCATAAAGGTGGTTTGTGGGGCATCGCCGCGCGGCCAGCCCAGGCCGGCGATTCGCCCACGTCGCCAGGCGAGAGGAAGCGCCTTGTCGACCTGATTGGCGGCGAGCAGGCGGGGCAGTTCGCCGGGCAGGCTGCACCGGGCGTCTTCCGGCAGCCGACGCAGGTATTTCAGCAACGAGGGGGCCGTGAAGAAGGATTTGCAAAGGGCATAGGCCAGGGGGATGGCCGAGGGTGCTCCCTCAACTACGGCGTGGGAGGGGAGCAATTCGTCAGGCAATTCAGCCCAGATCAGGCCGTGCAGCAGGGCGGCGATCAGTCCATCGTCAGTCTGGCCGGTCAGGAATGCGTGGATGTCTGACAAGCGGGCGCCCAGGCGGGGGTTACTGCGGAAGGGTTCAAGCTGCAGGTTTCGTTGCGATTCGATAACCCGCCGCTCGACCACCCGGACCAGATTGCGCGCCAGTTCACCCTTGCCCCAGACATGAAGACGGCTTTCCGGCGCCCATTGCCAGCGGCCTTTGTCCCAGGCAACGGGGGCCAGGTAGGAACGCAGGCCAGTCAGCGCGGCAACTGCTAGGGCCAGGTGGAATTCCGCGCTGTCGTCCGCCGCCTGGATGACCCATGCAGCGGAAAGGTGCGGGAGCACGGGCACCGCTTCCCTGCCCTTGCGGCTCACCGCCAGAATTTGCATGACTTCGCCCAACAGGATCAGGGCGCGCTGGATGGTCGGCCGCCCACTGCCGGGTTGGGTGAGGGCAAACAGAGCGTTTTCCAGTTGGGAGACGGCACGCTTGAGGCTGGCCGAAGCGTCCTTGTCGCGGGCTTCGCGGCGCAGGCGGTCGAGAAACTGGCCTTGTTCAAGGTCGGCGATGAGATCGACATTGGGTGCGCGACTGGCTTCCACGCGCCCAAGTGGCGTTGCCAGGTAGGCAAGGCCATTGCGCACCATGAAGCCATATCGCTGAAAGGCGGCAATGCCTCGATCCGTACCCAGTTGCCCCACCGCTCGCGCGAAGTCCAAACCATCCCGCGCGGCACGCCGCCCGACGGTCACGCGGCCTTCGGAGAACAAAGAACTGATTTCGGGCAGGGTGGCCAGCCGGCCCCATAGGGGCAACCAGATTTCCCCGCGTGATTTCCCGGTCGTGGCATCGATGGGCGTTGTGCCCCCACTGCCACCGTGGGATGGGTGGACCGTGAAGGGATAGGCAAGGGTCGCCTGGTGGCTGGATTCGAGCCGTCGGGTGGTCGCTGTCACGAACATCAAGGCACCTTCCAGCATGAGAACGAAATCCCAGGCGTTGATGCGCGAGTCGGTGGCAAACCCTGTGGTGGCATTCGCGCCCCCAATCTGTCCTGGTGCGAATTGCCCAATCGCATTTTGTGCCAGCCGAGGGGTGTGGCCCGCAAACAGCGCGTTATCCAACCAGCCACCGGCCATGCCCACGGCTTCGCCTGTGTTCGGGTCGAAGAGTTCGACCAGGCGCTGCATGAAGTTGTTGGTGAAATCGAGGCGGCCATCATTGCCACCGGTTCCCAACAGTGGCGGGTAAGCCGGATTACCCCCCGCGAGCACCACGGCCGCATCCAGCCAGGATAGGAATAGTTCGTCCGCCTGTGCCCGAAGGTGCATGAGCAGGCGAGGTTTGCTATCGGCATCCGGTTTCTCTGTCAGCCCCAGGCCGGCAAGTACTGCGGCCGCTGTGGCAATTGCAGAGGAAAAGGGCTGGAAACGCGGTGCGCGCGCGGACGACAAGGGGCCAAAGCCGTCTTTGTTGTCGCTGGGATAAAACCCGCTGCCCCCATTCCACGGCGCCAGAATCGGCGTCGGCCGGTATTCCTCCAGGAAGAACCGCGCCAGTTCCTCACGCGACAGCCGGGTTGTCAGGACGAACCGCTCACCTTGCCAACGCGCCTTCGCCTCCGGATCTGCCTGTTCCGCCACCAGGCGGAATACGCCCAACGCCTTGAGATAATTGGCTAAAGGCGTGGGGGTGCAGCCGGCCAGGATGATTTCGTTCATGGATTGCTCCTTTCCGGGAAAAGCTGCTCTCCAACTCGGCCAAGCCGCTCGCGCCAGACGGCCACGAGGAGTTGCCAGTCATGCGCGTCTCCAGCGCGCAAGGCGGCCAGGTAGGCATCCTGCTTGTCCTCCGGCGGCACCAGTTCGATGGCGGGCAGGTCCAGGCGGCGCAGCAATTCGCGCAGGAAGAGGCGGGTTACCCGTCCGTTGAAGTCGGCGAAAGGGTGGATGGAGAGCAGACGGCCTTCGGCAAAGGCCAGGGTTTCCAGAAGAAGATCGTCGATAAAGGAAAACTGTCCAAGACGAACCGCCAGGTCCAGGGCGTATTCCCGCATCAGCATGGGAACGCGAAAGAAATCTGGAGGACTGTGCTGACCGACTAGGACGTTGTGTTGGCGCCAACCGGCCATTTCGGTCACCAGTTCGGCGCACAGGGTCTGGTTCAGTTCGAGGAGAAAAGCATCACCCAGGGGCCGGCGGGAATAATCGCCCGCTTCGATGCGCCGTTCGATGTAATGAACCCGACTGGCGAGATGAGGCGCCAGATCCGCGTAACTCAGGACGCCGAGTCGGGTCTGGAGGTAGCGGGTGGCATGGGCCGGCGCGCGTGTTCCGCTTCCAGTTCCGCCAGACTCACCGGTTCCCCCTCGAAGGCCATGCTCTCGGCCACGTTCAGCGGGATACGTTGCCAGCGGAGGCGGTGTTTCTCCGCTTCCGGCAGGTTGCGCCAGAGTTGTATCGCGAGTTTCCAGTCCATGGTTTGCATTGTCAGCTTGCTCCTCGGGGGTTACCAATTGTTCGTTTCGGGTGGCGCGCCAGTCGGCTATGCGCACCAGGGCTTCCAGCCATGCCAGGCGGAAGGGGCCGTGTTCGGCCAGCAGTTTCTGGGTACGGGCGGTCCAACTGGCACCTTGCTCACCGTCGCCCAATTCCATGAGAGCCAGGCGCAACGTGGTCTCGGTCATGTGCTCGCCGTCGAAAGCGAAGCCCGGCAGGCGGTCGCCTTCCCATACGCCACGGGCGAAGCGCTGGCCTTGAGGCGCTTCGGTTTCTCCCGGCAGGGCGCGCAGGCTCATGCGCACCTTGCCGTGGTGGGCGGCAATGAGATAGGCGATGAGGTCGGCATCGGCTTCTTCGCCGTGGCTTTCCAGCCAGGCGAGCATGGAGGCGAGTTCGTGGCGGAAATGGCGCCGTTCGGTGTATCGCGGCGGATCGCCCTCACAGGTGGCATAGACGGCACGCCCGCCAAAATCCGATTTCGCCCAGAGCCGATCAAGACTCATGGCGCAGCCTGGGTTGGCCAGCAACATGGCCTGGAACGCCGGGTGCGACTTGCCCACGTCGTGCCAACGGGCGGCGCGAATGACGGCGTGTACCTGTTCGCCCAATTTGTCACACAAGTCCTGGGCGGCCCTGGCGGCATGGCTGAGGTGGTCTGGCAGGGGAACCGGGATGGCCGTATCGGAGCGGCCATCGTCGTTGTAGGACTCTCTGGGTGGCGGCGCGGCGGGCGGCAATGCCACCACCGGTTTCTTGCTGTCGGCTGTGAAGCCAAGTTGGGGGTCGTAGCCGCCATCGCTCGCTCGCAACAGCAAGGTCATGCCAGGTCGCAGGCTGCCATCGAGCTTCACCCATCGGCTTGCCAGGGTGTCCCAACGCCATTTGTCCTGCTTCTTCAAACCCTGCGCCTGGCCGATGGAAACGGGACAGAGTTCTTCCCGCGTCGGTGGCGGCTGCTCGCCGGGCTGGTCGTCGAAATCGCGCCAGAAAACGGCCAGCGGCGGGGTGTCGCTGTCGCGGATGTAGTCGGACACGTCCACGTCGAAACCGGACAGGTCGGGATCGGTATTGAACAGGTCGAGGAAATCGCGGCGGCGGATCACGGAATAGAGCGGGGCCGCTTCATCGGTGGCCGGGAGTGTGGCGGGCGCGGCGCTGGTCAAGCCTTGCAGCTTGGTGCGCGCGGCAACGAGGGTGTCGGTCGCGTAGGGCAACGCGGCTTTTTCGTCGGTGATGTCTATCCAGTAGATACGGGCGCCATCGCTGCTTTCGCCATAACGGTTGCACCGCCCGAAACGCTGCACCAGGGACGGCCAGGGGGCCAGTTCGGTGAACAGGGTGCGGCTGGTGAGGTCCACGCCGGCTTCGATGGCCTGGGTGGCGATCAGGATGCGGCCAGGCGCCGGCGGCGTGTCGTGCAGGTGAGCTTCAATGGTTCGCCGTTCAGCGGAGCGGAACCGCGCATGCAGGAGCAATAAAGCGGGTGCATCGCTTCCCGCCTTTTTGCCAGCGGCGCTGAGCGCCTGATACAGCGCCTGCGCGCGGTCTACCCGGTTCAAGATAACCAACGTCGTCTTCTCGGGTTGGTGCGCATCCAATACTTCCTGGGCAAGGGCGGGCAGGTATTGTTTGGCGTTCTCCGCTGTGAGCCGGCTTTGCGCAGGTTGCAGATGCTTGATTGCCTCGATGCGTTGGCGAACTGATGGGAGCGCGCGTTCTTCTTCGCCAAGACCGAGTCGTTTCAATTGCGCCAGATGCGCCCTGAAATCGACGGTTGCCAGCCATTCCGGATTGAGTGTGGCCGAGACCCATAGGGTTCGACTGCCTTGGCTCAACGGGAGCGCGCGCCGGAAAGCCTCCAACTGCGCCGATGTCGGCAAACCTGCACCCATGAGCTGGATTTCGTCGAACACCCAGAGGGCATCGTTATGCAGGAAGGCGAAATGCACCGGCCACAGATAACGGCTCATGCCGTAACCGCGCATGAGGGCGCGGGAAAGCAGCATGTCCTGGGTGCCGATCAGGATCATGTCTTCCTCGGGATGTTCGGCCCAGGTCTTGAGGTCATCGGCACCACCCATGAGCACATGCACGGAGACCTTGCCGTCTCCTGGCTCGCCGGCCTGACCCAGATTCGTCAGCCATCGGCCTATTTCCCGCTGGGTTTGCTCCACAAGAACCCGCATCGGCAGACACCAAACCAGGCGGCGTGGCGTGTTGGGGTCTTGCAGGATGCGCCGCTTCCAGAACCAGGCCAGGGTAACGGCGGCGGTTTTTCCAAGCCCGGTAGGCACATCGAGCAAGTCAGGCCAGACGCCCCCTTCCGCCAGATCGCGCTGATAGGGATAGGGAACCACCCCTGCGGAATCCGGCGTGGCAGTGGCAAGCCGATAGAAGTCGTCGATGTTCATGGTGTGGCCTCGTCCTTCCCTTGTTTCGCTGCTTCGGTCATGCACCCTCCGATGGGTCGATTCTTCTTTGGCGTCTTCGTTTCGCGCATTTGCTTTCTCCCGCATGTCTGTTTCAGGTGCGACCAGTATCCGGACCACTAGGCTCACCAGGTGTGCCTGTTAGAAAATTCTTTTCACATTTTTTTCCGGCCACGCGCTCACTACCCAACCGCCGCGCAGAACTCAGAAGGGGTGTAGACCCTGAGCGTGGCCGATGAATAGTCGCGGGGGTAGCGAGTCACGATGGCGACGGCGCCGGCGAGGCGGGCACTTTCATGAACGATGGCATCTTCGAAATCGTCCCAGCCCATGTTCATGGCCGCGTCAATCACCTGGGCATCCACGGCGGCGACCGCGAGCAAGCGGCGCACGGTGTGCAAGTGCCGCTTTCTGGTCGGTGTATCGAATGCCTTGGCAAGGAGGTAATCCAGCGTGGCAAAGGAGGCGGCGCAGAAACAGCCTTCCACCCTCCCCGTCTCAATCAACGCCAACACTCTGGCGGACATTTCCGCATGCGGCGCCCGGTCCAGGAGGACGTCGAGGATGACATTCAGGTCGATGAGTACACGCATAGGATTACTCGTAATCGGGTGCCCTGAGAAAGGGGAGGATTCCCAAACGGAAGATTCTTCTTCCAAACTCGCTTCAATAAGGCTCAGGGCACTTTTTTTATTCTTCTACCTAACTCTAAGTTTGTGAATTAAGTCTCTGACATCCTCACGGCAAATTTGTTCTGACCTTCAGCCGTCATTCCCGCGCAGGCGGGAATCCAGTTTCCTCCGTCTAATCAGGCCTTTAAAAAACTGATTTGATGAACGCACTGGATTCCCGCCTGCGCGGGAATGACGGTAATTCAAAGGGTTATCGCCA
>JAUYFG010000043.1 GCA_030690985.1 Pseudomonadota bacterium
GGTTAGCTCCCAATGACACTAGATGTAGTGGCCCGTGATTTCGCGGCATGGCGCCGTAGGTTGGGCAAAGCGAAGCGTGCCCAACATCGCGGCGGTTCGTTGGGCACGCGCAGCGACGCCCAACCTACGTCACTACCGGTAGTGGGCTGGGGTGACACCCGGATAAGCACGACCCCAATATCCATTTTTTTCATTGCAAGGACACCTCATGCCCACATTCGATATCGTCTCCGAAGTAGACAAGACTGAAGTCAAGAACGCGGTCGAGCAGACCAACAAGGAAGTGACCAACCGCTTCGATTTCAAGGGCTCCGACGCCCGCGTGGAGCAGGTCGAATACGCCCTGACCGTCTTTGCCGACGATGATTTCAAGCTCGATCAGGTGCAGGAAGTGCTTACGGCCAAGCTGGCCAAGCGCGGGGTCGATGTCCGCTGCCTGGATACGGGCAAGAGCGAGAAGATCTCCGGCAACAAGGTGAAGCGCCTGACCACGGTAAAAAACGGCCTGGAAACCGAGTTGTGCAAAAAGGTGGTGAAGCTGATCAAGGATTCCAAGCTCAAGGTCACCGCCAGCATTCAGGGCGAGAGCGTCCGGGTCTCCGGCGCCAAGCGCGATGTGTTGCAGGACGTGATCGCCCTGATGCGCAAGTCGATTACCGACTTTCCTTTGCAGTACCAGAATTTCCGGGATTGAGGTGGTTCCCCCTTTCCCAAGCCGGCAGAGCCGGAACCAAACAGGTAGCCCGGATGCAGCGTAGCGGAATCCGGGGAGCACGCCACCCTCTTCCCGGATTCCGCCTTCGCTGCATCCGGGCTACCAATCGGCTCCTGAAATATGAAGACTTGAGCCGTAAGTGACCAAAGGGGAGAAAAGCATCACAGAATCCGCTGGTTTTCCGGCAGGGTGATGTTCAGTTCCAGCACGTCGTATTCGCCATGTTTATCCAGTTGCACCTTGATCATCTGGCGGTCGATGTGGATGTATTTGGCGATGACTTCGAGCAGTTCTTCCTGCAGCGCGGGCAGGTAGTCGGGCGTGGCGGCGCCACGGCCGGCGCGTTCGTGGGCGAGGATGATCTGCAGGCGTTCCTTGGCCACGACGGCAGTCTTCTTTTCAGTGCCGCCGCGCAGGTAGTCGAGCAGGTTATCGATCAGGGACATATCAGCGGCCTCCGAACAGTCGTTTCAACAAGCCCACCTTTTCGGCGGTGACGAAGCGCATCGGTACGTCTTCGCCCATGAAGCGGGCCACCACGTCCTTGTAGGCGTCGGCGACATCGCTCTTTTCCAGGTGGATGGCGGGGGTGCCGGAGTTGGAAGCTTGCAGCACGGACTCCGATTCCGGGATGACGCCGAGCAGCGGGATGCGCAGGATTTCCTGGATGTCGTCCACCGACAGCATTTCGCCGGCGGCCACCCGGCTGGGGTTGTAGCGCGTCACCAGCAGGTGTTCCTTGACTGGGTCGAGTTTGTCCACCGCGCGTTTCGACTTGGCGGCAAGGATGCCCAGGATGCGGTCGGAATCGCGTACCGAGGACACTTCCGGGTTGGTCACCACCAGGGCTTCATCGGCGAAATACATGGCGGCGAAGGCGCCGTGTTCGATGCCGGCGGGCGAATCGCAGACGATGAAGTCGAAGCTTTCCTTCAACTCGTTGATGATCCGCTCCACCCCTTCCAGGCTCAGCGCATCCTTGTCGCGGGTCTGCGAGGCGGGCAGGACGAACAGGTTGTCGCAGTGTTTGTCCTTGATCAGGGCGCGGTTCAGGTTGGCATCGCCGTTGATGACATTGATGATGTCGAACACGACGCGCCGCTCGCAGCCCATGATCAGATCGAGGTTGCGCAGGCCGACGTCGAAGTCGATCACCACAGTCTTGTTGCCTCGCAAAGCGAGGCCGCTGGAAAAGCTGGCGCTGGTGGTGGTCTTGCCCACCCCGCCCTTGCCGGAGGTCACTACGATGACTTTTGCCACTTTTGCCTATCCCTCACCAAAAAAAACGTTGCGCATTATCACCGGCTTCGTCGTTTCAGCGAACCGACGTAAGTGCGGCCAGCGTGACCTGCTCGCCCTCGAGAAAGACCTGCACCGATTTGCTGCGTAGCGGTGCCGGGATGCCGTCCTCGAAAACCTGGAAATAGCCGGCGATGGAGACCAGTTCCGCCTCCATGCATTGCGCGAAGATGCGCGCGCCGGTGTCGCCGCGCGCGCCGGCCAGGGCGCGGCCACGCAGGGGGGCATAGACGTGGATGTCGCCGTCGGCGATCAATTCGGCGCCGGCATTGACGATGGCCAGCACCACCAGATCGCCGCCCTCGGCATGAATGCGCTGCCCGGTACGCACCGGCTTGTCGATCACCAGGGTGGGGCGGCGAGGCGGGAGCGCGTCGGCTGCTTCTTCGATCACCTCTTCCGGCACCGGCTCGGGCACGACGATCTCCGGCTCGGCGGCTTTGCGGGCGGCGCGCGCTTCCGGGAACAGCCCCAGGCCACAATCCTGGGCGGCGCGGCGTTGTTGCTCGGAGCCGCCGATCACCCCGGCAATGGCCATGCCGCGTTGCCGCATGAAGCGGGTGAGGTCGGCGAAATCCGGTGTCGCGTCGGCCTCGGCGATAGCCGCCAGGCCCAGCGCCACGGGGGCGCTGGCGAAAAAATCAGGCATCTGGGCGAGGTGGACTTCCAGTTGCTGCTTGAATTGCGCCATGTCCGGCGTCATCGCATGGAGCACGAACAGCGGCAGGTTGGCGTTCTTGATCTTGAAGGCCGGGGTTTCTTTGGGCATGGCGTTATCGAGAAACAACAGGTGTGTTGGCCGTAGGAGCGAGCTTGCTCGCGATGGCAACGGCGCCAATCCAACCAACCGTTGCCATCGCCGGCAAGCCGGCTCCCACGGAGTGTTTCGATATTTTGGGGCGCATTATCGTTGAAGCAGGGGCTTCAGTGCAGTCGCTTCAGTGCAGCCTCTATGCGCGCCAGGGCTTCGTGGATGCGTTCGCGGGAGGTGGTATAGGCGAAGCGCACATGCCGCTCGGCCTGGTGCGTGCCGAAGTCGGTTCCCGGCGTGATGGCCACACCCGCTTCGAGCAGGAGTTTTTCCGCGAAGGTTTCGGAGGTCATGCCGAATCGGTCGATGCCGGCATAAATGTAGAAGGCGCCCGCCGGTGCCACCGGAACCTCGAAGCCCAGGTGGCGCAATGCCGGCAGCAGCAGATCGCGGCGTGCGCGCAATTCCGCCTTGTGCGATTCCAGCAAAGTCCGCGTTTCCGGTGTCAGGGCGGCCAGCGCCGCGTGCTGCGCCACGGTGGGCGCGGAGAGGAACAGGTTCTGCGCCAGTTTGTCGATGGCCGGCATCAGCGATTGCGGTGCCAACAGCCAGCCCAGGCGCCAGCCGGTCATCAGGAAATACTTGGAGAAACTGTTGATGACGATCACGTCGCCGCCTAATGACGCAGCGCTGGGTTCCGCCTTCCCGTAGATAAGTTCGTGATAGATCTCATCGACGATCAGCCAGCCACCGCGCGCCTTCACCACCTCATG
Source organism: Pseudomonadota bacterium (assembly GCA_030690985.1). GTDB lineage: Bacteria > Pseudomonadota > Gammaproteobacteria > Burkholderiales > Thiobacillaceae > PFJX01. The sequence goes on from JAUYFG010000043.1 coordinate 3,539, forward strand.
AATGGCGCGCAATTCGACGGCGGCGATCACCGTGCCGGTGGGGTTGCCGGGGTTGGCCACCAGCACGCCCCGAGTGCGCGGCCGCCAATGCCGTTCCACCAGTTCGGCGGAAAGCTGGAACGCGGTCTCCGCCCCCACCGGCACGCCGACCCCGCGCGCTTCCACGACGCGCGCGAAATGCCGGTTGCAGGGATAGCCGGGATCGGCCAGCAATACTTCATCGCCGGGATCGAACAGCGCCGCCATCACCAGTAGCAGCGCGCCGGAAGCGCCGGGGGTGACGCAGACGCGGGCGGGATCGACCGCAACCCCGTAACGCTCGCCGTAATAGCCGGCGAGGGCGGTGCGCAACGCCGGCAGGCCCAGCGCCGGGGTGTAGTGGGTGTGGCCCGCGCGCAGCGCAGCGATGCCGGCCTCGACGATGGGTTCCGGGGTGGCGAAGTCCGGCTCGCCCACCTCCATGTGTACGATGTCGCGCCCCGCCGCCTCCAGCGCCCGTGCCCGCGCCAGGATGGCCATGACCCGGAAGGGCTCGATGTCGGCGGTGCGCTTTGCCGCACGAGTGAGCGGGAGGACTGGCTGCTCACGTTCCCGATGGAACCCGGGATCGAAATCACCAATGGCCTCTTCGATGGCTTGCCGTGGCCCGCCAGTTGGGGAGTCGTCACCTGTCAACATTGCATCCGTTCCGTTGCATTCCGCTTTTCGCGCCGCGAGCGGCGCCCCTGCTTCATTGCGTGCTTATCCGGTTGTCACCCAAACCCACTACCGGTAGTGGGTAGCCCGGATTCCGCTGCGCTGCATCCGGGCTACCAGTCACGTTTGGCGTAGCGGTCGCGTCAGCGGCACTCGCCGCGCGCGGCCTTGCGCAGCAGGGGCGCCAATGTCTCGGCCAACGTGCCGCGCTTCAGGGCCAGCGATTTGTCGACGTGGGCCTGGGCCAACTTCGGGTTGCCATTGGCCCAGGCCCGGATGGCGAGTCGGACGAGGTTTTCGGCGCGCGACTCGACGCGTAGCACCAGACTGAGGTCGCAGCCGCAGCGTGGGCAGAGCGCGCTTTCATTCAGGCGGCCGCGGCAAGACGGACAGCGCTCCATGCTCAGGCTTCCAGGTAGTAGAGCAGGTCGGCGAGGCTGTCCATGGCTGTTTTCAACGCGACATCATTGGCCACATCATCGACCTCATCCCCTTGTTCGAGGGCATCCTTGACGACTTCGATGCCGTTCACCAGGTCTTCGCCGTCTTCCGCGCCGGCCGTCCCCAGCAGACGTTCCGCCTTTTCCACCAGGGCCTGTGCCTCCACCCGCCGGCGGCGGTGTTCGGCGCTGTTGTCATCCTCGCCGCCCTGCGCGGCGGGGGCCTCGCCGAACAGGACGCGTACCCGTTCGCGCGCGGCGTCGAGCTGGTCGGTTTCCTGGCGCGCCAGGGCGTTGGCGATGGTGATGGAGCGTTCCATGCCGGTTTCCTTTTCCCGCGTGGTGACGTGGAGGATGCCATCGAGGTCGAGCGAGAAGGTGGTGACGATGCGGCTGCCGGCGGGGGCGTCGGCGCGCAGGCCGTCGATGGTGAACTGGCCGATTTCGACGTTGTTGAGCGCGTCGCGATCTTCACCTTGATAAACGCCGACATCGATCCGTTCCTGGCCCTCGTAGGCGGTGTAAAACACCTCGCTCTTGGAGACGGGGATAGGGGTGTTCTTGCGGATCAGGGGGACGAAGCAGAAAAAATATTCTTCACCGTCCAGCAGGCCGATGGCGGAGGTGCCGAAGGTGTAGGGGGTGACATCGACCAGCACTCTGGAGGTCTGGTCGCCATTGATGACGCCGGCCTGGATGGCCGCGCCCATGGCCACGCACAGATCGGGATTCAACTCGCCGCGCGGCGCCAGGCCCAGCGCCTCCTCCAGGCGGCGCGCCACCAGGGGCGTGCGGGTGGCGCCGCCGACCAGCAGGATTTCGTCGATGTCGGACACGGTCAGGCGCGCGCCGGCGAGGGCGATATGGGTGGCGTCCAGTGTCTCGGCGATGTAGGGCTCGATCATCGCTTCGTAGTCGCTGCGCGAAAGTTCCACCGCCAGGTGGACCGGCTCGCCCTGATGCTGGAGCAGGTATTCCTCGGCGAGCAGGGCGTAGGGGCGGTCGGACAGCGTGATCTTGGCGGCCTCGGCGGCGCGTTGCAGGCGCGCCAGGGCGATGCCGGACTGGCGCGCGGCATCAGCAACATCGGCGCCGTGGCGCGCCTGGAGATGGTCGAGGGCGAAATCGACAATTCTCTGGTCGAAGTCGTCGCCGCCCAGATGGTTGTTGCCGTGGCTGGCGAGCACTTCCACCACGTCGCCTTCCAGGTTGACCACGGACACGTCGAAGGTGCCGCCTCCGAGGTCGTACACCAGCGCCCGGCGCGCGCCCTGGTGTCCGGTTTCGTAGGCCAGCGCGGCGGCGGTGGGTTCGTTGATGATGCGCACGACTTCCAGCCCGGCGATTTCACCGGCTTCGCGGGTCGCCTGGCGCTGCGCATCGGAGAAATAGGCGGGCACGGTGATGACCGCCTTGTTCACCGCCTGTCCCAGGTGGTTCTCGGCGATTTGCTTGAGCCGGCGCAGGATCAGGGCGGAGATTTCCTGCGGGCTGTAGTCCTTGTCGCCCAGGCTGACGCGCGTGGCTTCGCCCATGCGCCGCTTGATCGAGCGCACCGTGCGTTCCGGACGCAGCACATATTGGTTGCGGGCGGCTTCGCCGACCAGCAGGGCGCCGTCGTCGGCCAGGCCGACCATCGAGGGCAGGATGCGCACCCCCTCGGAGATGGCGATGACTTCCACGCGCCCGTCACGCACCACGGCGACTTCGGAGTTGGTGGTACCCAGATCGATGCCGACGATAATTTCACTCATGTTTGCTAGGCCTTCTTGTTGACGATAACTTCGGCGGCGCGCAGCAGCTCGCCGTGCTGGTAATAACCGCGCAGTACCTCGCGCAGCACCTGGCCATCGGGCTGGCCGGGCACCGCTGCGACGCCCACCGCGCGCATCCGATGCGGATCGAGGCTCTGGCCGATGGCTTCCAGCGGACGCACCTGGTGTCCGTCCAGCAATTCATCCACACGCCGCAGCGTGAGGGCCAGGCCCTGCGCCAGGCTGTCGGCGAAGCGCGTCTCGGCCGGAACCAGTCGCGCCAGGAAGGCGGGACGGTGCGCGGCGCCGGCATCCACGCCTGCCGCCAAGCGATCACGCAGGTCGAGCAGGCCCAGCAGCAGGCCGCGTTCGGCCTGGCGCTTGCCCGTGGCGGCTTGTTCGCGCGCCCGTTCCAGCTCCCGATTCAGGCGTTCGTTCTGTTCGCGCAGGACTTCGCCGAACTGGCGCATTTCTTCGAGCATGGCCTTGAACTGGCGCGACTCCAGGCGGATTTCGTTCTTCAGCGCGGCCATTTCGGCCAGCAGGGTATGCAGATCGACGGCGGTGTCGCTTTCCTCTACATCGCTTTCCACCCACTCGTCGAGGTAGGCGCGGAACTCCTCGATCAGGCTGTCCTTTTGGGCGGGGTCGAGCCTCATCCTTGATTCCTCAGTTGACCGCTCCCTGACCACCGGGACGCAGCATGGATACAGGCGCGGGAGCGTCCGATGGCATTCACCCATCGGGTGACCCCGCGAGGTCGTCGTAGGAGCGGGCTTGCCCGCGATACCACGGTGGCTATCGCGGGCAAGCCCGCTCCTACGACGCGCTCAACTGCAGAATCTAGGATCATGGCTTGTCGCCCAACACCCGGCGCAGCCGTTGCTCCGACGGACGGCGCGGTTGGAATGCGGCACTGAGCGCGTCCAGCACGTCTTCCGGCGTCGGGGCCGTGGTGTCGAACAGGGCGTGGGAGCGGCGCGCCTGGGCGCCGGCGATGGCTTCGTAGGCGGCACGCAACTGCTCGAAGCGGTGCCGGTCACGCTCCGGTGGGCAAGCGCGTAGCGCCGCCAGATAGGCGAGGCGTATGGTTTCGTCGTACAGAACTTCGTCCTCGGCTGTGGCGGGCACACCGAGGAGGCGGTAGGGGTCAGTCATCGAACAGGTTTCTCTGGTTATCCGTGAGCTTGCGTGGTGTCGGTTTGCGTGGAGCCGGCGCCTGTTTCTCCTGTTGCGCCTGTTGCGCCATCATTTCGACCAGGGCGCGGGCGAACTCCTTGTCGTTGCCACCCAGTTCCTTGCGCAGGGTATCGAACTCCCGCTTGCCCATCGCCTGGCGCGCCAGGTTGAACAGCGCTTCCTCGCCACCCATGCGCAACAGCATCTCGAACATCGCGCCCGGGTCGTTACCCATCAGCCTGTCGACGAAGCCGACATCATCCTCCGGGTAGAACTCATCCGACTCGATGGGATGGAGCAGATCCTGGATGCGCTGGAAGGTGCGCCGATCGCCTTGAGCGAGGGCCGCGTCGGCGGCGCGTTCGAGGTCGTATCGCATCCGCTCGGGCATGTTGTACGGCATGTCGGCGTATTGAGCCATGGCCTTGAAATAGACGAAGATCGGCCGCTGCGGCCAATGTTTCAGCGCGGCATCGGCATAGAGACGGAGCAGTTCACTTTCCTTGCGGCGCAGCCAGGCTTCGCAAATCAGGCGCTGCTCGGCCTCGGCATAGCGGCCGGTCGCCGCCCGCCTGAGCGCCGGGCGCAGGGGATGCAAGGCGTTGCGCAAGGTCGTGTCGCGCAAAGTCTTGTCCATATCGCGCGCGGCTTCGAGCGTTCGGGCCAGGGCGGCCACCGTCGCCGGGGCGGGGGTGGCCGCCAGATCGACTTCCCCTCGCGTCAGCAGGTCGGCCGCATCCAGTCCCAGCCGGCCCGCTTCCAGGGCTAGATGGAAGCCGCCCAGCAAGGCGCCACCCAGGTCGGCGACCGCGTCACGGATAGCGGCGCTCGCCGGGTCGTCGCCGGCGAGGGCGCGCAGCAGATTCAGCGTCGCGCCATCTTCCGAGCCGCGCAGCCATTCCGCCGCCGCATCCAGTTCCTTGCGCGCCGACGGGCCGTTTTTCGCCTTGATCAGCTTCCGCGCGTGGGAGAAATGGGCTTGGCCGATCAGCCGCCGCACCTTGGGGTTGATGGGGTCGAGTTCCAGCACCTGCTTGGCCAGCCCCACGGCTTTCTTGAAGGCTTTGCCGGCGAGCGCCACCTGCACGGCTTCGAGCAAGAGCTCGGCATCCTTGGGAAAACGCGGCAACGCCTGGTCGAGGCGGGCGCGCGCCTGCTGGAGTTCACCCGCGTGGCGAAGCTCCGCGATCAGCCGTAACTGGGGGTCGCGTTGATCAGGGTCGAGATCGACACTGCGCTCCAGGCAAACGAGAGCCTCCGGATGCAGCGCGCCGGCCTCCCCCAGGGCCGCCAGATCGATCCCCGACAGGCGCAGCCAGATCAGCGCCGCCTGCCGCCGGCGTGCCGGATTGCCGCCCAGCAGCTCGGCCATGCGCTGCCAGTGGGGCATGGCCGGGCCGCGCTCGCCGCGCGCCTCGGCCGCCAGGGCGGCGAGGTGAGACCGCTCCACCTCCGGCAGGGCGCCGAACGCGTCGGCATGGGGCTTCAGCCGATTCGCCGCATGGGGCAGTAATTGCCGGCAGAAATTCGCCGCCAGCCCATCGGGCAGCGCGCGCCGATGGCGCACGAGCAGGTCGAAAAACTGCCCGGGGTTGGGCTGGTCGCCTGATTTGGCGAGATCCAGGAGCAGGGGACGCAGGGGGTCTGGGCAACCTTTGAGATCCAGCACCAGTTGCCGGCCGTTCTCGTCGAGATCGCGCAATGCCGGCAGCCAACGGCCAGCGGGCAACACCGCGCAGCGCAATGCCGCAGCCAGCCGCTCGAATGGGCCGTCGGCCGGCAGCCGGGCAATCACCTCGGTTGCCACCTCGGTTGCCACCTCGGCCGCCGCAGCGGGGTCCGCTGTCAGCAGCGCCAGCGCCTTGAGCAGCGGTTTCAAATCGCGATACGGCGAACGAAACGGGATCGCCTGGAGGCATTCGCCGAGCGCGGCAAAATCACCTTGGCCGTAGGCCTGCAAAGCTGCCAGCGCGGCTGGCCGGTGGCGCAGCAGTGCGCTGTCGGCGGGCAGATCGGGGAGTGGTGTGTCCTGCGGCAAGGTCAGCAGCGTGGCGGCGAGGCGAGTTTCCAGTTCGGCGCGCGCCGCTTCGGGCAGGGAGGAATCGGCCAGCAACCGCACCGCCTCGCCCCGCTCCCCCGCCTGCATGAGCCAGGTCAGGTAAGGCCCTTCGACGAGCGGTTTGCCGCATAGTTGCCGGCGGTTACGCCACAACACCAGCGCTTCCTGGAACATGCCCTTGGCGGCCAGACCGTGGGCGCGACCGGCGTAACACGCGGCCAAGCCATCGACCCAGACGGGCCGTCGCTCACGCTTGAGCAGTTCCTTGTAGAGCTCGATCGCCTCCTTGTGGCGAGACAGCACCAATTCCGCCTCGGCCCGCGCGGCCAACGTGGCGCTGTCCATGTCATGGGGTGACGGCGGTTTTTTCGGGTTGGCTTTGGCCTTGCGTGACATGGAAATTCCAACGTGCGGTTTCAAGTATCAAGTGGCGGGCCAGAGCAACTGCCTGTCCACCGGCAGCCCTATGCCGCCATCAGGATGGGGGGCGGTCTGGATGACCGCCTGTTCGAGCGCGGCGAGGATAACTTCAAAATTGAGGAAGGGGCAATTCGACATAGCCAAATTTCGCGCCGGCGGCAGACTCGACGAAACCCTACTCGTTCAACTTGCGCATAGGTTCCTGAAACAGTCGGCGGTGGATGGCGAAACAGGTCAGGCCGGCTGTTCTCCGGCATTGCCGTGGCGGCAGGAGCGCACTTCCTGCGCCTCGAAACGGAAATCCTTGGGCAAACGCACCGCCTGCGAACGGCCGGACCAGATGCGTAGGATGGGTTGAGCGATAGCGAAACCCATCACCCCACCGCCGCCGTTGCCATGATGGGTTTCGCTATCGCTCAACCCATCCTACGCGGGCTTGCGGCGGGAGGCCGGGCGTTTTTTGGGAGGCGGAGACTGGTTCAGGTCGGCGGCGGAAATTATTTTTCCGTTGATGAATATCTTGAGGCCGGGGAGGTGGGCCAGGGACGAGACATCCGCCACTGCGGTGTTGTCGAGGGAAAGCCGTCGCAAGTTGGTTAATCCAGCCAGGGGCGAGACGTCTGACACCGGGGTGCGGTTGAGGTAAAGCGATCGCAAGCCGGCCAGTCCGGCCAGGGGCGAGACATCCGCCATCGGGGCGTTGCCGAGGTAAAGCCATTCCAAGCCGGCCAGTCCGGCCAGGGGCGAGACATCCGCCACCTGGGTGTTATTCAGGGAAAGAAACCGCAATGCATTATGGCCTGCGAAACGTGCCAGGTCGTCGAAGCGCTCGTCTTCCACGATCAGCACCCGTAGCTCACGATTCCCCGCCGCTTCGCCAGCGGTGGCCAGGGGCAAGGCGGGTTCGCCAGGCGTTGGCGGCGTGTTTGAAACGAGGGCGGCATAGCCGGCTTCCAGCAGGGCTTGCAACACATCCGGCTCTCTGCTGCCTCGCATGATCCAGTCGACCCAGGCCTGCCCGGCGACACGACTCGCCAAGCCGTCCTTGCGCGCCTTGCCCAAGCGGATATGCCGGTCGGCGATGGCGCGGGCGGCCAGGGAGGCCGATGCGCCGAACAGGTCGGACGGGTCTTCCGCCGGGCCGAACAGGGTGTCGGCCAGGTCGTCCACCCAATCGGCATCGAGGAGTTCGAACAGGTAGACCAGGGTTTCCCGCCAGGCCAGTGATTTGCCCCATATCTTCAATTTGGCGCGGCTCACCGGGGCAGCCGCCGGCAGGCTGTCGCGGACGTAGGCGGGGCTGACGATGCGGTCGTTCAGGTAACAGGCGCAGAAATATTCCTGGAAGCTCAGGTGGACGAAGGCATAGCGGCCTTCGCCGCGCGGCAACAAGAGGCCGCTGCGGCGCGCCACCCAGCCCAGGTATTCGCGGGCGGTGGCGACGGGTTGCGCCACCCCGGACTGGCTCATGGCCTCGATCAGCCAGTTCAGCACGTCTTTCTCGTCGGCGAGGACGCCGGTTTGGGTTTCCTCCTCCTGGCCGCTGCGGCGTTCCTGCATCCGAAAGCCCACATAGGCCAGCCAGGCCTTGCGCTCCTGCCAGCGATAAGGCGCCAGGGCATCGCCGGGGGCGATCTTGCGCTGGCTGTCGATGGTGTTGATGTAGGCGTTGGCGATTTCGTCGTAGAGCAGGGCCTTGCCGTCGGGCAGGTGGGCGCGTTCCCGATGGACGATGGCCATCAGGCTGAGCAGGTTGGGAGTGCGCGCCAACTGTTGCGTGACGGGCGATTTCAGCAGCGAGGCCAGCAGGTCGGCGGTCTTCTGCCGCGCCCCCTGTTCCGAGCCCAGGCGCTGGCGATACCAGTTTTCCGCGAAGGCCTCAATGCGGCGCTGGTCGAAGGGCATCAGGTAGCGGCGCTGTGCCCAGGACAGGAGCGTGGTGGGTTTGACGGCTATGCTCTCTTCTTGGGAAGGAGCGTCTTCAGCCGTAATCAATCTGGCCACTCCAAAACGCCGGATGAATTCTGCGATTGAAACGGTTTCATCATCCCTACCCAACAGTGTTTCAAGACTTGAGGGACCAATGAGTTCGCTATCCACCGGCCCATCGTCATAACCCACCATGCGCGAGGTGGCGAGCACGCAAGCCTTCTGCATGTGGGCCTTAAACACCCAGTCCGACACGACTTTGCGCTGCGGCACCGGGATTTCATCCACCCCATCCAGAATCAGCACGTAATCCCCCGCCGCGACCCGTGCCCGCAGGCTGGCGATCAGGTCGGCATCCGCGCGGCTTCCCAGCAAGTGTTTGGCGATGAATTCAGCCAGGACCGGCAGGCTGGTTTTCTCCGTGAACAGGGAAGCCGGCATGTCGCGCAGCACGCAGGGCACCGGCACCTTGTTTTCCAGCACCGCCGGTAGCGGCGTGGTCAACCCCGCCGCCAGGCGCCAGGCCAGCCAGTTGGCCAGGGTGGTTTTGCCGCCGCCGGGGTCGCCCAGCACCACCAGTTGCGGCGAGGCTTGCAGCGCCTCGAACAGGCCCTGGCCGCTAGGCCAGTTGTTCGGATTGCTGTCCGCGCTGACCGCGCTTTCCGCCAGCAGCGGCGGCACGAACAGCGTTTCGATGCGCATCGGCGGCAGGTCGCGCATCGAGGGCAGCGCGAGGGTTTCGACGATGCCATGCCGGCGCGCGATCTCGCCCAGGTAGGGGCGCAGGGCGCGGTCTTCCCAAAGCGGGGGGTAGGGCGGCTTGCTCATGGCTTGCCTCCCGTGCCCGCCTGGCGGCAACGCAACAGCGGCACGAAATCCTTGGCCGCGAGGTGTTCGCTGTAGGCCCGGATCAGGGCGTCGATCCAGAAATTGCGGATGTCGCCCGGGTTGCTGAAGCTGGGCCGCCAGGTCGGCGTGGTGAAACTGTCGCCGGCATCCAGGAGGCTGCCGGTCAGCAGCAGGGCTTGGCTCCATGCCGGCGGGTTGCCGCTGCGTTCCCCGTGGCACCAGGCCTTGATCTCGCCCCAGAACTCCGGATTGAAATGCCAGCGCTCCCACAGATCGCGGTGGAATTGGTGGATGTAGGCGGCAATCAGAATGCTGGCCGCGCGGTATTCGGCTTCCTTGCCGGTGGCGCTTGGCAGGCAACGGTCGAACCCGGCCCATTGATTGGCCAGGGCTTTGACCCGGCGCGGATTGGGGGGCAGGCAGGCGATGTCGCCGACGGCTGCCGCCAGAATCGCGGCCTGGTTCTTGTCCGGCAGCCACTGGCCCAGGAGCTTGAGGGGGTTGTGGGGCAGGGGGAGGCGGTTGATGTCGGTGCAGATTTTTTCCAGGTAGTGGGCCGCCCGGAGCTGCAACTCTTCCTGGGAGGTGCCTTCGGGCGCGGAGATTTCTTCCTGGATGGCATCCACCATGATGCGCTCGTTCATGCCCAGGACGAACACGCAGTTGGGAACGCTGAGGTAGATTTTCAGCCCTTCCAGCAGTCGGAAGGCGGCCTTGGGGTTGCAGCGGTCGAGGTCGTCGATGAAGACCACGACGCGCGCGCGTTCGATGTCCGGCAGGAGTTGCTTGATGGCCTGTTGCAGGTGATCGCGCAGGGAGTCGCTGGGCAGGGTGTCGGCGTGATGCTGTTGCTCCCAGCGTTCCCCGGATTTCTGGATTTGCTCGGCGGACGGAAGGATGCCTTCCATGCCGATCCACTTGGCCGCGCTGCTCAGGCGTTCGAGTTGGCCGTAGATGGTCTGGAAACCGACGGCGCCCAGCTTTTTCATTTTCTCCATTACCGCCGGAAGCGCGGCCATCTGCCGGCGCATTTCCTGAAGCAACGCCACGACTGGCGCCGGTTCGTTCTGGTAGCGCCAGGCGTCGAACCAGATGATGGCGATTTCCTTGCGTAGCTGCTTTTGCTCCCGGAAGGATTTGAACTTGCCGGCGGTCGCCACCGAGCCGTCCTCCGGCATCTCCCCGCCCAGCCGCCATTGCAGTTGCCGCATGAAACTGGTCTTGCCGCTGCCCCAGTCGCCGTGGATACCCAGCACATGCGGGGTGGGGCAGCTCTGGATGCGCTGGGCGAGGCGGTCGAGTTCGTCCGCCCAGCCGAGTTTGTCGTCCAGGGTGGGGAGGTCGTTTTGTATCGTCATTACGGTTTGCCTCTGTGAACGCGATGGCGGGGCTATCAAGCGGCGGTCCGCTCCGGCAGACGCACATCCAGCACGATTTCCGCGTAGGGCGCGCAGACGCGGCCTTGTTCGTCCTTCTCCACGGCGCGCCACTCGATGAGTTTGTCGATGTCGCCGTGGACGTTCTTGTAGTCGCGTTTCAAGCGGCGGGCGAGTTCGGCGATGCTCAAGGGGCCCATTTCGCGCAGGGCGGCGAGGAGTTCCCAGCGCTTGGGCGTGAACACGGCGAGAAGTTGGCCGATGTCGTTGAAGCCGATGCCGAAATAGGGCGCCGCCGTTTCGCCGCGTTCCAGCGTTTCCATCATCTGGGCGGCACGCGCCAGGTTGGCCTCGACCGGTTCCCCGACTTTCACGTTGAGTATGCGTTCGTTCATCGTCTGCTTCCTTTTACATCGCGCATGAAATCGTCCATCAATTGCCTGGGGCTGACGAAGCGATAGGGAGCCTCACTCAATCCCAGGTGTTTGTGGTCGCCTTTGCCGCGCTCGTTGTCATAACCGACAACCCGCTTGCCCTCGACCACATAGACCAGCCGGTACTTGTAGGGATGTTCCGACGGAGGAACGGGCTCGGGAACGCGCCATATCACGATTTCGATAGGCTCTGTTCGCGTCTTCCGTTGAACCTGGATTCATTCGGGGAAATTCCCGTAGGAGCGGGCTTGCCCGCGATATGGCGGCGGCTATCGCGGGCAAGCCCGCTCCTACGTCCAGGACATTCCAACGGAAGACGCGAACAGAGCCTTTCGATAAGGCCGTTCCCGACCTGTTCCCTGGTCCGAAATAGTTCAATCGCTTTCATCGCGGCAGTTCATCATGGGTGCTCTATGGTGTCAAGAGCCATAGAATGAGTTGGGCTCAGGTTTGCGCCCATTACGACACCGATATGTATCTCCCTACTCTTGAAAATCCCCGTAACGCCCACAAAACCAGTCCGGTTTTTAGGAGGGAAGCGAAGTGTCTGAGGAACAAGTCAATCAGGAAAACGTCGAGGCGGCGGGCGTCAATGTGGACCGCATGCCGAGTCTCGAAGAAATGCTGCGCCAGGCGGAGTTGAACGCGCAGGAACATCACGATGCCTGGCTGCGCGCCAAGGCGGAGACCGAGAACGTGCGCCGCCGCTCGCTCGATGAGGTGGAGAAGGCGCGCAAGTTCGCGCTGGACAAGTTCGCGGCCGATTTGCTGGCGGTGAAGGACAGCCTGGAAGCCGCGCTGGCGACTGGCGACAACGTCAGTCTGGAGAGCGTGAAGAGCGGCGTGGAACTGACCCTGAAACAGCTATCCGGCGTGTTCGAGAAGAACGCGATCAATGAAATCAATCCGTTGGGCGCCAAGTTCGATCCGAATTGTCACCAGGCCATCGCCATGGTGGATGCGGAGGGCGAGCCCAATACCGTCGCCCAAGTGCTGCAGAAGGGTTACCTGCTGAACGAGCGGGTGATCCGGCCGGCGATGGTGATGGTGGTGAAGGGTAAGTGACCTTGTAGCGCCGGCTTCCAGCCGGCAGTTTTGGAAACTGGCCGGCTGGAAGCCGGCGCTACACACAACCCCTTGAAACCCCACTCAACAATCCCATAAAGCTAACAAGCTAATTTTTCTGAGGAAGACACAAATGGGCAAAATCATCGGCATCGACCTGGGCACCACCAATTCTTGCGTGGCCATCATGGAAGGCGGCAAGGCCAAGGTCATCGAAAATGCGGAAGGCACGCGCACCACCCCGTCCATCGTCGCTTATGTGGAAGACGGCGAAATCCTCTGTGGCGCGCCGGCCAAGCGGCAGTCCGTCACCAACCCCAGGAACACCCTGTACGCCATCAAGCGTCTGATCGGCCGCCGTTTCGCCGAGAAGGAAGTGCAGAAGGACATCGACCTGATGCCTTTCAAGATTTTCCAGGCTGACAACGGCGACGCCTGGGTGGAAGTGCATGGCGAGAAGAAGGCGCCGCCGCAGATTTCCGCCGAAGTGCTGCGCAAGATGAAGAAGACCGCCGAGGACTACCTGGGCGAGGAAGTGACCGAAGCGGTCATCACCGTGCCGGCCTACTTCAACGATTCGCAGCGCCAGGCCACCAAGGACGCCGGCCGCATCGCCGGCCTGGAAGTGAAGCGCATCATCAACGAGCCGACCGCGGCCGCGCTGGCCTTCGGCATGGACAAGCAGGAAGGCGACCGCAAGATCGCCGTCTATGACCTGGGCGGCGGTACTTTCGACATCTCCATCATCGAGATCGCCGAAATCGACGGCGAGCACCAGTTCGAAGTGCTGTCCACCAACGGCGACACCTTCCTGGGCGGCGAGGACTTCGACCAGCGCCTGATCGATTACATCATCGACGAGTTCAAGAAAGAAGCCGGCGTCAACCTGAAGCAGGACGTACTGGCCCTGCAACGCCTGAAGGAAGCCGCCGAGAAGGCCAAGATCGAGTTGTCCTCCGCGACCCAGACCGAGATCAACCTGCCCTACATCACGGCGGATGCCACCGGCCCGAAGCACCTGGTCATGAAAATCACCCGCTCCAAGTTCGAGAGCCTGGTGGAAGAACTGATCAAGCGCACCATCGAGCCGTGCAAGATCGCGATCAAGGATGCCGGCGTGAAGATTTCCGACATCGGCGACGTGATCCTGGTCGGCGGCATGACCCGCATGCCCAAGGTGCAGGAACTGGTGAAGGAGTTCTTCGGCCGCGAACCGCGCAAGGACGTCAACCCGGACGAGGCCGTCGCCGTTGGCGCCGCCATCCAGGGCGGCGTGCTGCAAGGCGAAGTCAAGGACGTGCTGTTGCTCGACGTCTCGCCGCTGTCCCTGGGCATCGAAACCCTGGGCAGCGTGATGACCAAGCTCATCCCCAAGAACACCACCATTCCCACCCGCGCCAACCAGGTGTTCTCGACGGCCGACGACAACCAGACCGCAGTGACCATCCATGTGCTGCAGGGCGAGCGCGAAATGGCCTCCGGCAACAAGAGCCTGGGCCAGTTCAACCTCACCGACATTCCGCCCGCTTCACGTGGCATGCCGCAGATCGATGTCACTTTCGACATCGATGCCAACGGCATCCTGCACGTTTCCGCCAAGGACAAGGGTACCGGCAAGGAAGCCAAGATCACCATCAAGGCGAACTCGGGCCTGTCCGAGGACGAGATCAAGAAGATGGTGCAGGACGCCGAAGCCAACGCCGCCGAAGACCACAAGGCCTTCGAATTGGCTACCGCGCGCAACCAGGCCGACAGCATGGTGCACTCGGTGAAGAAGGCGCTGAAGGACTACGGCGACAAGGTCAGCGACGAAGAGAAAGCCAAGATCGAAACCGCCATCACCGAGTGCGAGGCCGCGATCAAGTCCGGCGACAAGGGCGAGATCGAAGCCAAGACCCAGGTTCTGGCCGAAGCCAGCCACAAACTGGCCGAGCAGGTATATGCCAAGGATCAGGCGAGTGGTGGTCAACCCGGCGCTGCCGATGGCGCTGCTGATGCCGGCAAGAAAGACGACGACGTCGTCGATGCCGAGTTCGAGGAAGTGAAAGACAAGTAAGCCTTCCACGAGGCGGCGCCAGCCGCCCCCTGTAGCGCCGGCATACCCGCAAGGGGTAGGCCGTGGTTGTAATGCCGCCAAAATACCGGCGGCAACAACCACGCTCTTCCTGCCGGCGTTTTTCCTTCCGCTCGGTGGGGTGAAACAAGTCGTAGGATGGGTTGAGCGATAGCGAAACCCATCAATCCCCTCCGTACCGTCGCATGATGGGTTTCGCTATCGCTCAACCCATCCTACCGGGCTGTAGCGCCGGCGCTATAGCGCCGTAGGTTGGGCAAAGCGATAGCGTGCCCAACGAACCGTCGCGATGTTGGGCACGCTATCGCTTTGCCCAACCTACGTCACTGTCGGCACTACAGCCGATCTATTTTTTCGCCTTCCGGTCCAGTTCGCGCAGGTGCGCGAGGCGTTCGCTGATCTTGCCTTCCAGGCCGCGCGGGGTGGGGGTGTAGAAGCGCGGCGGCGCGGCCAGTTCATCCGGGAAGTAGTGTTCGCCGGCGGCATAGGCTTCCGCTTCGTCGTGGGCGTAGCGGTAGGCGCGGCCGTAGCCCAGTTCCTTCATCAGTTTGGTGGGGGCGTTGCGCAGGTGCACCGGCACCTCGCGCGAGCCGTTTTCCTTGACGAAGCCGCGCACCGCGCCCCAGGCCAGATAGCCGGCGTTGGATTTGGCGGCGCAGGCCAGGTAGATCAGCGCCTGCGCCAGGGCCAGTTCGCCTTCCGGGCTACCCAGGCGTTCGTAGGTTTCGGCGGCGTCCAGCGCCATGCGCGCGGCGCGCGGGTCGGCCAGGCCGATGTCTTCCCAGGCCATGCGCACGATGCGGCGTGCCAGGTAGCGCGGGTCGGCGCCGCCATCGAGCATGCGCGCGAACCAGTACAGCGAGGCATCGGGGTCGGAGCCGCGCACGCTCTTGTGCAAGGCGGAAATCTGGTCGTAGAAGGCTTCGCCACCCTTGTCGAAACGGCGCAATGAAGGCGACAGGGCGCGGGCGGCGAAACCCGCGTCCACCAGCTCGACCCCGGCGATGTGCGCCGCCACCGCCAGTTGTTCGACCAGGTTGATGAGGCGGCGGCCGTCGCCATCGGCATAGGCCACCAGCAGTTTTTCCGCGTCGGCGTTCAGATTCAGGCCGAGTCCTTGTTCCAGGGCACGCTTGAGCAGGGCGGCAAGTTCGCTCTCGTTCAGGGCGGACAGCACATAAACCTGAGCGCGCGAGAGGAGGGCGCCCACCACTTCGAACGAGGGGTTCTCGGTGGTGGCGCCGATGAAGGTGACCAGGCCGGATTCGACATGCGGCAGAAAGGCGTCCTGCTGTGCCTTGTTGAAGCGGTGCACTTCGTCCACGAACAGGATGGTCTGGCGATCCAGGCGCTGGTTCATGCGCGCCCGTTCCACCGACTCGCGGATCTCCTTCACCCCGGCCAGGACGGCGGAAATCTGGATGAAATCGGCGCCGAAATGGCGTGCGGTCAGGCGCGCCAGGGTGGTCTTACCCACCCCCGGCGGCCCCCACAGGATCATCGAATGCAGGCGCCGCGCATCGAACGCCAGTTTCAGCGGCATCCCCGGCCCGAGCAGATGGGCCTGGCCGATCACCTCGTCCAGGCTTTGCGGGCGCATCGTCTCCGCCAGCGGCGCGTCGCCGGCGGCGGTGGGGGAGGGGAGGGCGGCGAAAAGATCGTCGCTCATGATCCCGCCGGCTTCTCCGGCACGCAGGTATAGACGTCGGCCAGTTCCGCGCCGCCCCGGCACTGTGGGGTGGGCACGTCGATGTATTGGCAGCCGGGATAGCAGACCTGGGTGAAGCAGAGCGCGGTTTTTCCTGAAAATGCGGGGGTGCAGTGGATGGCATCGGGGCGTTCGCCGGCGCTGCCGATGACCTGGGGGCCGGGGCAATCGCCCTCGCTGACCAGAACCCAGGTGCCGGCTTGTACGGCGGCGCCGTGGGCAAAACACAGGGCAATCAACAGGCGCATTAGTCGGTGCATGGTTCAGCTCTCCTGGCGCGTTTCGCCGTTCGGCAGCTTGTCCTGGCACTCGCGGAAGATGCGCGACTTGCAGGTGCGGCAGATGTCGGAATCGAGTTCCCGGCAAAACCGGCCAGCGCATCGGCTTTGAGGTTGCCCGGGGTGACCCGGTCCTGCCATTTCAGGAATGGGAAGAACTTGTACAGCCACAGGTTGCAGGCGAGGAGATTTGCAAACTCGGCGCCAAAGCGGTCGCGTTTCAGCCAGGACATTTCTGCTCCAGACAAGCAAGGTAGGCCGCGCCGTCCGGCGGCAGGTTGTAACGCTGCGCGGTCCAGATCATCTCGGCCAGACAGTCCATGACCTGATGCTGGGCATCGTGTTCATCGCCCAGCGCGGCGCGCAGCTTTTCATAGCGCGGTTTCACACCGGGCGGCTGGTCGATGGAAAGCTGCTCGCTGATCGCCAGATGCATGGACAGATGCAGGAAGGGATTGGTCTCGCCCAGTTCCGGCCGCCATTCGCGTTCCTGGTAGCGCTCGGGCGCATCCAGGATGGCGTGGTATTCCGGATGCCGGCCGATGTGCTCCACCGCGATGGCTTCCAGATCGCTCAGCGGTATTTGCTCGCGGAATTTCTTCCAGGCTTCGAAGAAGAACAGGCGGGCCTGGTCACGGCTGGGATTGAACATGGTTTATGTAGCGCCGGCATCCTGCCGGCGTCTCCTGGTTTGACGGGACGAGCCCTGTAGCCCGGATGCAGCGCAGCGGAATCCGGGGTCTTGCGGCGCCATCATTCCCGGATTCCGCTGCGCTGCATCCGGGCTACGGTTATTCCGCGTCATATCCCAACCCCAACACCACGCTGTATTGCAGCAGCCGATTGGCGCCGTCCAGGTGGGCGATTTCGCCGTTGCCGTAGAAGCCCGCGAAGGGCATGCCGGGGCAGCGCTCCTTCAGTATTTGAAGATCGCGATCGACACCGCCGTAAAAATAGGGGCCGCGCCCCATGCACGGGAAGATCAGGCCGAAACGCGGTTTGCCGTTAGCGCCCTGGCTCAGGCGATCAAGCATGGCGCGCATGTCGTGTTCCGCCGCCTTCGGCTGGCGCATCGCCCAGAACAGATCGAGCCCGGGCGTGAGTTGGCCGGCCACCGTCACCGAGCGGTCGTTCGCATTGGCGGAAATCACCGGCAGCAGATGAAAGCGGCCTTCTTCGAGCGCGTGTTTTGGTTCGCCATAAGTCACCCCGGCCAGCAATAGATGCGTGGGTATACGGTCCGGCGCGCGCTCGCTCAAGGGCAGTTCCCGCGCCAGGCTGGCAAGTGCGGATTGGCCGCCCACCATGCGCACATCGTGGCCTTCCACCTGGCCGATGCTGGCCGGTTGCGACAACGGGCGGATGCCCTGCGAGACGCCCACGCGCAAGTCCGCGCCGGCCAGTGCCAGCTCACAACGGCCGGCCTGTTGCGCGCGCCCGCCGGACCAGACCGTGTAGGGCCCCTGGCCGGAGGCATCACCGGAAACGCCGCCATAACGCGCGCCACCGCCCATCAGCCAGTGCATGTCCAGCGCATTGGGCGCGGCGAAGGTGAGTACCGGATCGGTGTCCGCCACGGCGGTCTGTAGGGAAAGGCCATCACCCAGCACCAGGGCGACGGCGGCGGGCGCATCCAGCACCCAGTCTTCATCGCTGAATACCCCGGCCGCCGTGCAGCCCGCCACTTGTAGACAGTTGCCGGCGCGCGCGGCGGCGGTGATGGCCGGCTGCGGGTCATGGGCGAAATCGGCGCTGAGATAGAGCAACACCGCCTGGGCATGGGAAAGGCCGGCGCGCTGCATCGCCGTCTCCACGGCTTGTGTCGCCAAAGCCGGTTCCGCGCGGCGCCCCTGCGCCAGTCCGCTGGCGACTTTCACGCCGTCTTTTCCTTGTAATCGCAGAGATCATGGATCAGGCAGTTGCCGCACGCCGGCTTGCGCGCCTTGCACACATAACGGCCATGCAGGATCAGCCAGTGGTGGGCGTCATGGCGGAATTCGGCGGGGACATGGCGCAGCAGCTTCTGTTCCACTTCCAGCACGGTCTTGCCCGGCGCCAGGCCGATGCGGTTGGCTACCCGGAAGATGTGCGTGTCCACCGCGATGGTGGGCTCGCCGAAAGCCGTGTTCAGCACCACGTTCGCGGTCTTGCGGCCCACGCCCGGCAGGGCTTCGAGAGATTCCCGATCTTTCGGCACCTCGCCGCCATGCTGGTCGAGCAGGATCTGGCAGGTGGCGACCACGTTCTTCGCCTTGGTCTTGAACAGGCCGATGCGGCGGATATGCGACATCACGCCGTCCGCGCCCAGGGAGCGCATTTTCTCGGGGGTGTTCGCGGCCGGAAACAAGGTCGCGGTCGCCAGATTGACGCTCACATCGGTCGCCTGGGCCGACAACATCACCGCCACCAGCAGCTCGAATGGCGTGCGGTAATGGAGTTCAGTAGTGGGGTGCGGATTGGCGGCGCGGAGGCGCTCGAAAATGGCGCGGCGTTGGCTGGCGTTCATGGGGCGCGATGATAAGAGAAACCTGACCCAAGCGCGCCGCCGGCTCGCAGGCGAGACGCCTGCGCTACAGCGCGGTCTTGTAGCGCAGGCGACTCGCCTGCGTCGTTTAACCCAGCCGGCTGCTAGCATCCGCTCCCATGCGAATCGAATCCCTCCGCCGGCGCCTGCGCGACCTGGGCGCCAAACCCCTCCACGAGCAGCGCGTGCTTCAGGCCTGGACGCGGGTGCGTTCCGTGGATACCCGCCACCGCCGCGCCGAGGATTTCCTGCCGCTGCGGCTGCGCGAGGCGCTCCCCGCGCTGACCGAAGAACTCAATGGCCTTGCTCGCCTGCGTTCGGAACATCCCGGTGAGGACGGTTCGGCGCGCCTGCTGGTCGAACTGGGCGACGGCCAGACCGTGGAAAGCGTGTTGTTGCCGCGTGATGGCCTGTGTGTTTCCACCCAGGTCGGCTGTGCCGTGGGCTGCCTGTTCTGCATGACCGGACGCGATGGCCTGCTGCGCCAGTTGAGCAGCGGCGAGATCGTCGCCCAGGTGGTGCTCGCGCGTACCCGGCGGACGGTGAGCCGGGTGGTGTTCATGGGCATGGGCGAACCGGCCCACAACCTGGACAACGTGCTCGAAGCCATCGAACTGCTCGGCACGGTGGGCGCCATCGGCCACAAGAACCTGGTGTTCTCGACGGTGGGCGATCCGCGCGTGTTCGAGCGCCTGCCGCAAGGTGTGGTGAAACCGGCGCTGGCGCTGTCCCTGCACACCACGCGCGCCGACCTGCGCGCCCGGCTGCTGCCCAAGGCGCCACGCATCACCCCCGCCGAACTGGTGGAACTCGGCGAGGGCTATGCCCGCAGCACCGGCTATCCGATCCAGTATCAGTGGACACTGCTGGAAGGCATCAATGACAGCGACGAGGAACTGGAGGGCATCGTCCGCCTCCTCGCCGGCAAATACGCGATGATGAATTTCATCCCCTACAACGCCAACGAAGGCCTCGGCTTCAAGCGCCCCACCTGGGAACGCGCCTCGGAAATGGCCGGCCAACTGCATCAACGCGGCATCCTCACCCGGTTGCGAAACTCCGCCGGCCAGGACATCGACGGCGGCTGCGGCCAGTTGCGGGCGCGCGAACTAACCGCACAATAACTCGTGGCAAGCCGGCGATTCCGTAGGGTGCGCCGTGCGCACCATTGGGCGTTAATCCTAAAAAACGCAGTTGGCCGGATCGTAGGAGCGGGCTTGCCCGCGATTGAGGCGTTCGTACCCACGCCGAGGCCGAAAATCGCGGGCAAGCCCGCTCCTACGACGGGTTTCATCTTGCGGGGCGGCTCGGAAAGGGCCATGTCGAGTTACCGTGAAACAGCCGGCATCGAAGCCCTGCGTAGGATGTGGTTAGCGCAGCGAACCGCATCATGGAAGCGGGGAAACGTGTCGCAAACCATGGCGGAGTTCGTCCCATCGGGCCGAGGTGTGCTTGAATGTGGCCCCGCGCGTAGCCTTGCAGCAACTTGCTCGGCCACGCCCTGATCCTCAAGCCAACACCCTGGTTTTCTTCGCACGGACCCCCCTTGGATACCGCAAAACCCCTCTTCTCCTATCGTCACTTCTGGGCCAAACGCTTCGGTGTGGCGCCGTTTCTGCCGATGTCGCGCAAAGAAATGGAGGTGCTGGGCTGGGACAGTTGCGATGTCATTCTGGTGACCGGCGATGCCTATATCGACCATCCCAGTTTCGGCATGGCGCTGGTGGGGCGGCTGCTGGAGGCGCAGGGCTTCCGCGTCGGCATCATCAGCCAGCCGGACTGGAAATCGGCCGATCCTTTCCGCGTGCTGGGGCGGCCGAATCTGTATTTCGGGGTGACGGCCGGGAACATGGATTCGATGGTGAATCGCTACACCTCGGATCGAAGAATCCGTTCCGACGACGCCTATACCGCCAATGCCGAGCCCAACAAGCGCCCGGATCGTGCCGTGGTGGCCTATGCGCAGCGTTGCCGCGAGGCCTATGCCGGGGTGAACGTGGTGATCGGCGGCATCGAGGCGAGCCTGCGCCGGATTGCGCATTACGATTACTGGTCGGACAAGGTGCGCCGCTCGGTGCTGGCCGATTCCAAGGCCGACATGCTGATGTTCGGCAATGCGGAACGGGCGCTGGTGGCACTGACCCATCGCCTGGCGGCGGGTGAGGCCATCTCCGAGATCCGCGATCTGCGCGGCACGGCGTTCATGGCGCCGTTCGGCTGGAAGCCCAGCGAGGCCTGGGCGGAGATCGACTCGACGCAACTGGAGATCCTCGGCAGGGTCGATTCGCATCCCGATCCTTATGCGAGCGTTGCTCCCTCTCCCCAACCCTCCCCCGGAGGGGGAGGGGCCGGGGGAGAGGGAGCAACGCTCGCCCAGCCGATCCGCTTCATCAGCAAGGAAGAACGCCTGGCGCAGCGCCAGGCCGCCCGTGCCCATACGGTGCTGCGGATTCCCGCCTACGACCTGGTGGAGAAGAACCCGGTGCTGTACGCGCATGCCTCGCGCATGCTGCATCTCGAATCCAACCCCGGCAATGCCCGTGCCCTCGTCCAGGCGCATGGCGAGCGCGATGTCTGGTTGAACCCGCCGCCGTTGCCGCTGGCCACCGAGGAACTCGACCGCGTCTACGACATGCCCTATGCGCGGGCGCCGCATCCGGTCTATGGCGGCGCGAAGATTCCCGCCTGGGAGATGATCCGTTTCTCGATCAACATCATGCGTGGCTGCTTCGGCGGCTGCACCTTCTGCTCCATCACCGAGCACGAGGGGCGGATCATCCAGAGCCGTTCCGAAGCCTCCATCCTGAGCGAGATCGAAGCCATCCGCGACAAGACGCCGGGCTTCACCGGGGTGATTTCCGATCTCGGCGGCCCCACCGCCAACATGTACCGCCTGGCCTGCAAAGACCCGGTCATCGAATCCGCCTGCCGCCGTTTGAGCTGTGTATTCCCGGACATCTGCGAGAACATGGGCACCGACCACGGCCCGCTGGTACAGCTTTACCGCAAGGCGCGGGCATTGCCCGGCATCAAGAAGATCCTCATCAGTTCCGGGGTGCGTTACGACCTGGCGCTGCGCTCGCCGGAATACGTGAAGGAGCTGGTCACCCACCATGTCGGCGGCTACCTCAAGATCGCCCCGGAACACACCGAGGAAGGCCCGCTCAACCACATGATGAAGCCGGGCATCGCCGCCTACGACCGGTTCAAGCTGATGTTCGAGCGCTTCTCGAAAGAAGCCGGCAAGGAGCAATACCTGATTCCTTACTTCATCGCCGCCCACCCCGGCACCAGCGATGAAGACATGCTCAACCTGGCGCTCTGGCTGAAGCACAACAATTTCCGCCTGGATCAGGTGCAGACCTTCCTGCCGACGCCGATGGCGCTGGCCACCACCATGTATCACACCGAGCGCAACCCGCTGAAAAAGGTGCTGGGCGGTGGCGATAACAAAACCGTCTCGGTCGTCCGCGCCGGGCGCACGCGCAAACTGCACAAGGCTTTCCTGCGCTACCACGATGCGGAAAACTGGCCGCTGCTGCGCGACGCCCTGCAAGCGATGGGCCGCGCCGACCTGATCGGCAACGGCAAGAAACACCTGATCCCGGCCTTCCAGCCGGCCGGCACCGGGCGCCGCTTCGAAAGCGCCCTCCCTGCCGGGGAACGCCGGCCACCCCGGCCGGCTGCCCGGACCACGCCGGAGTCGCGCCGCCCGGTAAAACCCTCGGGACCACGCGGCAAGCGGCCGCGATAAGCGCGGTAATTCGCCTACCTATTCGGTAGCCCACGTTTAACAACCTCCTCCTCAATTCCCCTCGATTTCCATTGATTTCAGAACGTAACCCATTGATTCTTGGTCGTCTGCACCCAAAAACCCTAGTGTAGTGCCTTATTATTATTCGTAGCGTCCCGCAATCCCTTGCCTGGCGCTATCCTGTCGGCATGTTCATCCGCCGCACCCCCACCCGCCGCAATGCCGACGGCGTCGCCTACCACACCTTCCGCCTGGTCGAGTCCCGGCGTGAGGGCGCTCGGGTTCGCCAATCGACCCTCCTCAACCTCGGCAGCGCCTTCGACCTCCCCGAACCCCTCTGGCCCGACCTGTGCGTCCGTCTCGCCCAGCTCCTCGGCCAGCGCGACGATCTCCACGCCGCGAACGTTCCCGAAACGGTCGAAACCCTCGCGCAAACCCTCGCCGCCCGGCTCATCGCCAGCCGCGCGGAACCCCTGCCTGAGTGCGATTTCGTCGAGGTCGATGTCTCCTCCCTGGAGCTGACCCGGCCGCGTTCCGTCGGCGTCGAGCAGGTCGGGCTGCATGCGCTGGCCCAGTTGGAATTTGAACCGCTCCTGGAATCGCTGGGCATCAACGCCATCACCCGCGCCATGATCCTGGCCCAGGTGGTGGCGCGCATGGCCGCCCCCGGCTCGGAACTGGCCACTTGGCGCTGGCTCAACGACACCAGCGCCCTGGGCGAGTTGCTCGACTTGTCCTTCACCGATCTCTCGCTGATGCGCCTCTACCGCGCGGGCGATGTCCTGCTGAAACACCAGGAAGCCATCGAAGCGGCCCTGTTCGAGCGGGTGCAGAGCCTGTTCGGCCTGGAGACGACGGTCACCCTGTACGACCTCACCAACACTTATTTCGAAGGGGCCGCCGCCCTCAACCCCAAAGCGCGTCGCGGCCATTCGAAAGAGAAGCGCACGGATTGCACCCGCAAGGGGCACGCCGGATTCGTAAGCCGCTAAAGCGGCAACGACTCCGCTGCCCGCTCTTGACCCTGGGGCTGACCCTGGACGGCAGCGGCTTTGTGCAGCGTTCCCGGGTGTTCGACGGCAACGCGGTGGAGGGGCGCACCCTGGAGGCCATGCTGACCGACCTTTCCGCCCCGAGCGGCGCCCTGGTGGTGATGGATCGCGGCATCGCGACGGAGGCGAACCTCGCCTGGCTGAAGGAAAAGGGCTATCGCTACCTGGTGATGAGCCGGGAGGCCCAGCGGATTGCGCCGGAAGGCGAGACGACGCTGACCACGGCGGGGGGCGATACGCTGAAGGTGATGAAGGTGCTGGACGAGGCGGCAGGCGAGGTTCGCCTGTATTGCCATTCGCCGGGGCGGGAGAAGAAGGAATCGGGCATCACGCAGCGTTTCTGCGAAGGCTTCGAGGCGGGGCTGACCAAGCTGAAGGAAGGCCTGGCCAAGCCGCGCGGAGAGAAGCGTGCAGATCGCCTGTGGGACCGGATCGGCAAGCTGAAGGAACGTTGCCGCGGGGTGGGCCGGCATTACGAAATCACCCTGGACACCGACGAGGAAGGCCTCAAGGTCAAGGCACTCAAGTGGGAGAAAAAGCCGGTGGCGGGGACGATGCTGACCGATCCCGGGGTGTACTGCCTGCGCAGCAGCGAGGTGGATTGGGACGAAGAGAAGCTGTGGCGGACCTACACGATGCTGACCGACCTGGAGGGGGTGTTCCGCAGCTTGAAGTCGGAACTGGGCCTGCGGCCGGTCTACCACCATAAGGAGGGGCGCAGCGATGCGCACTTGTTCATCACGGTGCTGGCGTATCAGGCGGTGCAGGTGATTCGGCGACAACTTGAGGCGAAGGGGATTCACGGGCGCTGGGCGAGTCTGCGCGAGACGCTGTCGGTACAACGCCGGGTGACGGCGAGCTTCACCCGCAAGGATGGCCGCACCCTGCATGTACGCAAGGCCACCCGCCCGGAGACGGCCTTGCAGTCGATCTACACGGCACTGGGGATCGATCCGC
>JAUYFG010000048.1 GCA_030690985.1 Pseudomonadota bacterium
CCCTCGCGGATGGCGAAACGCAGACCTTCTTCCATCGCGATCGGGGCGATCAGGGCCGCAACGATCGAGACGTTGTCACCCGGCATCACCATCTCGGTGCCGGCGGGAAGTTCGATCGCGCCGGTCACGTCGGTGGTGCGGAAGTAGAACTGGGGACGATAGCCATTGAAGAACGGGGTGTGGCGGCCGCCTTCATCCTTGCTCAGCACGTAGATCTCGGCGCTGAACTTGGTGTGCGGGGTGATGCTGCCGGGCTTGGCCAACCCCTGGCCGCGCTCGACGTCTTCCCGTTTGGTGCCGCGCAGCAGTACGCCCACGTTGTCGCCGGCCAGGCCTTGGACGAGCAGCTTGCGGAACATTTCGACGCCGGTGAAGATGGTCTTGACCGTGGGCTTGATGCCGACGATCTCGACCTCCTCGCCAACTTTGACGATGCCACGCTCGACCCGGCCGGTCACCACGGTGCCGCGGCCGGAGATGGAGAAGACATCTTCGACGGGCAGCAGGAAGGGCTTGTCCACGGCGCGCGCGGGCATCGGGATGTAGCTGTCGAGGGCGTCGGCCAACTTGAGGATGGAGGCTTCGCCGATGTCGCTGGTGTCGCCTTCCAGGGCTTTCAGGGCGGAGCCGATGATGATCGGGGTGTCATCACCCGGGAAGTCGTACTTGACGAGCAATTCGCGCACTTCCATTTCGACGAGTTCGAGCAGCTCGGCGTCGTCGACCATGTCGGCCTTGTTCATGTACACGATGATGTAGGGCACGCCCACCTGACGGGCAAGCAGGATGTGCTCGCGGGTCTGCGGCATCGGGCCGTCGGCGGCGGACACGACCAGGATCGCGCCGTCCATCTGCGCGGCACCCGTGATCATGTTCTTCACGTAGTCGGCGTGGCCCGGGCAATCGACGTGCGCGTAGTGGCGGTTCGCGGTCTCGTACTCGACGTGCGCGGTGTTGATGGTGATGCCGCGCGCCTTCTCTTCCGGCGCGGAGTCGATGTCCGCGTAGTTCTTGGCGGCACCGCCAAACTTCTTCGACAGAATCGTGGTGATCGCTGCTGTCAGCGTCGTCTTGCCGTGGTCAACGTGTCCAATCGTCCCAACGTTCACGTGCGGCTTCGTACGCGCAAATTTTTCCTTGGCCATTTCTCTTAACCTCTATCACTTCTTACTGTTGATCACCGCTTCCGCGACTGACTTGGGTGCGTCGGAATAGTGCTTGAATTCCATCGTATAGGTGGCACGGCCCTGCGACATCGAGCGCACATCAGTCGAGTAGCCGAACATTTCCGCCAGTGGCACTTCAGCCTTGATCGACTTGCCCGCCGCCAGATCGTCCATCCCTTGAATGATGCCGCGGCGACGGTTCAGGTCACCCATGACATCACCCATGTAGTCTTCCGGGGTCTCGACTTCAACCGCCATCATCGGCTCCAACAGCACTGGACTGGCTTTCCGCATGCCTTCCTTGAAGCCCAGGATTGCGGCCATCTTGAACGCCTGCTCGGATGAGTCGACCTCATGGTAGGAGCCATCGAACAGGGTGACTTTAACGTCAACCACCGGGAAGCCGGCCATGACGCCGTTGTTCAGCGCTTCTCTCAGGCCTTTCTCGACCGCCGGAATGTACTCGCGCGGCACCGAGCCACCCTTGATGGCATCGACAAATTCAAAACCTTTGCCCGCCTCATTCGGCTCCAACTTGAGCCAGACATGGCCGTACTGCCCCTTGCCGCCAGATTGCTTGACGAATTTTCCTTCCTGCTCAACCGACTTGCGGATGGCTTCACGGTAGGCCACCTGGGGAGCACCCACGTTGGCCTCGACGCTGAATTCGCGTCGCATACGGTCAACCAGGATTTCCAGGTGCAACTCACCCATGCCGGAGATGATGGTCTGACCCGTTTCTTCATCGGTACGCACCCGGAACGAAGGATCTTCCTGGGCCAAACGATTCAGGGCCAGGCCCATCTTTTCCTGGTCAGCCTTGGTCTTGGGCTCCACAGCAACGTGAATCACGGGCTCGGGGAAAATCATGCGCTCAAGAATGACAGGTTTGTCCAATGAGCAAATGGTGTCGCCCGTGATTGCGTCTTTCAGGCCGACAGCGGCAGCGATATCGCCCGCGTGCACTTCCTTGATCTCTTCGCGATTGTTGGCGTGCATCTGCAGGATACGGCCCAGGCGATCCTTCTTGCCCTTGACCGAGTTGTAGATTGTGTCACCCGCACTCACCTTGCCGGAATAGACCCGGAAGAAGGTAAGTTGACCGACGAATGGGTCGGTCATGATCTTGAAGGCCAGGGCAGCGAAAGGCGCATCGTCACTGGCGGGACGCTCTGTGGGTTCGCCGTTTTCGGTTTCGCACTTGACCGGGGGAATATCGACTGGCGAAGGCATGTAGTCGATCACCGCATCCAGCATGGCTTGCACGCCTTTGTTCTTGAAGGCGGAGCCGCACAGCATGGGGACGATTTCACTGGCAATGGTACGAGTGCGCAAGGCCTGCTTGATTTCGGCCTCGGAGAGGTCGCCCTCATCCAGGTATTTGTTCATCAACTCTTCGCTGGCCTCGGCCGCAACCTCGACCATCTTTTCGCGCCACTCATTGCAGACATCAACGAGGTCGGCGGGTATTTCGCGATATTCGAACTTCATGCCCTGAGAGGCTTCATCCCAATAGATGGCCTTCATCTTGACCAGGTCGACCACCCCTTCGAACTTCTCTTCAGCGCCGATCGGCACCTGGATCAGCACCGGGTTAGCCTTCAGTCGTGTCTTCATCTGCTCATAGACACGGAAGAAATTAGCGCCCTGGCGGTCCATCTTGTTGACGAAGGCCAAGCGCGGCACGCCGTATTTGTTGGCCTGACGCCATACCGTCTCGGACTGGGGCTGCACACCACCTACCGCGCAATACACCATACAAGCACCATCCAGCACGCGCATGGAACGCTCCACCTCGATGGTGAAATCCACGTGGCCGGGCGTGTCGATAATGTTTACACGATGCTCAGGCAGCGATAGATCCATGCCCTTCCAGAAACAGGTCGTGGCAGCGGAAGTAATGGTAATGCCGCGCTCTTGCTCCTGTTCCATCCAGTCCATGGTCGCCGCGCCGTCATGCACCTCGCCAATCTTGTGATTGACGCCGGTGTAGAACAGGACGCGCTCGGTCGTGGTGGTCTTGCCGGCGTCGATGTGCGCCGAGATGCCGATATTGCGATAGCGTTCGATAGGGGTCTTGCGTGCCACTGTGCTATTTCCTTATCAAAAGCGGAAGTGCGAGAAAGCCTTGTTGGCTTCGGCCATGCGGTGAATCTCTTCACGCTTCTTCATGGCGCCGCCACGGCCTTCAGCCGCATCCAGCAACTCACCCGCCAGACGCTGACCCATGGATTTTTCGCCACGCTTGCGCGCCGCCTCCTTGAGCCAACGCATGGCCAGCGCGTTGCGACGCGAAGGACGCACCTCGACCGGCACCTGGTAGTTGGCACCACCGACGCGGCGAGACTTGACCTCGACCACAGGGCGCACATTGGACATTGCCTGACCAAAGACCTCAACCGGGTCTTTGCCGCTCTTCTTGCCGATCTGCTCGAAAGCACCGTATACGATGCGCTCGGCCACAGCCTTCTTGCCGCTATTCATGACAACGTTCATGAATTTGGCCACTTCCTGGCTACCGAACTTCGGATCCGGCAGGATGACACGTTTGGGAACCTCACGACGACGGGGCATGCTGTAACTCCTTGTCTCTTACTTGCCGGCTCATTTGCCGGTTTTTGCGCGCTTGGCACCGTACTTGGAACGGCTCTGCTTGCGATCCTTGACACCGGCGGTATCCAGACTGCCGCGCACGATGTGGTAACGCACACCCGGCAAATCCTTGACCCGGCCACCACGCACCAGCACGACCGAGTGCTCCTGCAGGTTGTGGCCTTCGCCACCGATGTAGCCGATGACTTCAAAGCCATTGGACAGACGCACCTTGGCAACCTTCCGCAACGCGGAGTTGGGCTTCTTCGGCGTAGTGGTATAGACACGAGTACACACACCACGCTTCTGCGGGCATGCCTCCATGGCTGGTACCTTGCTTTTCTCTATCGGAGCCTGACGCGGCTTCCGTACTAACTGGTTGATGGTCGGCATCTAACGCGTTCCCAACTAAATCATGAAACCTGGACAAATCAGCCCACCATTTCGCGTGCATGTAAGCAACGCCCGAGAAGAGGTGGACTGGCCGGAAAAAAGACTGCGCATACTATGGGTGATTAAGGGCGCTGTCAAGCCTGTAATCAACTAAGGCGATCAAGCGTCATCCCCATCCCCTTGCAGCACCACCACGACTTCCTCGCCCTGTTGCGTAGGCTGGAAGTCGATGGTGTGCGCCAGGCCCTTGCGGGTGCGGTGGTAGGCGAGGCCTGTGCCCGCCGGGATGAGACGCCCGACGATGACGTTTTCCTTGAGGCCACGCAGATCGTCCTTCTTGGCCATGATGGCGGCTTCGGTAAGGACGCGTGTGGTTTCCTGGAAAGAGGCGGCCGAGATGAAGGAGTCGGTCGACAGAGAGGCCTTGGTGATACCCAGCAGGATGTTGTCATGCACGGCCGGCAGTTTGCCTGCGGCCATGACACGATCATTCTCTTGCAGGAACTCGGAACGCTCCACCTGCTCACCCAGGATGAATTTGCTGTCACCCGGCTCCGCGACGTTGATCCGGCGCAGCATCTGGCGCACCACCACTTCGATGTGCTTGTCGTTGATCTTCACGCCCTGCAGGCGATAGACGTCCTGCACTTCGTCGATGATGTAACGCGCCAGCGCTTCGATACCTTGCAGGCGCAGGATGTCGTGCGGGTCGGACGGGCCGTCGACGATGGTCTCGCCCTTCTGGACGATCTGGCCGTCATGCACGGTGACGTGCTTGTCCTTCGAGATCAGGTACTCATGCGGGACGCCATCCATGTCGGTGAGCACCAGACGTTGCTTGCCCTTGGTGTCCTTGCCGAAGGAGACGGTGCCGGTGATTTCCGCCAGCACGCCGGCATCCTTGGGGGAACGCGCCTCGAACAATTCGGCGACGCGCGGCAGACCGCCGGTAATGTCGCGAGTCTTCGAGGTTTCCTGCGGGATACGCGCCAGCACATCACCCACGTTCACATCCTGGCCATCCTTGACGGTAATCAGCGATCCCACCTGGAAGGTGATATTCACGCTGATATCGGTCCCGGACACTTTCACATCCTGGCCATCGGCGTCGATCAGGCGAACCTGCGGCCGCACCCCCTTGGTTTGCGTGGCGCCACGGCGCTTGCCGTCGATGACGATAAGTGTGGACAGACCGGTCACATCGTCGATCTGCTTGGCGACGGTGACGCCGTCTTCCACGTTCTCGAATTTCACGTGGCCGGCATACTCGGTAATGATGGGGCGGGTATGCGGATCCCAGTTGGCCAGCGCGGTGCCGGCCTTGACGATCTGGCCGTCGGCCACCGCCATGGTGGCGCCGTAAGGCACCTTGTGGCGCTCACGCTCACGCTGGCTGTCGTCGACGATCAGGATTTCACCGTTGCGGGAGATCGCCACCTGCTCGCCCTTGGGGTTGGTGACGTAGCGCAGCGTGGGCAGGAAGCGGATGCTACCGGCCGACTTGCCTTCGAGCTGCGAAGCGGCAGCGGCACGCGATGCGGCGCCACCGATGTGGAAGGTCCGCATGGTGAGCTGGGTGCCCGGTTCGCCGATCGACTGGGCGGCGATCACACCGACGGCTTCGCCGGAATTGATCAGATTGCCGCGGCCGAGGTCACGGCCATAGCACTTGGCGCACAAACCCCAGCGGGTGTCGCAGGTAAGCGGGGTACGCACTTTTACTTCGTCGACACCCAGCTCGTCGAGCTGATCGACCATGTCTTCATCGAGCAGGTCGCCCGCGTCGATCACGGTCTCACCCGTTTCCGGATGGATCACATCGCTGGCAACCACGCGACCGAGGATACGGTCACGCAGCGGTTCCACCACATCGCCGCCTTCCACCAGGGCCTTCATGACCATGCCGTTGCGGGTGCCGCAATCGAGCTCGGTGATGACCAGATCCTGGGTCACGTCGACCAGTCGTCGGGTCAGGTAGCCGGAGTTGGCGGTTTTCAGCGCGGTATCGGCCAGGCCTTTACGGGCGCCGTGGGTCGAGATGAAGTACTGCAACACGTTGAGGCCTTCACGGAAGTTCGCCGTGATAGGCGTTTCGATAATGGAGCCGTCCGGCTTTGCCATCAGGCCACGCATACCAGCCAGCTGACGGATCTGGGCGGCGGAACCACGGGCACCGGAGTCGGCCATCATATAGATGGAGTTGAACGATTCCTGGCGTACCTGCTTGCCGTCGCGGTCGATGGTGGTTTCGTGGGAAAGCTGCTCCATCATGGCCTTGGCCACCTTGTCGCCAGCCTGGCCCCAGATGTCCACCACCTTGTTGTAGCGCTCACCCTGAGTCACCAGGCCGGAGATGTACTGGGATTCGATTTCCTTCACCTCGTTTTCGGCGGCGGTGAGGATGGCCTGCTTCTGCGGCGGCATCAGCATGTCCTGCATGCAGATGGAGATGCCGCCCTTGGCCGCCATGGAGAAACCGGTGTACATCAGCTTGTCGGCGAACACCACGGTGTCTTTCAGGCCGCACTTGCGGAACGAGGCGTTGATCAGCTTCGAGATTTCTTTTTTCTTCAGCGCCTTGTCGACGTGCGCGAAGTCCAGTCCCGGGGGCAGGATTTCCGAGAGGAAGGCGCGGCCGACCACGGTCGAAACACGCTTGATCGACTCCACCACCTGGCCGGCGGCGTCGTAATTACGCTCACGCAGGCGCACGGTAACGCGCGCGTTGATGTCGATCAGTCCGGATTGCCAGGCGCCGCGCAGTTCGTCGGTGTCGGCGAACAACATGCCTTCGCCTTTCGCGTTGATCCGCTCGCGGCTCATGTAATAGAGGCCGAGCACGATGTCCTGCGACGGCACGATGATCGGTTCGCCGTTGGCGGGCGACAGCACGTTGTTGGAGGCCAGCATCAGGGTGCGGCACTCCATCTGGGCTTCCAGGGAGAGCGGCACGTGCACGGCCATCTGGTCGCCGTCGAAGTCGGCGTTGAAGGCGGTACATACCAGCGGGTGCAACTGGATCGCCTTGCCTTCGATCAGCACCGGCTCGAACGCCTGGATGCCCAGGCGGTGCAGGGTCGGCGCCCGGTTCAGCATGACCGGATGTTCGCGGATGACGTCTTCCAGGATGTCCCAGACCACCGGCTCTTCATCTTCCACCATGCGCTTGGCGGCCTTGATGGTGGTCGCCAGGCCCATGACTTCGAGGCGGTGGAAGATGAACGGCTTGAACAGTTCCAGCGCCATCAGCTTGGGCAGGCCGCACTGGTGCAGCTTGAGGGTGGGGCCCACGACGATGACGGAACGGCCGGAGTAGTCGACGCGCTTGCCCAGCAGGTTCTGGCGGAAACGGCCGCCCTTGCCCTTGATCATGTCGGCCAGTGACTTCAGCGGGCGCTTGTTGGCGCCGGTCATGGCCTTGCCGCGACGACCGTTGTCGAGCAGGGAGTCGACCGACTCCTGCAACATGCGCTTCTCGTTGCGCACGATGATGTCCGGCGCCTTCAGTTCGAGCAGGCGCTTGAGACGGTTATTCCGGTTGATGACGCGGCGATACAGGTCGTTCAGGTCGGAGGTGGCGAACCGGCCACCATCCAGCGGCACCAACGGGCGCAGCTCCGGCGGCAGCACCGGCAGCACGGAGAGGATCATCCAGTCCGGCTGGATCTTCGAGTTGTGGAAGGCATCCAGCACCTTCAGCCGTTTGGCCAGTTTTTTGATCTTGGTGTCGGAACTGGTCTTCTCCAGATCGCCACGCAGCTTCTCGACTTCGGGAACCAGATCGATTCCCCTCAACAAGTCACGCACACCCTCCGCGCCCATGCCGGCCTTGAACTCGTCGCCATACTCTTCCAGCTTCGCCAGATAGTCGTCTTCGGTCAGCAACTGGCCCTTGTTCAGCGGGGTCATGCCGGGCTCGGTCACCACGTAGGCTTCGAAGTACAAAACCCGTTCGATGTCGCGCAGGGTCATGTCCAGCACCATGCCGAGACGGCTGGGCAGGGACTTGAGGAACCAGATATGGGCGACCGGGCTGGCCAGTTCGATGTGGCCCATGCGCTCGCGGCGCACCTTGGCCTGGGTGACCTCGACGCCACACTTCTCGCAGATCACGCCGCGGTGCTTGAGGCGTTTGTACTTGCCGCAGAGGCACTCGTAGTCCTTGATCGGGCCGAATATCTTGGCGCAGAACAAACCGTCGCGTTCCGGTTTGAAGGTCCGGTAGTTGATGGTCTCCGGCTTCTTCACTTCACCGAACGACCAGGAGCGGATTTTGTCGGGGGAAGCGAGACCGATCTTGATCGAGTCGAATTCCTCTTCCTGGGTGACCTGTTTGAAGAGATCGAGTAGTGCTTTCATGTGTGTCTCCGTGAGAGCGGTAGGATGCGGTTAGGGACGAGCCGTTTCAGGCGTCGTCCCCGGTTCGATGCGGTGCGCTGCGCTTACCGCATCCTACTCAGTGCCGTTCCAGATCGATGTCGATGGCCAGCGAGCGAATTTCCTTCACCAGCACGTTGAAAGACTCCGGCATCCCGGCGTCGATCCGGTGCTCGCCCTTGACGATGTTCTCGTACACCTTGGTGCGGCCGACCACGTCGTCGGACTTGACCGTGAGCATTTCCTGCAAGGTGTAGGCGGCGCCGTAAGCCTCCAGCGCCCACACTTCCATCTCGCCGAAACGCTGGCCGCCGAACTGCGCCTTGCCGCCCAGCGGCTGTTGAGTCACCAGAGAGTAAGGACCGGTGGAACGAGCGTGCATCTTGTCATCGACCAGGTGATGCAACTTCAGCACATGCATGATGCCCACCGTGACGGTGCGATCGAAGGCATCGCCGGAGCGACCGTCATAGAGCTGCACCTGAGTCTTGGCCGGGGTGAAGCCGAGCTTCTGGGTACGCGGATCAGCGACGCTGTAAGCCAGATCAAGCATGGACTGAATGTCTTCCTCGGAAGCGCCGTCGAACACCGGGGTAGCAAACGGCACCCCCTTGGTCAGGTTGCCGGCCATTTCCATGATTTCCTTGTCGGTCAGCCCCTTGATGTCCTCAGCCTTGCCGGAGACGTTGTAGACCTTGTCGAGGAACTTGCGCACCTCGCTGGCCTTGGCTTGCGCCGCCAGCATTTCCTCGATGCGCAGACCGAGGCCACGCGAAGCCCAGCCCAGGTGTACTTCGAGAATCTGGCCGACGTTCATCCGCGAGGGCACACCGAGCGGGTTCAGCACGATGTCGACCGGGGTGCCGTCAGCCATGAACGGCATGTCTTCCACCGGCACGATCTTGGAGATCACCCCCTTGTTGCCGTGGCGGCCAGCCATCTTGTCGCCAGGTTGCAGGCGGCGCTTCACGGCCAGGTAGACCTTGACCATCTTGATCACGCCGGGGGCGAGTTCATCGCCCTGGGTGAGCTTGCGCTTCTTGGTTTCCTTCATCTTATCGAACTCGACGCGCTGCTTGTCGAGGCCGTCCTTGATGCCTTCCATCAGGCGCGCGACTTCCTCGTCGGCGACGCGGATGTCGAACCAGTCGTGCGGGCTCATACCGTCCAGGTAGGTGGCGCTGACCTCGGCACCCTTGGCCAACTTCATCGGGCCACCCTTGGCGCTCTTGCCGATCAGCAGACGGCGCATCCGGGCGAATGCGTCCTCTTCGACGATGCGCATCTGGTCGGCGAGATCCTTCTGATACTTGCGCAGCATCTCTTCGATGATCTGGTTGGCGCGGGGATCGCGCTCGATGCCTTCGCGGGTGAACACCTGCACGTCGATCACCGTGCCGCTCATGCCGGTGGGCACGCGCAGCGAGGTGTCCTTCACGTCGGAAGCCTTCTCGCCGAAGATCGCGCGCAGCAGCTTCTCTTCCGGGGTGAGCTGGGTTTCGCCCTTGGGCGTGACCTTGCCGACCAGCACGTCGCCCGCAGTCACTTCAGCGCCCACGTAGATGATGCCGGCCTCGTCGAGGCGGCCCAACTGGAGTTGCGACAGGCTGGAGATGTCGCGGGTGATTTCCTCGGCACCGAGCTTGGTATCACGCGCCACCACATTGAGTTCCTCGATGTGGACGGAGGTGTAGCGGTCTTCCGCGACCACGCGCTCGGAGATGAGGATGGAGTCCTCGAAGTTGTAGCCGTTCCAGGGCATGAAGGCGACCAGCATGTTCTGTCCCAGCGCCAGCTCACCCTTGTCGGTGGAGGCACCGTCGGCCACCACATCGCCGCGTTCGATCTTGTCGCCGGGGCGCACCAGCGGACGCTGGTTGATGTTGGTGTTCTGGTTGGAACGCTGGTACTTGGTCAGGGTGTAGATATCGACGCCCACTTCACCGGCGGCGGTTTCTTCGTCATTGACGCGCACCACCACCCGGCTGGCATCGACGTAATCGACCATGCCGCCACGGCGAGCGGTCACCACGGTGCCCGAGTCGATTGCGGCGGTGCGCTCGATGCCGGTGCCCACCAGCGGCTTATCGGGACGCAGGCAAGGCACGGCCTGGCGCTGCATGTTCGAGCCCATCAATGCGCGGTTCGCGTCGTCGTGTTCCAGGAACGGAATCAACGAAGCGGCCACGGAGACGATCTGCGACGGCGCGATGTCCATGTATTGAATACGGTCCGGCGTCGCCAGGGTGAATTCGTTGCGGCTCCGGCAGGACACCAGATCACCACTGAAATGGCCCTTGGCGTCGAGTTCCGCATTGGCCTGGGCGATCACGTACTGGCTTTCCTCGATGGCGGAAAGATATTCGATCTGGTCGCTGACCTTGTGCTCCACCACCTTGCGATAGGGCGTCTCGATGAAGCCGTATTCGTTGGTGCGCGCGTACAAGGCCAGTGAGTTGATCAGGCCGATGTTCGGGCCTTCCGGCGTCTCGATCGGGCAGACCCGGCCGTAATGGGTCGGATGCACGTCGCGCACTTCGAAGCCGGCGCGCTCGCGGGTCAGGCCGCCGGGGCCCAGAGCGGAAATGCGCCGCTTGTGGGTGATCTCGGAGAGCGGGTTGGTCTGGTCCATGAATTGCGACAACTGGCTGGAACCGAAGAATTCTTTGATCGCCGCCGAGATGGGCTTGGCATTGATCAGGTCATGCGGCATCAGGTTGTCGCTCTCGGCCTGGTTCAGACGCTCCTTGACCGCGCGTTCGACGCGGACCAGGCCGGCGCGGAACTGGTTTTCCGCCAGTTCGCCGACGGAACGCACACGGCGATTGCCGAGGTGGTCGATGTCGTCGATCTCGCCGCGGCCATTGCGCAGTTCCACCAGGATCTTGATGACTTCGACGATGTCCTTGGACGACATCGTGTAGCGTTCCTCGACACGGCCATTGAGCGCCTTGGGATCGAGTCCGGCGGACTTCAGGTGCTTGTTGAGGTCGGTGAGACGGGTCTCGGCCTCCTCACGCGTCGCGATATCGTCCAGGTTGGCTTTGGACAGGCTGGCTTCCGGGCAAATCAGGAAGTAACTGCGCAGGGCAGCGGCCAATTTGTTCTCACGGTGGTGCGTCGGGAACCTGATTTGCCAGGCGGATTTGCCGGGGGCGCCGATACGGCGGTTGAACTTCATGCGACCGACCTTCGACATGTCGTAAGTGTCGTCGCTGAAGCACAGGCGGTTGAACAGGGTTTCCACCGCGTCCTCGGTCGGCGGCTCGCCGGGGCGCATCATGCGGTAGATGGCGACGCGCGCGGTCCACTGGTCCACCGTCTCGTCGGCGCGCAGCGTCTGGGATATGAAGGCGCCGTGGTCGAGTTCGTTGGTGTACAAGGTCTGGAAATGGGTCACCTTGGCTTCCGACAACTGGGCCATCAGTTCCTCGGTGATCTCGTCGTTGGCACGCGCCAGCAACTCACCGGTTTCCCCGTCGATCAGGTTCTTCGCCAGCACGCGGCCCAGGATGAACTCGTTGTCGACCAGCACTTTCTTGATGCCGGCTTCTTCGAGTTGTTTGATGTGCCGGGCGGTAATGCGCTTGTCCTTGGCGATGATGACGGTGCCGTCCTTGGCCAGGATGTCGAACTTGGCGGTCTCGCCCTTGAGCCGCTCCGGCACCAGCGCCATTTCCAGGCCCTTCTTGGTGACGTGGAAGGACTCCGTAGCGAAGAACATTTCCAGGATCTGCTCGCTGTTGTAGCCCAGCGACTTCATCAGAATGGTGACCGGCATCTTGCGCCGGCGGTCGACCCGGAAGTACACGAAATCCTTGGCATCGAACTCGAAGTCCAGCCAGGAACCGCGGTAGGGAATGATCCGCGCGGAGAACAGCAACTTGCCCGACGAGTGGGTCTTGCCGCGGTCATGTTCGAAGAACACGCCGGGGGAACGGTGCAACTGCGAGACGATGACCCGCTCGGTGCCATTGATGACGAAGGAACCATTGGGGGTCATGAGCGGCATTTCGCCCATGTAGACCTCCTGCTCCTTCACTTCCTTGATCTTCTCCTTGGTGCTTTCGCGATCCAGGATGACCAGGCGCAC
The DNA here is from genome assembly GCA_030690985.1 of Pseudomonadota bacterium. Classification (GTDB taxonomy): domain Bacteria; phylum Pseudomonadota; class Gammaproteobacteria; order Burkholderiales; family Thiobacillaceae; genus PFJX01. Next base: position 12,622 of record JAUYFG010000048.1, read on the forward strand.
ACGAGCGCGGACGCTGGCGGCATAGGTCAGGCCACGTTGCTGGCACTCGACGATGTCGAACACCGGGGTGCCAAGGTTGTAGCTGACATATTCCAGGCGGGCATGGCCGGAATGCGCGACGATCGGAAAGATCGAGGTGAAGGCCGCTTCCAGGCCGAGGTTCTGACGTGCCTCCGTCGGCACGCCTTCCTGAATGAAGGCTCGGAAGGACTCGATTTGAGTGGTCAACAGGTAAGGCACCGCCTGCACGCTTACGCGTTTTGCGAAGCTCTTGCGAAGGCGCTTTTTCTCGGCGAATGTATAGCTCATTTGGACTCCGTCTCCAGGGGACAGGGATCAGGTATCAGAAATCGAAATCGCGGGACTCAATTTCTGGCAGCTGATTCCTGAAACGGCAAAAAGGCTGGCGACAAATGCCGCCAGCCTGCAGGTGTTGCCAAACGCGGGCAAAACCCGAAACAACACTGAATTACTTGATCTCGGCGGTAGCGCCCGCTTCGGTCAGTTGTTTCAGGATGTCGTCGGCCTCGGCCTTGGGGATGCCTTCCTTGACCGCCTTGGGCGCGCCGTCCACCAGGTCCTTGGCTTCTTTCAGGCCAAGGCCGGTGAGCGCACGCACGACCTTGATCACGTTGACCTTCTGAGCACCGCAGGCGGTCAGGATCACGTTGAACTCGGTCTGCTCTTCCACCACGGCGGCAGCGGCACCGCCGCCACCACCGCCGCCACCACCGAACGAGGCGGCGGAAACGCCGAACTTCTCTTCGAACGCCTTAACCAGGTCGTTCAGGTCCATCACCGTCATCGCACCAACGGCTTCCAGGATGTCTTCTTTGCTACAGGCCATGTTTCAAACTCCTAAATCGATAGTCTTTACAGAACGGGGTCATGGCACGTTGCCGGTCAGGCGACGACACCAGCTTCTTCTTCTTCGCGTTTCTTGGCGAGAGCGGCCATGACAGCGGCAAAACCGGACACCGGCGCCTGCATGACGCCCAACAGGCGGCCGAGCAACTCTTCGCGGCTGGGGATGCTGGCCAGTGCCTGCACGCCGGAAATGTCGAGCAGCTTGCCGGCGTAACAACCCGCCTTGAGAATCAGCTTGTCGTTGGTCTTGGCGAAATCGTTCAGAACTTTCGCGGCGGCGACGGGATCGCTGGAGATGCTGTAAATCAGCGGCCCGACCATGTGCGTGGAAAGTTCAGCGAACGGGGTATCCGCCACGGCACGACGTACCAGGGTGTTCTTCAGTACACGCAGGAAAACACCGGATTCCCGGGCCTTCTTGCGCAGCAGGGTCAGGTTCACCACCTGAACACCACGGTACTCGGCCACGACGATGGTCTGAGCGTTGGCGACTTGCGCCGACACCTCAGCCACTACGGCCTTTTTGTCTTCCAGATTAAGACTCATAAGGTCTCTTCTCCTTTCAAGTCCACACGCGGCGGAAAGTCCGCCGCACCTACGGCGACCTGAGCAGGAGTCAAACCGATGTTAAGCGGCTGCTTGTCCTGTTCGGGAACACCATCTGCGCAGGCTGCGAGGCAAGCCTCGTGATTAAGCCTTCGGATGCAACCAACCACCCGCCGACGCCTGCGGTCTTTGACGATCCACCACTGCTCGTTTCCGAGTCAGCAGCGGCCCAAAGTTCTTCACACCCAATAGGGGGGCAATCGCGGGCAAGCCCGCTCCTACGCAGCGGCCAGACTCGACTGGTCGACGCGCACGCCGATCCCCATGGTGCTGGAGACCGACACTTTCTTCATGTACACACCCTTGCTCGCGGCCGGCTTGGCCTTGTTCAGCGCTTCCAGCAGGGCGCTGAGGTTCTCGCGCAGCGCAGCGGCATCGAATGAGGCGCGGCCGATGGTGGCGTGGATGATGCCGGACTTGTCGGTGCGGTACTGAACCTGACCGGCCTTGGCGTTCTTCACCGCCTCGGCGACGTTCGGGGTCACGGTGCCCACCTTGGGGTTGGGCATCAGGCCACGGGGCCCCAGGATCTGGCCCAACTGGCCGACCACACGCATCGCATCGGGGGTGGCGATCACCACATCGAAGTCCATCTTGCCGGCCTTGATTTCAGCGGCGAGGTCTTCGAAACCGACGATGTCGGCACCGGCGGCGCGGGCGATCTCGACGTTGGCGCCTTGCGCGAATACCGCCACGCGCACGGTCTTGCCGATACCACGCGGCATCACCACGGAGCCACGCACTACCTGATCGGATTTACGCGGATCGACGCCCAGGTTGATGGCGGCATCGATGGACTCGTCGAACTTGGCGGTGGCGGCTTCTTTCACCAGGGCCAGCGCTTCGTCGACGGGATAGTTTTTGGTGCGTTCGATCTTGACCTTCAAGGTCTTGAGTCGTTTGGAAACCATGTCACACGCCCTCCACGTTGAGACCCATGCTGCGCGCGCTGCCGGCGATGGTACGCACGGCGGCATCCATGTCTGCGGCAGTCAGGTCAGGCATCTTGGTCGTGGCAATTTGTTCGAGCTGGGCACGGGTAATCACGCCCACCTTGTCGCTGTGCGGCTTGGCACTGCCCTTGGTAATGCCCGCAGCCTTCTTGATCAGAATGGTCGCCGGCGGCGTCTTCATGATGAAGGTGAAGGATTTGTCCGCGTAGGCGGTGATCACCACGGGAATCGGCAGGCCCGGCTCCAGACCCTGGGTCTGGGCATTGAAGGACTTGCAGAATTCCATGATGTTCAAACCGCGCTGGCCCAAAGCGGGGCCGATAGGCGGCGAGGGATTGGCTTTGCCCGCTGGCACTTGCAGCTTGACGTAGCCGACGATTTTCTTGGCCATTTACTAACTCCATAAAGTGAGTGTTATCGCACCCTGATAACGCCAGGACGCTCCTCTTGCCGGGCCATCCCGGCGCAGACCGCGAAGGCTTCAGACCTTCTCGATCTGGGCAAAATCCAGTTCTACCGGCGTCGCACGGCCGAAGATGGTGACGGCGACGCGCAGCTTGTTCTTCTCGTAATTGACCTCTTCCACCATGCCGTTGAAATCATTGAACGGCCCATCCACCACCCGCACCAGCTCGCCGATTTCGAAGGTGATCTTGTGCTTGGGCTTTTCCACACCCTCCTGCATCTGTTGCAGGATGGATTGCACTTCCTTCTCACTGATCGGCGCCGGCTTGTTGGCCGTGCCACCGACGAAACCGGTCACCTTGGCGGTGCTTTTCACCAGATGCCAGGAGTCATCGTCCATTTCCATCTGCACCAGCACATAGCCGGGAAAGAACTTGCGCTCGGTGGTCATCTTCTTGCCGCCCTTCATTTCGACGACTTCTTCCACCGGCACCAGAATCTCGCCGAACTTATCCTGCATACCAGAGCGTTCCACACGCTCCTTGAGCGCGCGCATCACGCTTTTTTCAAACCCGGAATAGGCATGGACCACATACCAGTGCATCGCCATTACTCGCCCCTGCCCATGAGAAGTTTCACCAGGTACATGAGAAGACCGTCAACCATCCACAGGAACAGCGCCATGACGATCACGAAGGCAACCACCACACCGGTCATCTGCAGGGTTTCCTTGCGGGTAGGCCATACCACCTTGCGCGCTTCGGTCACCGACTCCTGACTGAAAGCAAAAAAACGCTGTCCGACCGTGGTGTACCAAGCCACGGCGACCGCCGCGCCCATACCGCCCAGCACAGAAAGGACACGCACCACGGTGGGGCTGTCCGCAAAAAAATAAAAACCGGCAATGCCGGCCGCTATCAGCAGGCCCGCAGCCAGTAGTTTGAGATTGTCAGCCATGAGATGCGAATCAACTCCGACCGGCATATACGCAATAAACGCACGTCGGACTGTTTTATGTGGTGGCAGGCCAGGAGGGTGTCGAACCCCCAACCTTCGGTTTTGGAGACCGACGCTCTGCCAATTGAGCTACTGGCCTGTACTTACCGACAAGAAAGGACGGTGCTCACGCAACCGCCCTTCCCCACCGGGTCTTGCTTTTTACTCGATGACTTTCGCGACCACGCCGGCGCCGACGGTACGGCCGCCCTCGCGGATGGCGAAACGCAGACCTTCTTCCATCGCGATCGGGGCGATCAGGGCCGCAACGATCGAGACGTTGTCACCCGGCATCACCATCTCGGTGCCGGCGGGAAGTTCGATCGCGCCGGTCACGTCGGTGGTGCGG
>JAUYFG010000069.1 GCA_030690985.1 Pseudomonadota bacterium
GTCTGGCGACCATAGCGACGTGGAACCACACCTTCCCTTTCCGAACAGGACCGTGAAACATGTCCGCGCCAATGATAGTCGGCTTCGCGCCGGCGAAAGTAGGTCATCGCCAGACTCCCTCTTTAAACAAAACCCCCGCTCTGCGGGGGTTTTGCGCTTGTACGGCCATATTTGAATTCGGAATATGAAGCATGCCGTGCTCATTGTTGTAATTGCCTTTCAGTTACCTGTGGCGCTATTGCGTGCTTTTTCCGTACTCACATAGCATCACGACATTGAATTACTGGCGCCACTCGTGACTATCCAAACCATCCCCGCTAATACCATCGCAAGGGCCGTGCATGTCACTCCTCCTCTATTGGAGCCAGGAGATCGGCTACCGGTGATTGAGGTTCTGGCCGAGATTGCCAGCAGCATGAGTTCGGATGCCAATACCGATCAGATGCTGTCGCGCTTTCTGGAAATCATGGTGAGGATTTCCCGTGCGCGTGCCGGGGCTGTCCGAGTCTTGACCGCAGATGGTGAGCATCTGCGCATGATTGGATCAATCGGGTTGAGCCAGTCCGTGCTCGACCGAGAGCGCTATGTGCCTCTCGATTGCGGTATCTGTGGCCAGGCCACGCTCACCCAGTCCACGCAGTACGATAGTGTGCTTCAGGTGTGCCAGAAACAGGTGCGCCATATTTATGCTTCTCTGCAATGCAACACGGTTTATGCGGTTCCGCTGCGCCACAAGGGCAAGGTTCTAGGTGTTTACAACCTGTTCATGGAAGAGCCGCAGCCACTCTCAGAGGACATTCGCTACCTGTTCAATTCCATCAGCGAACATCTCGGCATGGCGCTTGAGAATGCCCGCTTGACGCGTGAGAACATGCGGATTTCCTTGATGAACGAGCGAACAATGCTCGCCAATCAAATCCATGACTCACTTGCGCAGACGCTGGCCTATGCCAAGATGCGCCTGACTGTGCTCAACGAGGCTTTGTCCGATAACGATCGGGAAAGGTCCAATCGTTACCTCGGCGATGTCGAAGAGGCGGTCGACATGGCTTATTCGGAGTTGCGCAACTTGATTACGCAATTCCGCGACCGCATCGACCCGCGTGGGCTGGTGCCGGCGCTTCAGGAAATGGTCGAGAGCTTTCGCAAGAAGGCTAATGCCGATGTCGATTTCCTGAATGTCGCGCAGGATGTCGTGCTGACGCCGGAAGAGGAAATTCAGGTCTTCCATATCATTCAGGAATCGCTCTACAACATCTGCAAACATGCCCGCGCGCGCCATGTGGTGGTTACGCTGGATTTGCACGAGAACGAATATGTGGTGAATGTGGCCGACGATGGCGTGGGGCTGCGCGGAGGTGGGGCTTCCGATATCGGCAAGAGTTTTGGCTTGACCATCATGCGCGAGCGGGCAGCCAAGCTGAATGGCAAACTGACCATCGAAAGCCGTGCCGCCGGCGGCACCATCATCCGGCTTGCTTTTCCCGCGCATCCGAATGTCGAGGAACAGATATGAGTCAGATGAGTATCGTCCTGGTGGATGACCACACCTTGTTCCGCAAGGGCCTTGCGGAACTCCTGGAGCGAGAGGGTGCGGTCAGAGTAGCGGACATCACCGGCAACCCCGCCGACGTGGCGGGCTTGTTACGCACCCATCATCCTGATGTGCTACTGCTCGACCTCAATATCGGTGGTACTGACGGCATTACCCTTATGCAGCAACTTCGCGCAGAAGGTTTCGACTTGCCGGTGATTATTCTCACCGTTAGTGAAGCCGACGAGGACTTGGCGCGTGCACTGCGTAGCGGTGCCAATGGCTATCTGCTGAAAAGCATGGAACCCGATGAGGTTGTCGATGCCATCGAACGCGCGGGACGCGGAGAAACAGTGGTGGCCCCTGGTATGACTACCAAACTGGTGCGTCTGCTCGACACCAAGAACAATGCCGCTCCCTCGTTGCTTGATACCTTGACCCAACGCGAGCACGAGATCCTTACGCATCTGAGCCGCGGTGAGAGCAACAAGGCGATCGCACGACAGCTTGATATCAGCTATGACACCGTGAAGCTGCATGTGCGTCATGTACTAGCCAAGCTCAACCTGTCATCCCGCGTGGAAGCGGCGGTTTTTGCGGTGGAAAACCGGGTCATGCACCCCGGCGCGCAAAAACGGTAAAGCAAATTGCGCCAACCCAACTGTGCGAGTCCCGAGCGCTCCGGTATAGTCGCGGCTGCCATCGTTTCCGTGGGATACCGAAGGGTAGGGGCTTTATCAGAGAGCCCGCCAGTCGGACCGCCGAAGGCGCAACTCACCCGCAATCGCTCAGGTAAAAGGACCACGGGATATGGGCAACGAGTGTCACTAGCTATCACAGTTATGTGGCCACCGATGGGGCAAATCTCTCAGGTGCCAGGACAGAGGGGTGAAAGCCGGTAGTGATGCCGGCTTTCTCTTTTTGTTGTTTTTCCGGAGCCCGCTTTGCAGACTGTCCGAAATGTTTCGCGCATGCCGATCTGGATTCGCCAGAACCTCGGTCAGGCGTCCGCATTTCCCCATACCGCGCGTGCCCTGCATGGACGAAATCTCCATTCCGTTTGCGAAGAAGCGCGCTGCCCCAACCGAGGTGAATGCTGGAGCCGAGGCACCGCGACTTTCATGTTGCTGGGCGACATTTGTACCCGCGCCTGCGCGTTCTGTTCGGTGAAGACCGGCAAGCCGACCTGGCAGGATGCCGACGAGGCGCATCGCGTAGCCGAGGCGATTGTGGAAATGGGCCTCTCCTTCGTCGTGCTGACTTCGGTTAATCGCGATGATCTGGCTGATGCCGGCGCCGGCGCATTTGCCGAATCGTTGCGCGAATTGCGTATCCGCAGGCCCGATATGGGGGTGGAATTTCTCACCCCTGACTTCCGCAAGGTGCAGTCCGAGGCAGCCGACCTGTTCACCCGCACCCTCTCCAGCCTACCCAGCAATGCGCGCCGGGATCTGATCTGGGGCCACAACATCGAAACCGTACCGCGTCTATATCGCGAGGCACGCAAGGGGGCGAAGTACGAGCGCTCTTTGCGCTTGTTGAAAATTGCGGCCCACCTGCCGACTCATTTGGCAACAGTCGAGGCCAAGTCCGCCCTGATGCTGGGTCTGGGCGAGACCCGGGATGAAGTCATCGAAGTGCTGCGTGATCTCCGTGCAGTCGGCGTGCAGCGCCTGTCACTCGGGCAATATCTGCGCCCGACCCTGGATAATTTGCCGGTAGCGCGTTACCTGCACCCGGACGAGTTCACTGAATACGAAACCATCGGCCGGGAACTCGGGTTTACCTGGGTCAAGGCCGGGCCGCTGGTGCGCAGCTCCTATTACGCGGAAGAAATACAAGGAATCTCTCATGCTGAAACAGACGCCGCTTAACGCCAAGCATCACGAAGCCAATGCCAAGCTGGTGGATTTCTCCGGCTGGGAAATGCCTATCCATTACGGATCGCAGGTCGAAGAACACCATTTCGTGCGCAACGATGCGGGCATGTTCGACGTTTCCCACATGCTGCCGGTAGACATCAAAGGGGAGGGTGCTCGTGCCTTCCTGCGCAAGCTGGTCGCCAACAATATCGACAAACTCCAGACCACCGGTCGCGCGCTCTACACCTGCATGCTGCATGAAGGCGGCGGCGTGGTCGACGACCTCATCATTTATTTCCTGTCCGAATCCTGGTTCCGCCTGGTGGTCAACGCGGGCTGCGCCGACAAGGATCTGGCCTGGATGGAGGTGCAGCGCGAGAAGCTGGCACCCAATCTCAGCATTACTCCACGCCGTGACCTCGCCATGGTCGCCATCCAGGGGCCGAACGCCGCCGCCAAATTGTGGGCGGCCATGCCGGGTGCGCGCGAATTGGCGGAAGCGATGAAGCCCTTCCATGCCGTGGTGGTGGGAGAGATGTTTGTTGCCCGCACCGGCTATACCGGCGAAGACGGTTTCGAAGTCATGGTGCCCAACAAGGCCGCCCCGTTTTTCTGGCAGGCGCTGCTGGAAGCAGGGGTGAAGCCTTGTGGCCTGGGTGCGCGCGATACTTTGCGCCTGGAAGCCGGCATGAATCTTTATGGTCAGGACATGGACGAAGGGGTGACGCCCTTCGATTCCGGTTTGGCCTGGACCGTGGACATGGCTGGTGAGCGCGATTTCATCGGCAAGGACGCCTTGTCGCGCCTGCCGCGCAACCGGCAACTGGTGGGTCTGAAACTGCTTGATCGCGGTGTGCTGCGCGGGCATCAATCGGTCTTTACCGCGCTGGGGGAAGGCGAGATCACCAGCGGCAGTTTTTCGCCCACGCTCAATGGTTCCGTCGCCCTGGCGCGGGTTCCCGTCGGCATCAAGGTCGGCGACACGGTTGAAGTCGATATACGCGGTAAACGCATGAAAGCGGCCGTAGTTAAATACCCTTTCGTGCGCAACGGCAAAGCTTTGGTTTGAATTTGACTCATCAATTAGGAAGAACAACATGTCGATCCCCGCTGATCTGAAATACACCAAATCCCACGAATGGGTGCGCCTGGAAGCCGACGGCAGTGTCTCCGTGGGCATCTCCCATCATGCCCAGGAACTGCTGGGCGATATGGTCTTTCTGGAAAATCCCACCGTCGGCCGCAAGTTGGCGGCAGGCGAGGAATGTGCCGTGGTCGAGTCGGTGAAAGCCGCCTCCGACGTCTATTCGCCCATCGCCGGCGAGGTCGTCGCCGCCAATGGCGACCTGGAAGGCGCGCCGGAGACCATCAATCAGGATCCCTACGCCGCCTGGATGTTCCGCCTCAAACCCGACAATGCCGCCGACCTGGATGGCCTGATGGATGCGACCGCTTATGCCGCTCACGTCGAGTCGGAAGCACATTGATTCCGTAGGGTGGATAAGCGATAGCGCATCCACCTTTACCGCTGCCATGGGTGGATGCGCTATCGCTTATCCACCCTACGGATCACTCGCCACTTGCTGATAGCCATCCCATGCCCTTCATCCCCCATACCGAAGCCGATATCGCCGCCATGCTGGACAGCATCGGCGCGCCGTCGCTGGATGCCCTGTTCGACGAAATTCCCGCCGACCTGACCTGCGCCGGTCTCAAGGGCATCCCCGTCGGCCTGTCCGAGATGGCCGTTACTCGCCTGATGCAGGGTCGCGCCGCGCAAGATGGGTTCTACAGCAGCTTCATCGGCGCCGGAGCCTACGAGCACCATATCCCGGCGGCGGTCTGGCAGATCGTCACACGCGGCGAGTTCTACTCTGCCTACACGCCCTATCAGGCCGAGGCCAGCCAGGGCACGCTGCAACTGCTGTACGAATACCAGACCATGATGGCCAGCCTCACCGGCCTCGATGTCTCCAATGCCTCGCTCTACGACGGCGCTTCCGCGCTGGCCGAAGCCGTGCTGATGGCGGTGCGCGCCAACAAGGCCGGTGTGCGCAGGGTGCTGCTGCCAGCAACGGTGCACCCCCGCTACCGCGCCGTGGTCCAGGCCACGGTGAAGCACCAGGGCATCGAACTGGTCAGTGTGCCTTATGACCCGGCCACTGCCGCCACCGATCTGGCCGCGCTTGAAGCACTGGCCGGCACCCCCGCCGCTGCATTAGTGATCCCGCAACCCAACTTCTTCGGCGCCCTGGAGCCGGTGGATACGCTCACCGACTGGGCGCATGCCCACGCCATGCTGGCCATTGCCGTGGCCAATCCGCTGTCGCTGGCTTTGCTGAAACCGCCGGGGCAATGGGGCGTGGCTACGCAAGGTGTGGATATCTGCGTCGGCGACGGCCAGCCGCTGGGCGTGCCGCTGTCATCCGGTGGCCCCTATTTCGGCTTCATGACTACGCGCCAGGCACTGGTGCGGCAGATGCCCGGCCGCATCGTCGGCCGCACCGTCGATCTCGACGGCAGCCCCGGCTTCGCCCTCACCCTGCAAGCGCGGGAACAGCACATCCGCCGCTCCAAGGCGACATCCAACATCTGCACCAACCAGGGCCTGCTGGTCACCGCCGCCACCATCCACATGTCCCTGATGGGGCCGGAAGGCTTGAAGAACGTGGCGTTGGCCGCGCACGCCAATACCCGCGCCCTGCTCGACAAACTGGTGTCGCTGCCTGGTGTCGAGCGCGTGTTCAACGTGCCGTTTTTCCATGAGGCGGTGATTCGCGTGAACACCCCGGTGCCCGATGTGCTGCGCGCCCTGCGTGCCCAGGGTATTCTCGGCGGCCATGACCTTGGCAGCGACTACCCGGAACTGGCCGGCTGCATCCTGATTTGTGCCACCGAAACCAAGACCGAAGACGATCTGGAACAGTATCGGCAACAATTGGAACGTATCCTCAGTCGGCGCAATGGGCGTGACCCCAGCGTGCCGCCTTGTGCGTACAAGTAGACCCACCCTCCCTCTCTGATACAGCGACTAACCATTCGACTAGGCGGCCAAAATACGGCAGCCAAGTCGCTGGTTATCCCACTCGTGGGGGAGGGGAGATTCGAGGGTCGCGAAGGCGACCGTTACATTAATGGAGACTTGATATGGCAACAGTAACCCTGGGTGGCGAACCCATCAGCGTCGGCGGCAACTTCCCGCGTCCCGGCGATTCCGCGCATTCCTTCATGCTGGTCGACAAGGATCTGAAAGACGTTTCCCTGTCCTCGTTCTGGGGCAAGCGCAAGATCCTCAACATCGTGCCCAGCCTGGACACCCCGGTCTGCCAGGCCTCCGCGCGCAAGTTCAACGAAGCCGTCGGCAGTGTCCCCAACACCATCGTGCTGGTTATTTCCGCCGACCTGCCGTTTGCCCAGAACCGCTTCTGTGGCGCCGAGGGCCTGAAACACGTCATCACGCTTTCCACCATGCGTGGCCGCGATTTCCACAAGGACTACGGTGTCATGATCATGGACCCGCCCCTGTCCGGCCTCACCGCCCGCGCCGTCGTGGTGCTGGATGAAAACGACAAGGTCGTTTTCTCGGAACTGGTCCCGGAAATCAAACAGGAACCCAACTACGAAGCCGCCCTCGCCGCCGCGCGCGGCGAACCGCTGTGATTTCGGATTTCGGATTTGCGATTTCGGATTTTTTCGCGCGGCTGCGCCGCGCCTGACTCCGCAATCCGCAATCCGCAATTCGCAATCCGCAATCCGCAATCCGAAATCCGCAATCCGAAATCCGCAATCCGAAATCCGCAATCCGAAATCCGAAATCCGAAATCCGAAATCCGAAATCCGAAATCCGAAATCCGAAATCCGAAATCCGAAATCCGAAATCCAACCATGCTTATCTTCGAACACGCCCACCCCGGTCGCCGCGCCCACGCCCAGGCACCTTACAACGCGCCCGCTGCCGACGACCTGCCCGCCGCACTGCTGCGCCAGAGCCCGCCGCTGCTGCCGGAAACCTCGGAACTGGACGTGGTGCGGCATTACACCCGCCTCTCCCAGAAGAACTTCAGCATCGACACCCAGTTCTACCCGCTCGGCTCCTGCACCATGAAATACAACCCGCGCGCCTGCAACACCTTGGCCATGCTGCCGCAGTTTCTGGCACGGCACCCGCTGGCGGACGTGGAAACCGGGCAGGGTTTTCTGGCCTCCCTGTACGAGTTGCAGGAAATGCTGAAAGAAGTCACCGGCATGGCGGCGGTGAGCATGGCGCCGATGGCCGGCGCCCACGGCGAGTTCGCCGGCGTGGCGATGATTCGCGCCTGGCACGATGCCCGTGGCGACAGCACGCGGCGTGAAATCATCTGCCCCGATGCGGCGCACGGCACCAACCCCGCCACCGCCAGCATGTGCGGTTACACGGTCAAGGAAATCCCCACCGACCGCCAGGGCAATGTCGACTTGGCGGCTCTGCGCGCCGCCGTCGGCCCGCAAACTGCCGGCCTCATGCTCACCAACCCGTCCACCCTGGGCGTGTTCGAGCAGTCCATCGTCGAAATCCAGAAAATCGTCCACGCGGCCGGCGGCCTCAGCTACTACGACGGCGCCAACCTCAACGCCATCCTCGGCCGCGTGCGGCCCGGCGACATGGGCTTCGACGTCATCCACATGAATCTGCACAAGACCTTCTCCACCCCGCACGGCGGTGGCGGCCCCGGCGCCGGCCCGGTGGGCGTGTCGGAGCGTCTCAAGCCGTTCCTGCCGATTCCTTATGTTCTGGAAGATCGTGGCTTCCATCGCTGGGCGGAGGAGGGCGACTGCCCGCAATCCATCGGTCGCCTCTCGACCTTCGGCGGCAACATGGGGGTGCTGCTGCGTGCCTGGGTCTACGCCCGCATGCTGGGCGGGCAGGGCATGCTCCGGGTGGCCGAATTCGCCGCGCTCAACGCCAACTACCTGGCCGCCGAATTGCGCAAAGCCGGCTTCGACCTCGCCTTCCCCGAGCGTCGTGCCAGCCACGAGTTCATCGTCACCCTGAAGAAGCTCAAGGACGCCACCGGCATCAGCGCCATGGACTTCGCCAAGCGCCTGCTCGATTACGGCTTTCACGCGCCCACCACCTACTTCCCCATGCTGGTGCCCGAGTGTCTGCTGATCGAGCCCACCGAAACGGAAAGCAAGGAAACCCTGGATGCCTTCGTCACAGCGATGGTCAAAGTCAGGGATGAAGCGCAACTGGAACCCGAACTGGTGAAGACCGCGCCCCACACTCTGCCGGTGCGTCGCCTCGACGACGTCAAGGCCGCACGCGAACTCGATCTGGTCTGGAAGCCTGTTTGAACCTGGATTCCTCAGTTGACCGCTCCTTAGCCCCTGTGAGGCCGCGCATATGTTGGCCAGCGCGCCTTCGGTCACGCTCACCAATCCGGTGCACCCGCTACGCACCCGATTGCACGATTTTCGGGCTGGCTGGCCGCGTTGCTCCTGATGAAACTACTAAGCGAAGGACTAAGCCGCCAAAAGACGGCGGCAAAGTCCCTGCTTAT
>JAUYFG010000072.1 GCA_030690985.1 Pseudomonadota bacterium
GTCTGGCGACCATAGCGACGTGGAACCACACCTTCCCTTTCCGAACAGGACCGTGAAACATGTCCGCGCCAATGATAGTCGGCTTCGCGCCGGCGAAAGTAGGTCATCGCCAGACTCCCTCTTTAAACAAAACCCCCGCTCGCGGGGGTTTTGCGCTTGTGCAGCATCATTGAACGGTGCCCATTGAGCATGTGTTAGCCAGAACGTATAATAACTAGCGAATTTCAATTGAGCGGGGTGGACGCGAGTCTGCCCCGCTTGTCACATCTGGACCAGGGGTTATCTTGGCTGCGCTCGTACCTGCAATTCTTGCCTTGGCTGACGGTATGGTCTTCCGTGGTGTATCCATTGGCGCCGATGGCGTCGGTATTGGTGAGGTGGTGTTCAATACTGCCCTCACGGGTTACCAGGAAATATTGACCGATCCTTCGTATCGAAATCAGCTCGTTACACTGACCTATCCACATATTGGCAATGTCGGGACTAATCCTGATGATGCGGAGTCTTCAGGTGTGCATGCGGCTGGTTTGATTATTCGCGATCTACCTCTGCGTTCGAGTAATTTTCGCCAGACTCAAAGCCTAGGCGACTACCTGAAAGAACGACGTATTTCCGGTATCGCGGGAATTGATACACGCCGATTGACCAGGCATCTGCGTGAAACCGGTGCCCAGAATGGTTGCATCATGGCGGGTCGGGTTGACGAGACGGCGACGCTGGCTGAAGCACGTAGATGCCCCAGCATGGCAGGTATGGATCTGGCAAAAGAAGTTACATGTGCTGTCAGGCATGTGTGGGAAGAGGGAGAGTGGAGTCTCGGGCAGGGCTTTAAGAAGCCGGCCGAATATCCATACCATGTTGTTGCCTATGACTTTGGCGTCAAGCGCAACATTCTGCGCATGGCCGCAATGCGCGGTTGTCGAATTACTGTAGTGCCTGCACAAACGACCGGCTCGGAGGTGCTGTCCATAAATCCGGATGGCGTACTTCTTTCCAATGGTCCTGGAGATCCAGAGCCCTGCGACTACGCCATTAAGGCGATCCAGGAAATTACCGCCGCGCGTATCCCTACATTTGGTATTTGTCTTGGCCACCAATTGTTGGCACTTGCTTCAGGTGCACGAACGATCAAGATGAAGTTCGGCCATCACGGTGCCAATCATCCGGTCCAGGATCTGGATAGCAAGCGAGTCGTTATCACCAGTCAGAATCACGGTTTCGCCGTGGATGCAGCCACACTGCCTGCTAACTTGCGCGCCACCCACGTTTCTCTTTTTGATGGTTCCTTGCAAGGCATTTGTCGCACCGACGTACCCGCCTTCAGTTTTCAGGGCCATCCAGAGGCGAGCCCGGGGCCGCAGGACGTGGGTTATCTGTTCGACCGATTCATCAAGATGATGCAGGAAGCGCAACATGCCTAAGCGCACAGATCTTCATTCCATTCTCATCATCGGCGCAGGTCCCATTGTCATAGGTCAAGCGTGCGAGTTCGACTATTCCGGCGCCCAGGCGTGCAAGGCGCTACGGGAAGAGGGCTACCGAGTCATTCTGGTCAACTCCAATCCGGCCACGATCATGACTGATCCCGAAATGGCCGATGCCACCTACATCGAGCCGATCAACTGGCAGACAGTCGAACGCATCATCGAGAAAGAGCGTCCTGATGCCATTCTGCCGACGATGGGTGGCCAGACTGGCCTCAACTGTGCCCTTGATCTTGCCAAGTACGGCGTACTGGAGAAATACGGCGTCGAACTGATTGGTGCCAGTCGTGATGCCATCGACATGGCCGAGGACCGTGAAAAATTCAAACAGGCGATGGCTCGAATCGGGCTGGCCAACCCCCGCTCCGCACTCGCTCACAGCCTCGAGGAGGCGATGCAGATTCAGGCTGGCATTGGTTTCCCGACCATCATCCGACCGTCTTTTACGATGGGCGGCAGTGGTGGAGGTATTGCCTACAACATGGAAGAGTTTCTCGCCATCTGCGAACGCGGCCTCGACGCTTCCCCGACCAAAGAACTCCTGATCGAAGAATCCCTGATCGGCTGGAAAGAGTTCGAGATGGAAGTGGTGCGTGACCACGCCGACAACTGCATCATCGTTTGCTCCATCGAGAACCTCGACCCGATGGGGGTGCATACCGGGGACTCGATCACCGTCGCACCCGCGCAGACCCTGACCGACCGCGAATACCAGCTTCTGCGCAACGCCTCCATCGCTGTGCTGCGCGAAATCGGCGTCGATACCGGCGGCTCCAATGTGCAATTCGCCATCAATCCAGTGGATGGCCAGATCGTGGTGATCGAGATGAACCCGCGCGTGTCGCGTTCCTCGGCGCTGGCCTCCAAGGCCACCGGCTTCCCCATTGCCAAGGTGGCGGCAAAGCTGGCAGTCGGTTTTACCCTGGACGAATTGAAGAACGACATTACCGGTGGCGCCACACCTGCCTCGTTCGAGCCGTCCATTGATTACGTGGTCACCAAAGTGCCGCGTTTTGCGTTCGAGAAATTCCCCCAGGCCAATGACCGCCTTACCACCCAGATGAAGTCGGTGGGCGAGGTCATGGCCATCGGCCGCACCTTCCAGGAATCGCTGCAAAAAGCATTACGTGGACTGGAAACCGGGGTCGATGGTCTGGATGAGAAGACCCGCGACCAAGATGAGATTGAAGCGGAACTGGGTAACCCCGGTCCAGAACGCCTCTGGTATGTGGCAGATGCCCTGCGCATCGGCATGAGCTTTGATGACGTGCAGACGGCCAGCCAGATCGATCCCTGGTTCCTGGCCCAGATCGAGGACATCGTTCGCCAGGAAGGCGAGCTGAAGGGCCGCGCACTGGCAGATTTATCGCGTGATGAGTTGTTCATCCTCAAGCGCAACGGATTTTCAGACCGTCGCCTGGCCTCGCTGTTGGGGACGGATCAACACCTGTTACGTGCGCGGCGCTGGGAACTGGGCATCCACCCCGTCTACAAGCGGGTCGACACTTGTGCGGCCGAGTTCGCCACCTCCACCGCCTACATGTATTCCACCTACGAGGAAGAGTGCGAGGCGCTCCCGACCGACAGGAAGAAGATCATGGTGCTGGGCGGCGGGCCCAACCGCATCGGCCAGGGAATCGAGTTCGACTATTGCTGCGTGCACGCGGCGCTGGCGATGCGCGAGGATGGTTATGAAACCATCATGGTCAACTGCAACCCGGAGACCGTTTCTACCGATTACGACACCGCTGATCGCCTCTACTTCGAGCCGCTTACCCTGGAAGATGTACTGGAGGTGGTGCGCATCGAAAAGCCCGTCGGCGTGATTGTCCAATACGGTGGCCAGACGCCGCTGAAGCTGGCGCGCGACCTGGAAAAATATGGGGTGCCCATCATCGGTACCACGCCGGACATGATCGACGCCGCCGAAGACCGTGAGCGTTTTCAGAAAATGCTGCAAGAACTTGGTCTGCTGCAACCGCCCAACCGCACCGCACGTACCGAAGCTGACGCGATTCGCCTGGCGGCCGAAATCGGCTACCCGCTGGTGGTACGCCCCTCCTATGTGCTGGGTGGCCGCGCGATGGAAATCGTGCGCGAAGAAGCCGATCTGCAACGCTACATGCGCGAAGCGGTGAAGGTTTCCAACGACTCTCCGGTGTTGCTTGATCGCTTTCTTAACGATGCCATCGAAGTCGATGTCGACGCCCTCTCTGACGGTGAGCAGGTCTTGATCGGCGGCATCATGGAGCACATCGAACAGGCCGGCGTGCATTCCGGCGACTCCGCCTGTTCCTTGCCGCCTTACAGCCTCACTCCCGCGATCCAGGACGAAATCAGGCGGCAGACCGTGGCGATGGCCAAGGCGCTTCACGTGGTCGGCCTGATGAACGTGCAGTTCGCCATCAAGGGCAAGGGTGACGCAGCCGAGGTCTACGTGTTGGAAGTGAACCCACGGGCATCGCGCACCGTGCCTTTTGTCTCCAAGGCCACGGGCCGCCAATTGGCGAAAATTGCCGCTCGCTGCATGGCCGGCAAGACCCTGAAAGAACAGAACGCCGAACACGAAATCATTCCGCCCTACTACTCGGTGAAGGAAGCCGTGTTCCCGTTCCGCAAGTTTCCTGGCGTGGACCCGATCCTGACACCTGAGATGAAATCCACCGGTGAAGTGATGGGCGTGGGTGAGAGCTTCGGTGAAGCCTTCCTCAAAGCTCAGTACGGAGCCAGTGTGAAGCTGCCGCGTGTCGGCAACGTCTTTATCTCGGTGCGCAATCCGGATCACCCCCAGGTTGCCGAGATTTCCGCGTACTTGCATGAACTCGGCTTCAAGCTGTTCGCCACGCGCGGTACCGCCAACGTCATCGATGCGGCCGGCGTGCCGGTCACTCGCGTCAACAAGGTAGCCGAAGGGCGTCCCCATATCGTCGACATGATCAAGAATCGGGAAATCCAGTTGATCGTCAATGTGGTCGAAGACAAGCGGGCGATGAAGGATTCTTTCGCAATTCGCGCCGCCGCGCTGACCCAGAACATTCCCTACTTCACGACGCTTGCCGGTGCCAAGGCGGCTTGCCTGGGTATGAAGGAACGTCGCGACATCACGGTCTATTCCCTTCAAGACCTGCACAAGCGTCTGCACTGAAAGGTTTCTACATGAACAAAGTCCCCCTCACGGTGGTAGGCGCCGACCTGATGCGCAATGAACTGCAGCGCCTGAAAAGTGTGGAACGGCCGAGCGTCATTGCCGCCATTGCTGAAGCGCGCTCGCATGGCGATCTGTCGGAAAACGCCGAATATGATGCCGCCAAGGAAAAGCAGGGCTTTGTCGAAGGTCGCATCAAGGATCTCGAAGGCAAGCTCTCCAATGCCCAGATCATCGACCCGCGCCATCTCGACACCGAGGGCCGTGTGGTATTCGGCGCCACCGTCGAGTTGGTGGATGCGGAAACCGGCGACGAAGTGAAGTACCAGATCGTCGGTGACGACGAAGCCAACATCAAAGGCGGCAAGATCTCCGTGGGTTCTCCCATCGCCCGCGCCCTGATCGGCAAATACGCCGGCGACGTGGCCGATGTGAACGCACCGGGCGGGATGCGACATTACGAAATCGTCAATGTGCATTACCTCTGACGCGGCGGTGAGCAGGCGATCCCACCTTTGTAGCGCAGGCGCCTTCGCCTGCATGCCGACGCCGATGCAGGCGAGACGCCTGCGCTACATGGCATGAAAAACTTCCCCGATCTTCTTGCCGCCTGGGCGATTGCTCTTTGGGTGGGCGGGTTATGGGCGGTAGGCTACCTGGCCGCGCCGACGCTTTTCTACAACCTGGACGACAGGATGTTGGCGGGCATGCTGGCCGGTAAGTTATTCGGCCATATCGCCTGGGTAGGGCTGCTGTGCGGTGGCTGGCTGTTGGTATTTCGTCTCAGCCGCCAGGGCGGGGCCGCGCTGAAACAAGGATTCTTCTGGATCGTGCTGGTCATGCTGCTGTTGACTGCCGCCCAGCAATTCGGCATTCAACCCATCCTGCAACAACTCAAGGATCAGGCGCAGCCGCGCGATGTGATGGAAAGCCTGTTCCGCAACCGTTTCGCCACCTGGCATGGCATTTCCAGCGTGGTGTACCTGATTGAAAGCCTGCTCGGCCTGGCCCTGGTCGCCAAGCAGAAACCGTAGGATGGGTTGAGCACAGCGAAACCCATCATCCGTGGCTGGCGTGTCGTGATGGGTTTCGCTCCCGCTCAACCCATCCTACGGTAGCTTGATCTTCGGTTTTTCCGCCGCTTTGTAGAACAACAACAATTTGCCGATGTGCTGTACCGGCGCGGCGTCGAGTGCCTTGCCGAGTTCGAGGAACCAGGCCTCGCGCACGGCACGGTCATCGCCCAGCACCCGTACCTTGATTAGTTCATGCGCGGCGAGCGCCACACCCGCTTCCTTGATGACCGCCTCAGTCAGGCCTTGCGTGCCGATCATCACGACCGGCTTCTGCGAGTGGGCAAGACCTTTCAGATATTTACGTTGTTCGACCGTTAGTTCACGCATACAGCTTCTCCGGAAAAGGCGGCGATAGTAGCCCATGAAACGACAAGCAAAAACCCGCGTTTGGCATCACAAGCATGTCAATGATTTCTATGTGAAGCAGTCGGTGGTGCAGGGTTATCGCTCGCGCTCGGCCTACAAGTTGATGGAAATCGACGACCACGATCATCTCTTGCAACCTGGCACGGTGGTGGTCGATCTAGGCTGCGCGCCGGGCGGCTGGTGCCAGGTGGCGGTGGAGCGGATGAAAGGGCAGGGGCGCCTCGTCGGTATCGACCTGCTGGAGATGACCGGGATGAACCACCTCACCTTCATCCAGGCGGATTTCACCGAGGACGCCGGTCTGGAAAAGGTGGATGCCGCGCTGGAGGGCAAGGCGGTCGACCTTGTACTTTCCGACATGGCCCCCAATATCACCGGGGTCATCGTCACCGATCAAGCCAGGAGTTACCTGCTGGCGGAACTGGCGCTCGATTTCGCGGCCAGATATCTGCAACCTGACGGCGTTTTTTTGGTCAAGGTGTTTCAGGGCGCGGGTTTCGAGGATTACATGAGAGCGATGCGCACGGTGTTCCGCAAGGTTGCGGCGCGTAAACCGGAAGCATCGCGTGACAGTAGTCGTGAAGTGTATTTATTGGGCCGCGAACTGAAGGCAAATCCCGCTGTAGCGTCGGCCTTGATTGAATCGGCCCCGGTTTTCGACTAAGTTCTCGCTGGTCGTGGCGAGTTGGCCGCAAAGGAGTCAAATTGAACAACCTCTTCAAGAATGTCGCTATCTGGCTGGTCGTCGCACTGGTGCTGATGACGGTATTCAATCAGTTCAACACGCGCCAGACCGCGCAATCACAGGTCGATTATTCGACCTTCATCGAGCAGGTCAAACAGGGCCAGGTCACCAAAGTCACCATCGAGAATCACGTCCTGCGCGGCGTCAGTTCGGATGGCCAGCGCTTCACCTCCTATGCGCCTTCCGATCCCTGGCTGGTTTCCGATCTGCTGAAGGCCGGTGTCCAGGTGGAAGCCAAGCCGGAAGAACAGCCGTCCATGATGATGAGCATCTTCGTCTCCTGGTTCCCCATGCTGTTGCTGATCGGCGTCTGGGTCTTCTTCATGCGCCAGATGCAGGGCGGCGGCAAGGGCGGCGCCTTCTCGTTCGGCAAGAGCAAGGCGCGCCTGCTTGATCAGGACACCAATACCGTCACCTTCGCCGATGTCGCCGGCTGCGACGAGGCCAAGGAAGAAGTGGGCGAACTGGTGGAATTCCTGCGCGATCCTTCGCGCTTCCAGAAGCTGGGCGGGCGCATTCCGCGCGGCGTGCTGATGGTCGGCAGTCCCGGCACCGGCAAGACCTTGTTGGCCAGGTCCATTGCCGGTGAAGCCAAGGTGCCGTTCTTCAGTATTTCCGGCTCCGATTTCGTGGAAATGTTCGTCGGTGTCGGCGCCGCGCGCGTGCGCGACATGTTCGAGCAGGCCAAGAAGCATTCCCCCTGCATCATCTTCATCGACGAAATCGACGCGGTCGGTCGCCAGCGCGGCGCCGGTCTGGGCGGTGGCAACGACGAACGGGAACAGACCCTGAACCAGTTGCTGGTGGAAATGGACGGCTTCGAGGCCAACGTAGGGGTCATCGTCATCGCCGCCACCAACCGTCCCGACGTGCTCGACCCGGCCCTGCTGCGTCCCGGCCGCTTCGACCGCCAGGTGGTGGTGCCGCTGCCGGACATCCGTGGCCGTGAGCAGATTCTGCTGGTGCATATGCGCAAGGTGCCGATGAGCCAGGACGTCAAGGCCGACATCATCGCCCGTGGCACGCCCGGTTTCTCCGGCGCCGATCTCGCCAACCTGGTCAACGAGGCAGCGCTATTCGCCGCGCGCGGCAACAAGCGCGTGGTGGACATGGACGACTTCGAGCGCGCCAAGGACAAGATCATGATGGGCGCCGAACGCCGCTCCCTGATCATGCCCGAGGAAGAGCGCAAGAACACCGCCTACCACGAGTCCGGCCATGCCGTGGTCGCCAAGCTGATGCCGAAGACCGACCCGGTACACAAGGTCACCATCATCCCGCGCGGCCGCGCGCTCGGCGTCACCATGCAACTACCCACCGAGGACCGCTACAGCCAGGATCGCACCCGTCTGTTGTCCACCCTCGCGGTGCTGTTCGGCGGCCGCATCGCCGAAGAACTGTTCATGAATCAGATGACCACCGGCGCCTCCAACGACTTCCAGCGCGCCACCGACCTGGCCCGCCGCATGGTCACGCAATGGGGCATGTCCGATGCGATGGGGCCGATGGTTTATGGCGAGGAAGAAGGCGAAATCTTCCTGGGCCGCTCGGTCACGACGCACAAGAGCGTCTCCGAAGAGACGCTGCGCAAGGTCGATGTCGAGGTACGCCGCATCATCGACGAGCAATATTCCCTGGCGCGCAAGCTCCTGGAAGAGAACCGCGACAAGGTGGAGCGCATGACCCGCGCCTTGCTGGAGTGGGAAACCATCGATAGCGAACAGATCGACGACATCATGGCAGGGAATGAGCCGCGTCCGCCCAAGCCGGTCGCGCCGCCGACCACCAGCAGTGGCCCCAGCGCACCCAGTGCACCCAATGCACCGGTGCCTGGCACGACGCCCGCCGCCGATGGCGGCGTGGACTGAACGCCGTTGAAATAACACCGTAGGAGCCGGCTTGCCGGCGATAAGTAACGTTTCCCTGGAGCGCCGCCGTTGCTATCGCGAGCAAGCTCGCTCCTACGGCTGCACGTTCCTCCCGTTTTCGCCAGGTTCTCAACCTGGCGGAAACATTTAAGCCTTACTTTTGCCGGATAATCGCGGCCCATGCCTGCCCCCAACCGCGACGCTGCCTCGCCCAATCCCCGCCTCCTCGCCGCGAATCTGGTCAATGACGTTCTCCTGGATGGTGCCAGCCTGACCCTGGCACTGGGCAATTTGCGCAGGCTGGCGCCCGACGGTCTCTCCACCGCACAGAATCTTGCTTATGGCGCCCTGCGCAATGCGGGGCGTTTGAGTTTCTATCTCACCACCTTGTGCGAGCGGCCGCTCAAACCGGTGACCCTGTCCGGGCATCTCCTGGTCGGTCTGTACGAACTGGAAGCGGGCGAAACGCCCGCCTATGCCGTGGTGAATGAGACCGTGGCGACGGTGGCCGAGCGCTACCCGGGTGCGCGCGGCTTCGCCAACGCGGTGCTACGCAATTTCCAGCGCCGCCGCGCGGAGCTGGAGGCCGCCGCCGAGGCTGACCCGGAGGCACGCTGGAATCTCCCCCTCTGGTGGCTTGAGCGTCTACAGGCGCAGTACCCGTCCGACTGGCAGGCCATCGTCGAAGCCCAGAATGCGCATCCGCCCATGACCCTGCGGGTGAACCGGCGGCGCGGCAGCGTCGCCGATTATCTCGCGCAGCTCACTGCCGCCGGGATCGCCGCCCGGCAAAGCGGCGAGTGGGCCTTGACCTTGCAACGCCCCGTGCCGGTGGGCGAGCTGCCGGGCTTCTTCGACGGCCTGGTTTCCGTGCAGGACCTGGGGGCGCAGCTTGCCGCGACTTATCTGGGCGCCGCCGACGGTGAGCGGGTGCTGGACGCCTGTGCCGCGCCCGGCGGCAAGACCGGGCATCTCCTGGAGTTGCATGATCTCGACCTGGTGGCGCTGGACAGCGATGGCAGCCGTCTAGGCCGGGTGAAGGAAAATCTGGATCGCCTCGGCTTCGTTACGAAACTGAGCACGAAACTGAGCACGAAACTGAGTACGAAACCGAGTGCCACCCTGGTTGCGGGCGATGCCGGCGACACGGCGGCCTGGTGGGATGGCCAGCCGTTCGACCGTATTCTGCTCGACGCCCCCTGCACCGCCTCCGGCGTGGTGCGCCGGCACCCCGATGGCAAATGGCTGAAACGGCCTGAGGATGTGCAACAACTGGCGCGTCAGCAGCGCCGGCTCATGGATGCGCTGTGGCCGCTGCTGAAGCCGGCCGGCACCATGCTTTACGCCACTTGCAGCCTGTTCCGCGAGGAAAACGCCGATCAGGTGGCTGCCTTCCTGGCCCGCCATGGCGACGCTCGCAGCGAGGCGGTGGCGGCAACTCGCGCAGGCCAGTTGCTCCCCGGCCCGGAGATGGATGGATTTTTCTATGCACGTCTGCTCAAGGCGTAAGTTCCTGCAAATGGCCAGCCTGGCCATGCTGATGGCGGTGATTCCCGCTGTCCGCGCCGAAGGCATCCAGGCGCAACAGATCGACGTGGTTCAGAGGGGCGAGCTGTTTCACCTGAACGGTGGTTTCACCATTCAGCTTTCTCCCACGCTGGATGACGCCCTGCGCCGTGGTGTGCAACTCACCTTCGTTCAGGCGGTGGAAGCGGAGCGCGAACGCAACTGGTGGCTGGCCGAGGGGCTATCCGATCTGGAGCGTAGCGTGCGCCTCTCCTACAACGCTTTGCTGCGCCAGTACTACGTCAGCCTCAGCGGCGTTTCCAGTGCCCATGAAAGTCTCTCCGAGGCCCTCCAAGCCGTGGGGGATTTGCGTGACTGGGCCGTGGTCAACGTCAAACAGATGAAGAAAAAGGCCGAGTACAAAATCTACGTGCGTATGTACCTGGACGTCTCGCAGCTGCCGAAACCCTTGCAGGTCAATGCGCTGGCTTCCTCGGGCCGCTGGCAGCTCGATTCCGGCTGGCAGGAACGCGGCTTCAAATACTGATGCTTTACCTCGTTGCCGGCAGTCTGCTTATCGGTTCGGCCCTGATCGGGTTGTTGGCTGCTGCGGCGGGCAATACCGAATTCTTCGCCGGCAATCTGCCGCTGCTGCTCTGGATCACTGTCGCCGCCGCCGTCGGGTTGGCGCTGTTGATCGTCTATCAGGCCATTCTTCTGCTGCGGCGCATCCGCGCCGGCGTGTTCGGCGCCAAGCTCACCGCCCGCCTGTTCCTCATCATCGGCCTCATGTCGCTGGCACCCGGCCTGGTGGTCTATGGGGTGTCGGTGCAGTTTCTGGTGCGCTCCATCGAGTCCTGGTTCGATGTGCGCATGGAGAACGCGCTGGAAGGCGGTCTCGCCCTGGGCCAGTCGGCGCTGGATCATGTGCAGCGGGAAACCGTGAAGAAAACCGAGCGCCTGGCTCAGCAAGTGGGTGACCTGCCGCCGATCCTGCAAGTCGCGCGTCTGGACGAACTTCGGGAAGCGGCGGGGGTGCAGGAACTGGGGCTGTTCGACGACAACGGCAACATGCTGGGATTCTCTTCCTCCGACCGCAGCAGCCTGTTGCCCAAGTCGCCGGAGCGCGGCGCCCTCTGGCAGGTGCGCCTGCAACAGACCTGGTCGCGCCTGCAGGCGACGGGTAGCGGCGGCATCATGGTGCGGGTGGTGGCGTCGGTGAACATGTCATCGTTGTCCGAGCGCCCGCGCGTGGTGCAAGTGCTGCAGCCGGTTCCCAAGCAACTGGCTCAGGATGCGCAACAGGTGGAAGAGGCGCGCCAGGGCTATCAGGAACTGCTGCTCTCGCGCCTGGGGCTGAAACGGCTGTATGGCATTTCCCTGACCCTGGCGCTGGCGCTGGCGTTGTTTTCCGCCTTTTCGCTGGCCTTCGTCCTCTCCGAGCGCCTTGCCGCGCCGCTGCGCGCCCTGGCCCGCGGCACCCGGGCCGTTGCGCGCGGCGACTTCACCCAGGTGCAAACCGTATCCAGCCGCGACGAACTGGGCATGCTCACCCATTCCTTCAACCGCATGACCCGGCAACTCTCGGACGCGCGCGCCGTCGCCGAGGAAAGCCGCGACAAGCTGCTGGAAGCCAACTCCTACCTGGAAGGCGTGTTATCCAGCGTGACCACCGGCGTCGTCACCCTGGAACACGATCTCGGCGTGCGCGTGGCCAATCCCGCCGCCGCGAAGATACTGGGGGTGGCGCGCGCGGATCTGGAAGGGCGCCGGCTCCCCGATTGGGGCAGCG
The DNA here is from genome assembly GCA_030690985.1 of Pseudomonadota bacterium. Lineage (GTDB taxonomy): Bacteria > Pseudomonadota > Gammaproteobacteria > Burkholderiales > Thiobacillaceae > PFJX01. The sequence continues at coordinate 11,983 of JAUYFG010000072.1, forward strand.
AAAACGCCGGCCTTGCCGGCTTCGTGCGCGAGATGGTGCGGCATTTTCATGACAGCCCGACGCAGCCCTGGCGCGAGCAGATCGAATTGTCCACCCCCAACGGCAAGCGCATCCTGCTGGCGCGCGGTGCGCCGCTCACGGCCGGCGAGGCGCCCGACTATGTTCTTGTGCTGGATGACGTCACCCAGTTGCTGCAAGCCCAGCGCGATGCCGCCTGGGGGGAAGTGGCGCGGCGCATGGCGCACGAGATCAAGAACCCGCTGACCCCGATCCAGCTATCTGCCGAGCGCCTGGAGGCGAAGCTGGCGGACAAGCTGGAAGGCGCGGCGCGGGATACCCTGATCCGCGCCACCGCCACCATCGTCGGCCAGGTCGCCGCGATGAAGGGCCTGGTGGATGCCTTCGCGCAATATGCCCGGCTGCCCTCGCCGCGCATCGAGCGCCTAGACATCAATGCCACCATCGTGGAAGTGTTGCACATGTACGAAGGCGGCATCCCCATCGAGCGCCACCTGGCCGAAGGCCTGCCACCGGTGGCAGGCGACCCCGCCCTGATCGGGCAGGTACTGGTCAACCTGATGAAGAACGCGCAGGAGGCGCTGGAGGCCAGCGCGGCACCGCTGATTACCGTGACTACGGCCCTGCACGGGAGTCAGGTAAGCTTGTCCGTGCAGGACAACGGCCCAGGCTTCCCCGAGGAACTGCGCGGACGGCTGTTTGAACCCTATGTCACCAGCAAGCCCAAGGGCACCGGCCTGGGTTTGCCGGTGGTGAAGAAAATTGTGGAAGAGCACCACGGCAGCATCGCGGTAGACAATCCGGAAACGGGCGGCGCGCGCATCTGCGTCAGCCTGCCGGCACTGATAAGTGAGGAACAGCAACATGCCTGAAATACTGGTGGTGGACGACGAACCTGGTATCCGCGAGTTGATGCGCGAGATTCTGGAAGAAGAAGGTTATGAAGTACGCATGGCGGAGAACGGCACCCGTGCCCGCGCCGCGCTCGACGACAAGAACCCGGACCTGATCCTGCTCGACATCTGGATGCCCGATGTGGACGGTGTGACGCTGCTCAAGGAATGGCGCAGCCAGGGGCGACTGACCATGCCGGTGGTGATGATGTCCGGCCACGGCACGGTGCATACCGCCGTCGAAGCCACCCGCCTGGGCGCCTTCGACTATCTGGAAAAACCCATTTCCTACAAGCAGTTGCTGGAAACCGTGAAGAAGGCCCTGGCCTCGCGCCAGGCCAAGCCCACCACCAGCGGCACCCTGGAGGAACTCGGCAGCGGCGCCAGCGTGAAACGCCTGGCGCAGCGCCTGGGGCTGGCTGCCGGTGCCGGGCTGCCGGTGCTGCTGGTGGCGGAAACGGGCACCGGCGAGGAAATGGTGGCGCGTTTTCTCACCCCGCCCGATGCGCCCTTTGTACGGATCGACGAAGCGGCCGAACTGGCCAATCGTCCCGCCGACATCCTGGCGCGCGCCAAGGGCGGCTTGGTGTTCGTGCCGGACCTGGCCGGCCTCTCGGTGATGCAGCAACGCGGCCTGATCCTGTTGATCGCGCGGCGCGGTGAATTCTCCGTGCGCGTGGTGGTGGTGGGCCGGGAAGACCCCGCGCGCGCGCTTGCGGAAGGCCGCCTGACGCAGGAGTTGCACGAACTGCTGGCGCATGCCGTGGTGGATCTGCCGCCCCTGCGTGATCGCCGCGATGACATTCCCGGCCTCGCCGCGCGCGCCCTGGAAACCGCCTGCCTGCGCCTGCGCCAGCCGCCGCTCAAATTCACCGATGCCGCCATGAGCCGTCTGGCGGAACACGACTGGCCGGGCAATCTGGCCGAACTGGATGCGTTGGCCGCGCGCCTGGCTCTGGAAGACGGCAGTGGCCCGATCGATCTGGCGGCCACCGACGCGGTGCTCCCCGCCAAGGCCGGCAAGGAAAAATCCGGCGTCGAACTGATGCTGCATCTGCCCCTGAAAGATGCCCGCGACGCTTTCGAGAAAGCCTATCTGGAAGCCCTGCTGGGGGAATGCGACTGGGGCATGAGCCGCGCCGCCGACCGTGCCGGCCTGGATCGCACCAACCTGTATCGCAAGGTGAAGCAATTGGGCATCGAGGCGCCGGGGAAGGACAAAGCGTGAGTGATGTAGGTTGGGCAAAGCGAAGCGTGTCCAACATCGCAGCGGTTTGTTGGGCACGCTTCGCTTTGCCCAACCTACGTTTCCAACACATGACGCAACCATGAAAATCATCATCCTCGGCGCCGGCCAGGTCGGCTCCAATCTGGCGGAACACCTGGTTCGGGAAGGCAACGACCTGACCGTGGTGGATTTGGACGCGGAAAAGCTCGCGGCCCTGCAAGACCGTTTCGATCTGCGTACCGTGTGCGGCCAGGCTTCGCATCCGGCCATCCTGCGCGCTGCCGGCGCGGACGACGCCGACATGCTGGTGGCCGTCACCCTCAACGACGAGACCAACATGGTCGCCTGCAAGCTGGCCGGCACGCTGTTCAACATTCCCACCAAGATCGCCCGCATTCGCGCGGTCGACTACATGAAGTATCCGCAACTGTTCGCGGCGGAAAACTTCGGCGTCGACCACGTCATCGCGCCGGAACAGGAAATCACCGACTACCTGCGCAAGTTGATCGACTATCCGGAAGCCTTGCAGGTGGTGGACTTCGCCGGTGGCCGGATTCGCCTGGTGGCGGTCAAGGCGCAAGGCGGTTTCATGGTGGGGCATGCCCTCAAGCACCTGCGCGAGCACCTGCATCTCATGTTCCGCGAGCATCCCGACCTGAAAGGCCAGATGGATGCGCGCATCGCGGCGATCTATCGGCAGGACCGGGCCATCCTGCCGCAGGGCGATACCGTGGTCGAAGAGGGTGACGAGGTGTTCTTCCTGGCCGCCACCGGCAACATCCGCGCGGTCATGAAAGAGATTCGCCGCAGTGACCACCATGTACGCCGGGTGATGATCGCCGGCGGCGGCAACATCGGGCGCCGCCTGGCCTCGAATCTGGAGCCGGATTACCACGTCAAACTGATCGACCACAACAAGAAGAGCACGGCGCTGCTGGCGGAGAAACTGCCGCGCACCCTGGTGCTCACCGGCAATGCCACCGACGAAGATCTGCTGCTGCAAGAGAACATCGACGAAACCGATGTGTTCTGTGCGCTCACCAACGACGACGAGGACAACATCATGTCCTGCCTGCTGGCCAAGCGCCTGGGCGCCAAGAAAGTGATCGCCCTGATCAATCGTTCCACCTACGTCGACCTGTTGCAGGGCGGCGAAATCGACATCGCCCTGTCGCCCGCCCAGGCCACCATCGGCCCCCTGCTCACCCATATCCGCCGCGGCGACATGGCCGTGGTGCATTCCCTGCGTCGGGGTGCCGCAGAGGCGTTGGAAGCCGTGGTTCACGGCGATGCCAAGTCATCCAAGCTGGTGGGGCGGCGCATCGAACAGATCGAACTGCCGGAAGGCGTTTCCATCGGCGCCATCCTGCGCGGCGAGGAAGTCATCATTCCGCACCACGACACCCGGATCGAAACCGAGGATCACCTCATTCTGTTCGTGCCGAACAAGCGCTACATCCCCAAGGTCGAGAAGCTGCTCCAGGTCGGTTTCGGGTTCTTCTGAGCGGATTCCCCATGCGCAAGCTCGCCCCCGTCGTCAGCACCCTGGGCCTGATGCTGATGCTGTTCTCCTTCACCATGCTGGTGCCCCTGGCCGTGGCCTGGCTCAGCGACGATGGCGCGCTGCTGATCTATGACAAATCCATCGCCATCACCTTCGCCAGCGGCCTGCTGCTGTGGCTCGCCACCCGCCAGGTGAAGCGCGAACTGGCGGTGCGCGACGGCTATCTGCTGGTGACCCTGGTGTGGGTGGTATTGCCCGCCTTCGCCACCCTGCCGTTGCTGATCCATCTGCCCAATCTCTCGTTCACCGACGCCTACTTCGAAACCATGTCGGGCCTGACCACCACGGGTGCGACCGTGCTGGTGGGGCTGGACAACCTGCCCAAGTCGATCAATCTGTGGCGCCACCTGCTGGTCTGGATGGGCGGCATGGGCATCATCGTCCTGGCGGTGGCGATCTTCCCGCTCCTGGGCGTCGGCGGCATGCAGTTGTTCAAGGCGGAAACACCCGGCCCGATGAAGGACACCAAGCTGACGCCACGCATCACCGAGACCGCCAAGAATCTGTATCTGGTCTACGTGGCGATCACGGCGGCCTGTATCGGCGCGCTCATGTGGGCGGGCCTGGACTGGTTCGAGGCCACCTGCCACGCCTTCGCCGCGATGGGCCTGGGCGGCTTCTCTACCCACGACGCCAGCGTCGGCTATTTCAACTCGCCGCTGGTGGAATACGTGCTGATCATCTTCATGCTCATCGCCGGCATGAACTTCGCCACCCACTACCTCGCCTGGCACGGCAAAAGCCTGCGCGTCTATCTCAATGACATCGAGGCCAAGGTGTTTTTGCTGCTGGTGCTGGGCAGTTGCATGGGTATCGCCTGGTATCTCTGGTTCATGGGGGTCTATGCGGATTTCTGGGTCAGCCTGCGCCATGTCAGCTTCAACCTGGTGTCGATGGCCACCGACTGCGGTTTCGCCAGCACCGATTTCAACGTCTGGCCCCAGTTCGCCACCTTCTGGATGCTCTACCTGTCCTGCGTTTCGGTAAGTTCCGGCTCCACCGGCGGCGGCATCAAGATGGTGCGCACCATCGTCACCTTCAATCAGGCTCTGCGGGAAATGTCCAAGCAGATCCATCCCGCCGCCGTGCTGCCGGTGCGCCTGGGTGGGCAGGTGGTGGAAAACCGCATCGTCTTCGCGGTGCAGACCTTCGTGCTGGTCTACTGCACCTCGGTCCTGTTCCTCACCCTGGTGCTGATGGCCAGCGGCCTTGACCTGATCTCTTCCATCTCCGGCGTCATCGCCTGCATCAACAACGCCGGCCCCGGCCTCAACGTGGTCGGCCCGGCCGCCAACTACTCGCCTTTGACCGACTTCCAGACCTGGGTGCTCAGCTTCACCATGCTGCTCGGCCGCCTGGAACTGTTCACCCTGCTGGTGGTGCTGACCCCGGCGTTCTGGCGGAAGTAGCGCAGGCGTCTCGCCTGCGAATTTACAAGACGCAGGCGAGACGCCTGCGCTACATCCAGCCCACCATTCCATCGGCAAACACCAGCGCCGCGCGCACTGTTCGGCCGGGATAAAGCTGGTGGGCGGCCGCGCGGTAGCCCTCGATCTGTTCCCGATAAGGCAGGGCGCGGCGGGCGGGGTCGGATTCGTCGAGGCCGCCGGTCTTGTAGTCCAGGACCCCGGCGTTCTGGCGGAAGTAGCGCAGGCGTCTCGCCTGCGAATTTACAAGACGCAGGCGAGACGCCTGCGCTACATCCAGCCCACCACCCCATCGGCAAACACCAGCGCCGCGCGCACCGTCCGGCCGGGATAAAGCTGGTGGGCGGCCGCGCGGTAGCCCTCGATCTGTTCCAGATAGGGCAGGGCGCGGCGGGCGGGGTCGGCTTCGTCGAGGCCGCCGGTCTTGTAGTCCAGAACCCAGATTTCCTCGCTGAATTCCACCAGGCGGTCGATACGGTAAGTGCCGCCGTCGCCGTCCAGGAATTCCATTTCGTTGTGGGCGCGCAGGTGGCGAGCCGGGTCGAAGGCGGCGGCGAGTTCCGGGATGGCGAGGATGCGGCGGGCGGCGAGGGCGACGCGTTCGCCGTCCCGTGGCTCGAGGCCGAGCCGGGCCAGGGCTTTCGCCTCCGCCAGCCCCTCGGTCATCCATTCCAGGCAGGCATGCACGGCGCTGCCGAAATCGGCTTCCGGGCCGGCGGGAAGGCGGAGTTGGCCGATGGGAGGGAGGTCGGGGAGAGGGGACTTCCAGCCGGCTTCGAGGGCCAGATCAGCCGTAGGGTGCGCCGTGCGCACCAGCGACGGTGAATCGGTGCGCGCGGCGCACCCTACAGCGACTACGGGGGGATCCCGCCACCCCATCTCCGGCAACTCCGCCATCTCCGTCTGTTCCAGCGCCGTCTTCAGCAAACCCAGCCAGTGCGCGGGCGCTTTGCCGGCTTCCTGCAAACCACTGACGAACAAGGCCTGGCGCGCGCGGGTCATGGCCACATAGAGCAGGTTCAGGTGTTCCCGCGCGGCCTGTTCGGCTTCGTGAGCGAACAGATCATCGCGGCCGCCGCCGTGCCAGGCTTTGGGGCCGTAGAGGGAGAAATGCGCGGGGCGCGCCTGGCCCGGCGGCCAGTCCATGATGATGCCGCTGTGTTCATCGCGGCTCTCGCCATCGTCGGCCTTGATCAGGAACACCACCGGCGCTTCCAGGCCCTTGGCGGCGTGGATGGTGAGCATACGCACGGCATCGCCCTCACTCGCGGGGGGCTCGTCCGGAGCATCCTGCCCGGCCTTGTCGCGCAGTTGTTTCAGCTCGTCGAGAAAACGCGGCAGGCTGGGGAAGCGGCCGCCGGAAAGCCCCAGGGAAAGGCCGAGCAGGCCTTCCAGATTGGCCAATACCCCGGCGCGCAGATGGGGTGCCACGGCGGCGCCATAGCGTTCGAGCACCTCGCCTTCATGAAAGATGCGGTCGAGCAGATCATGTACCGGCAGATGCCCGGCGACACCACGCCAGGTGTCAAGCAGACGCGCGGCGCGGGCAACCTGGGGCGGCGCCTCCTTCTCCGCCGCCCAGGCATGCAGGCGCTGCCACCACGGGTTTCCTCCACTACTCCCGCTGCCACGCGCGAGCAGCTTGAGATCGTCATCGCTCAACCCGAAGACCGGGCACTTCAAGGTTTGCGCCAGGGCGAGATCGTCGAGCGGAGAACTGAGGACACCAAGCAGAGCCAGCAGATCCATCGCTTCCAGGCTGGCAAGCAGGCCGCCACGGCGGTCGCCGATGAAGGGGATGGCCGCCGCCTTGAACGCGGCTTCGAACAGGTCGAGATCGCGCCGTTTGCTGTAGAGCAGGGTGATGTCGCCATAAGTCGCGGAGTTGCCATCGGCCAATACCAGGTGGCCGACGATTTCGCTGATGCGTTGCGCCACCCAGGCGGCTTCCTGTTCCCGTTTGTGTGGCACCCGGGCGGGCGCCTGGGTGAGGGGGGCGCGGAAGGCGATGGGCGCCTCGGCAATTGCGTTGTCCGCCTCGGCGAGGTGCAGTTCGCAATGGCCGGGCAAAGCGGTCTGGTGCGCGCCGTGGGCGGCGAACAGGGGGTAATCGGCGCGCCCGGCGAACACCGCGTTGACCCAGGCCACCACGCGTGGCGCGCAGCGGCGGGTTTCGTTGAGGGGAAAGTGGCGGGCCTGGAAATTCGTTTCCAGCCATTCGGCGGCCACCGCGAACAGGCGTGGTTCGGCGCGGCGGAAACGATAGATGGACTGCTTGGGGTCGCCCACCAGGAACACGGTGGGGCGCCCGCCATCGCCGCCATAAGCGGCCAGCCAGGCTTGCAGAATGCGCCATTGCAGGGGGTTGCTGTCCTGGAACTCGTCCAGCAGCAAGTGCTTCCAGCGTGCATCCAGCCGGGACAGGATGGCGCCGGCTGCTTCTTCGTCGTCGAGCAGACGCGCGGCTTCCAGTTCGCCGTCGCTGAAATCGAGGCCGCCGCGTTCATTTTTCAGGCGCTGGTAGCTGTCCAGATAGGCCTGGCCGACCGTCAGAACCAGACGGTTGAGACGCAGGGCGCGTTGCTCGGCCTGACGGTCGAGCGTTTGCAGTACTTGTTCGGCCAGGCGGTGATGCAGTTCCACATAGGCGCCTGCGTCGCCACCGAGGCGTTTTGTGAGGGCATCGCTCATCTTGCAGGCGCGAGGGGTGCCGGCCTGGGTGAGCAAGATCGGCGTGATTTCGGCCAGCGATGCCGCCCAGGCCAGTTGCTCCGCCCGCTCGACATCCGTTTTCAAACCCATGGCGCCGTTGCGGGCCACCAGACCCCGGTACTCGGCCAGGTCGGCAATAAATCGCGCATCCGCCAGCAAGGTTGCCGCCGCATCGTCTGCCTCACTCACGCCCAGTCGTGCTTCCAGCGCCGTGCAGGCGGCCGCCACCGGGTCGTCGTGGCCCTGTCCCGCTGCCCACCATTCGGCGCGGCGGGCCAGCAGGGCATTGAGCAGCGCGCGCAGGCTGGACAGGGAGAACGCCGCCGCCAGTTCGCGGAAGGCGCTTTCCTCGGGGCTGCCACGCTTGCGGCCCAGGGTTTCCGCGAGGGCGAACCAGGCTTCTTCGCGCAGCAGGGCGGCGTCTTCCAGCACCTCGCCGGGCAGTCGCAGCGGCAGGGGCGCGCGCGCGATGAGATGGAAGAACCAGCCGTGGAAGGTGGTGATCATCGGCGGCGTGGCCAGCACTTTTTCCAGCAGGCCGCGCGCCGCCGGCAGGGCGGCGCGCGCCGCCGCGCCGGAAAGGCCGCGCTGTTCCAGGAAATCCAGCGCCTCGGCGTCGGGCAGCAGGGCCAGATCGGCCAGCCAGGCATCCAGGCGTGCCTGCATCTCCGCCGCCGCCTTGCGCGTGAAGGTGATCGCCAGCAGTTCAGCGGGAGCAGCACCCGCCAGCAACAGCCGCAGCATGCGCGACACCAGCAGCCAGGTCTTGCCGCTGCCCGCGCAGGCCTCGACGACGGCGCAATGAGTGGGTTCGAGGGCGGGAAGGAGGGGGTTGGCGGGCATGGCGGGATTGTATGGCGAGTGGCGAGCCCCGTAGGTTGGGCAAAGCGTAGCGTGCCCAACAAATTGGCGCTGCATGTTGGGCACGCTACGCTTTGCCCAACCTACGCCTTCTCTCAAGCGAATGGCACAATGGCGCTTTGCTTGCGCGAGGATAGCCATGAAAGGCCCAAAAACTTACGACGAATATGTGGATCTGGTGCATCAGGGGGTTTACGAGGTCGACGAGATGCGCGCCGGCATCGACTATGACCCGGAAAACGCGGAGCGCTGGTCGACCATGCTGGACCATCTCGATGGCGTGTTGCGCAAGCTGTACGACGACATGATTTCCGACAAGTACGAATTTCCCACCGACAAGGACCTGCCCTACATGCAGTTCGTCAACCGCTGGGGGCGCGAGATTCCCTTCAAGCAGTTGCTGCTGGTGATCAACGAAGCCCACAAACACGGGTTGTCGCGTGACTAAAATCTTGCTGATCGTCGCCTTCACCATCGGTATCGTGCTCTGGTTCAAGTTCCTGGCCGGCAAACGTAATGAATTGCCGCGCAAGGACAAGGAAAAATCGCCGGAGGACATGGTGTGCTGCGAGGTGTGCCAGGTGAATCTGCCGCGTTCCGAGGCGCTGCTGAGCCAGGGCAAGTTCTATTGCTGTGATGAACACCGCCGTCGCGGGGGCTGATCCCGGCCTGAACGCGGTGGCAGTGCCGGAAACATTCTGGCGCTCGCTCGGCCACCTCAACAGCTTCCGCGTCTTCCTGGCGATTGCCCTGGGCATTGCCGGGATGCTGGCGGATCAGACCTTTCACCGCTTTGAATATCCCAGGCTGTTCCAGGCGACCTGTGCGGTTTACTTGCTGGTTGCGCTGCTTTTTCGCAGTCCCTTGTTGGCGCGGCGCGAGGGATTCGAGCGTCAGGTGGGGCGCCAGGCGCTGGTCGATATTGTCTGCATCACGCTGCTGATGCAGCTTTCCGGCGGCAATTCCAGCGGCGTCGGCCTCTTGTTGATCGTTACCCTGGCCGCCGCCGGCATGTTGTCGGAAACCCGCATGGTGCTGTTCTGGTCGGCGGCCGCCACCCTGGCCGTGCTGGGCGAACAGATCGTTCAGGCCATGGCATTCGACGGCAGTGCCGGTGGATTTGCCCGGGCCGGTTTTCTCTCTCTCGGCTTGTTCGCGTCGGCGCTGCTTTCCCATACGCTGGCCAAGGGCGCGCTGCTGGCCTCGTGGGAGGCGCGGGACAAGAGTCGGCAGGCGGAGAGCATGGCGCGCATCAACGAGCGGGTGATCCAGGAGTTGCCCTATGCGGTGATGGTGGTGAACGGTGATGGCGAGGTGCTGCAACACAATGCCCAGGCCGCCGAAGTACTCGATGTGCGCTTCTTCGCCCATTGCGGGCTCGGGCATTGTTCGCCGTATCTGGCGGAATGGTGGCCACGCTGGTGTGCCGGCGAGGCACTGCCCGCACATCCGTTTCAGGTCGGCCGCGAGGGTCGGCGCCTGCGCGCGCGTTTCATCGAACTGGAAGCAAGCCGACGCGAAGGCGCCGTGGTGGTGCTGGAAGACATGACCGAACTGGAGGTACGGGCGCAACGCATGAAGCTGGCCTCCCTGGGTTTGCTCACCGCCAACCTGGCACACGAGATACGCAATCCGCTTTCGGCCATTCGCCATGCCGCAGGTTTGCTCAAGGAAGACGCCCAGAGCGCGCACAGTGCCGTGGCCGAAAAGCTCTCCGGCATCATCGACAGCAATGCCGAGCGCCTGAACTGGTTGGTGGAGGATGTGCTGGCCCTCAACCGTCGTGATCGACTGACCCGTGAAGCGCTGTCTTTGGTGGCCTGGCTGAATGTCTTTGTCGAGCAGTTGGCGCAGCGGGAGGAGATGCCACGAGATTTCGTGGTGGTTCATGTAGTTGGCGACCCTGTCATCTGTTTCGACGTCGCCCATCTGGAGCAGATTTTATGGAACCTGCTGCGCAACGCCTTGCGTTATTGCCTGAAGCAGCCCGGCAGCATTCGCATCCGGGCGGTGGTGGGGCAGACGAAAGTGGATGTGGATGTAGGCAACGATGGGCCAGGCATTCCGACCGCGTTGCAATCGCGCCTGTTCGAGCCGTTCTACACCACCGACAAGGTGGGCAGCGGACTCGGCTTGTACATTGCGCGCGAATTGGCGGAGGCCAATGGCGCCAGCCTGCACTACGTGGATATTCCGGATGGCGCCCTGTTCCGTCTGTCCTGCCAGGTGGCGCCGTGTTGATCGGGAGCGACTTGCACCATGCCTCATAAACTGAAACGGCCACGGGTTTTGCTGGTGGACGATGAATCCGACCTGCTCGACCTGCTTGAAATGGATCTGGCGCGTATGGGCCTGGATACGACACGGGCGGAAACGGTGGGCGAGGCGCGCCGGCACCTGGACGCCGCCACCTTCGATCTTTGCCTGACCGATATGCGCCTGCCCGATGGCGAGGGCATCGAGGTGGTGCGCCATATCGCCGCGCACGCGCCACGCACGCCGGTCGCGGTCATCACGGCTTTCGGCTCGTCGGAAAATGCGGTCGCGGCACTCAAGGCGGGTGCCTATGACTATGTCGAGAAACCGGTTACGTCGGACAAGGTGCGCAGCCTGGTGCGCTCCGCGCTCAAGCTCGCCGATCCCGCCAGGCCGACCGATGGGCGCGACGGAGGGCTCAAACTGGTCGGCGAATCCGTGCCCATGCAGCAGGTGCGCGATCTGATCGACAAGGTGGCGCGCAGCCAGGCGCCGGTATTCATCAGCGGTGAGACCGGCACCGGCAAGGAAGTGGCGGCACGCCTGATCCACGCGCACAGCAGCCGCGCCGAGGCGCCCTTCCTGGCGGTGAACTGCGGCGCCATTCCGGAGACGCTGATGGAGAGCGAATTCTTCGGCTATCGCAAGGGCGCCTTCACCGGCGCCGACACGGAGCGCGACGGGTTTTTCCAGGCGGCCGCGGGCGGCACCCTGTTCCTTGACGAGATCGTCGAATTGCCGCTCTCCATGCAGGTCAAGCTGCTGCGCGCCATCCAGGAAAAGCGGGTGCGCAGGGTCGGCGGGGTGGCGGAAGAACCGGTGGATGTGCGTTTTATCAGCGCCTCGCACCAGGATCTACAGGCTGCGGTGAGCCAGGGGCGTTTCCGCCAGGATCTGTTCTATCGCCTGGACGTCATCGAAATCCACATGCCCGCCCTGCGCGAGCACCACGAGGATGTCGCCGACCTGGCGCACGTCCTGCTGGAGCGCTTGTGCGGAGGGCGCGCGATACCTGCGCTGACGCTGCCCACCCTGGCGGCGCTGGCTGATTACAACTATCCAGGCAACGTGCGCGAACTGGAAAACATCCTGGAGCGGGCTATGGCCCTGTGCGACGGCGGCCGGATCGGCCCGGACGACCTCAATCTGGTCCCCCAGGCAAACGGCCCGGAGAGCCCGGCACGAGGAATGGCGCTACAGGATCATCTCGATGAGGTGGAACGCCTGGCCATCCTCGATGCCCAGCAACGCACCGGCAACAACAAGACCGCCGCCGCCCGCCTCCTCGGTATCACCTTCCGCTCGTTGCGTTATCGGATGGAGCGATTGGGGATGGAGTAGGGTGCGCCGTGCGCACCATCGTGTGATCGGTGCGCACGGCGCACCCTACCGGTTGTGGCCGTGGTTTCCGCCTCACCCCCCATGTTTCTCCACCACCATCCGGTCGATCAGTTCCATCACTTCCCGGCTGGCGTCTTCGGCTTCCTGCATGGCGGTGAACATGGCCTGTTGCACGCCCAGGTTCTTTTCCCAGCCTTTGTCGAGGTAACTCAACATCTTGTGCGCGTTGGCGTGGACGCGGGCGTGCGGGGCGGCCAGGGCGGCGTAGGCGCGGGTTCCGCCGAATTCCGCGCGGCCCTCGGCTTCGTACCACTGGCCCAGCCGGCAGTGGTGATGGTCTACCGATACCGCCTCGGTGTAGGTGCGTTCGCCGCCGCTGTTCAGGGCCATGTAGGCGCGCTGTTTGTAGATGACGTGATCCACCTTCACCAGTGAAGCGAAACTCATGTCCTGGGCGCGCGCGGAGCGCCCCTGGGTCTCCCGCGCCGAGTTGGCGAAGCCGCCGAAGCGCCCCTCCATCTCGCCGATGACACCGCGTGAAGTGGTGGCCATGTCGCGCATGGCATGGGAGTCGTCCAGCATGTGCTGCGCTTCGGCGGTCAGGGTTTCCATGACCCGGCCGATGGATTCGGATGCCTTGCGGGTGTTTTCCGCCAGCTTGCGTACTTCGTCGGCCACCACCGCGAAGCCGCGTCCCGCCTCGCCGGCGCGTGCGGCTTCGATGGCGGCGTTGAGCGCTAATAGATTGGTCTGCTTGGCGATGGTGGTGATGAGTTGCACCGCATCGGTGATCTCGTGGCTGTGCTCGTTGAGCGCGACGATGGAATCCGCCGCCTGGTCGATGCGCCCGCTGATATCGGAAAGTTGTTCCACCACCAGGCTCACCGCCCCCCGGCTTTCCTCGGCCTCCGCCGTGGTACGCGTGGCCAGGTCCACGACCTGGCGCATCTCACCGGTGATGTTCTTGAGGTCGTTCTGATTGGACGCGAGGTTGCTCAGCAGATTGCTGGTGTTGAGGTGGTGTACCTGGGAAATCAACAGGTTGCGCATCTGCCCGCGCTGTTGCTCGGCCATGCCGTCGAGCAGCACGTTATGGCTTTCCAGACCGTGTTTGAAGCCACCGTGGAGACCGGCCGGGAAGGCTTTGCGATAGAACATGCCATCGATATGCAGGGCGAACGTCGTGGTTTCCTCGCGGAAATAGGTTTCCAGTTGATCCAGCATGTCGTTCATGTGCCAGCACAGTCGGCCTAGTTCGTCCGTGTCGCCCATGCCCGTGATGCGCTTATCGAATTGGCCCTGGCTGATCTCGGTGGTGAGTCGGTCGAGTCGTTCGATGGGCGCCAGCCATTGCCGCGCCTTGACCTGGCCCCAGGCGGAAATGGCGATGCCGAGGAGCAGGAAGGTGAGCATCAGCCAGTCGAAACCGTGCAAGGCCCAGGCGCCGACGATGGTCGCCAGCACCAGAGTGGAAAAGCCCCAGAGCAGGGCCGTGAGCCTAGATTGCAAGGACCAGTTCGTCATAGCTCATCCCTTTTTCGGCCAGCAGATCGGTGAGAATTTTCGTGGAGGCGGCGATGGCGTCACGCGCGCCGGCCTTTTGCTCGGCTTCCAGCATCGCGTGATAAAGCCCGGTCACGGTTTTGACCCCGGAAGCCCCGGGTTTGCGCCGCACCGAGAAATAGCCGGTGCCGTTGCCGTTGTGGTCAAGGCTGGGTGTGACGTTGGTGAACACCCAATAGAAGCTGCCGTCCTTCGCCAGGTTCTTCACATAGGCGTTGCACTCGCGCCCGGTCTGGATGGTGTCCCAGAGCAGCTTGAACACCGCGCGCGGCATGTCGGGATGGCGAATGATGTTGTGCTGGGCGCCCAGCAGTTCACCCTCGCTGTAGCCCGAAAACTCTATGAATGTTCTGTTGCCGTAGGTGATGCGGCCTTTCAGGTCGGTCTTGGAGACGATGAAATCGTCTTCACGCATCACCTTTTCCACCGAGGTGGGTGAGATTGAACTTTTCATGCCGGCTCCATCCTTGTGGCGCGGGGAAATCGGCGCCACTCGTCATTGATGCGGTATTAGCGGTTGCGGACGGAAAAAGCTGAAATAAATTCTGCGCCGTAGCGCCGGCGAGGGCGCCGGCGCTACGGCGCGAATGATCCTGGATTCCTCGGTCGACCCCACCCCGCCGGCCTGGAAGCCGCGTGGATAGAGGCAAGAGGGTGTGTTTGGCGTTTCACCCATTAGGTGAGCCGAGACCACAGTCGTAGGAGCGGGCTTGCCCGCGATTGGCAGCGCTTTATCGCGGGCAGCGGAGTCGTTGCCGCTTCAGCGGCTTTACGAATCCGGCGTGCCCCTTGCGGGTGCAAGCCCGCTCCTACGGCATCTTCAACTGCGGGAAATAGGATGATGCGGTTCGCTGCGCTCACCACATCCTGCATCCTGCCGGTGTGCCCGGTCACCGCAACCAGAGTCGCCCGCCACGCGTGGACTGGATCTTCATGCCCTCGGGGGTATTGGCCACGGTGTCGGTGACCCGCGCGGTTTCCTCATGCTTGAGCCCGAGCTGGTTGATATGGCCGGTGATGGTGGCGCTGTAACTGGCCTCGAAACGATTCGCCCCGATGGGCTGGATGGACAAGCCCTGAATCTTGAACTGGATGCGGTCGAACACCCGGAAGCTGTTGGAGAGGGTGTCTTCCAGGTCGCTCAGGTCGGCGTCGTCGGCCCGCCAGTCCGTGGCCATCATCCGGGTCAGGCTGCCCAGGTTCTTGCTCGAATAAGCCTGGGCGAATGCCTCGTAGAAGCGTTGCACGGCGCCCACCTGCTGCATCGCCTTTTCGGCGCGGCTGCGGGCCAGCCAGTCGGCCAGCGCCTGTGCCTGGCCATTCAGGCTGGTGAGGGCGGCATTGACCTGGGCGTTCTGTCTGGCATAGGCCGAGGCCATGCTGCCGGGGCCGCTGGCGCCGGCCACTTCGCCGGACAGCGCCTCGCCCGCTTCGATGCTGCCGGGCGATGCGAGGAATTGGCCGACCCGAGCGGAAAGCGCCTGGAGTTGATCGGCCTGGTCCCGCGCCGAGTTCACCTCGCTGTTGACGCTGGCCAGCCGGCCCACGGCCAGGTTGAAGCCGCGCAGCGCCAGGTCGAGCGGGCTGCCGCTCCAGGTCTTGCCCTTCTTCTGCAGCGGCTCGTAGATCGCCATGACCTCCTTGCGCACCCCGGCGATCTGCGCGGCGAAGCCGGAACGCGACAGTTGCGCCCAGCCGCTGTTGCTCGCCACCCGTTCACTGAGCTTGTCGATCTGCTTCGCTTCGCGCACCGCATTGCGGACGTTCTCGATCATGGGGTTGACCAGGGCCAGGTACTTTTCCGCCAGCGGGATGTATTTCTCCATGAGGGGAATCATGCCGTAGCTGGATTCACCGAAATCGGCCGGATCGGGGAGCACCAGTTGATTCAGGCTCTGCCCGTCGGCGAAGTAGTAGGAGAACTGGCTGCTCGACCACCAGGCATCCCACCACAGGCGTTCGAACACTTCCTTGAACACCTGGCCTTCCTCCAGGAGCATGGCCTGTTCCGGCAGGAGGTTCTGAATGGAACTGCGCATCCTGGCCAGCCGGCTGCTCATGGCAGCGTAGGCGTCTTCCGCCTGCTTGCGCCCGTTCTGGAAAGCCTCGCGGGCGTTGTCGATGGCGGCGACCTGACGGCCCATGTTCTTGCGCAGTTCTTCCACTCCCTTGCGATCCAGGACATGGAGCGCCTTCGTCGGGTTGTAGGTGGGTTCGCCCATCACCAGGGTGCGGGCATAGGCCTCCAGTTTCTTTTCGTCGGCGAATTCCTGGACCATCCTTTCCAGCTCGCGCATACCCTCGTGGCTGATCTGGTAGAGGGAAAGGAAATCACGCACCCGGCTGCCCGAGACGTCGAGCTGGTGGGGGTCGTAGGCGCGCATCGCGGTGCGGCGCGCTTCCAGGGCGGCGCGCCCCAGGCGCACGATCTCCTCCTCGCCGGCCATGATCGGGGCGGCAGTACGCGCCTTCATCAGGGCTTCCAGAAGCATCTCCTGGTATTCCTTCGCCTTTTCCTGGTTGGCTTCCACCGCGCTCTGAAAGGATTCGTCGAAACCGTGCAGCCACCTCAGGTCGCTTTCGGGAGAGGAGCGGCCATTGGCGTAGCGGACGTGCCAGTCGTAGCAGCCCCACAGGGCGCGTTTTTTCATGAGTCGCTGATCCAGGCTGGGGGTGCGCCCGCTCAGTGCCCGCGCCGCACCGGTCTCATTGCTGGCCAGGCGTTCGCTGTCAGTGACGCGATCTTTCGCGTCTTCCAGCATTTTCAGCCACTCGGCATAACGCCGGCCGGCGCCCGTGAGCCCGCCTATCGGCGCCATGACCGGGAGGGACCAGTTCCGCCTCCAGTGGATGTCGCCCCAGATCAAATTGGCCAGGCTGGCGCCGTCCCTTGCCGAAGTGGCGAATGTCCGCTCTTGGCCCTGGATGAACAGGGTGCTTGCCCGCAGCGCATCCAGGTCGTTGTTGAAGCTGCTCACCGGCCCGTCGCGCTCGGCCGCCAGCATCTGGTTGATGGTCTTCTGGGCACTGTCGATGGCGTTGCGATAGGCCGTATGTTCGGCAGTCACGTAGGCATGGTACGCGCGCCATGCGGCCGCGCAGGCATCCGAAGAAGAACCGCTGCACGCCCCCCACAGGCGGTTGAAGGCGGTGGAGGCCCGCTGGTAGTAGGTGCGACTGGCGCCGTTGTGGCCGGCGGCGTGGCGCTGGGAATGCTCATGGCAACCGATCTGGTTGTCGGACAGGGATTGCAGGGCGCGCACCATTTCCTGGCCGCCGGCGGCGTAGTCGCGGGCGGCATTCATGTCCACCGTGGCCGGCTCCGGCAGGGGCGGGATGGCCTGGCGCTTGATCTGTTCCTGCGCTTCGATCTGGCGTTCCACGTCATGCAGTTCGGTCGGAATCCGCTTGGTATCCAGACGCAGGTTGGGGGTCAGTTGCGCCAGGTCGCGCAGCACGCCGTCCATCTCGGCGAGGATTTCCTCCAGTTCGGTGATCGCCGGGGCTATCGCTTCGAGGATGAAGGTGACCTTGCCGGTCACCACGGATTTCGATTCGGCGATGACTTCCGGGGTGTTTTCAAAGCGTTGCACCCAGGTGTTCTCGGCCATCCCGCGCACCACCAACTGATCGGCCACCTCTTGCGGCGTCATGCTGTAGGCCGCCTGCAATTGCCGCAGCTTGGGCGAGAGCGATTTCACCTTGCTGTCGAGCTTGTTCAGGCGGGCGGGGATGCTGCCGCTGGTATTCATCGCGTTGTAGACCTGGTCGGTGACGAAGCTGGCGGTGGCGATGAAGGCGCTGCTGCCGGGGTTGACCTTCTGCAACACATCGAAAGTGGCCCCCATGCTGCCGGCGAAGGCGTTCCACATCTGGAAGCCGCGCACCCGGAGTTTTTCCCGCTGGAGTTTTTCCACCTGGGTGGCCACCTCGCTGCGCTGGGTCCGCAGGGTTGCGTACTTCCCTTCGACGGCGGCCAGGGCCGCGCGGGCCTTGGTCTCTTCGGCCTTGAGCTTGGCCGCGCGTACCCGCAGTTCGGCGACCGGGTCGTAATCTGCGGCAGCCAGCGGGAGGGCCAGCAGGGCGAAGACAAACAGGGTGGCGAGGGCGCGTTTCATGGCTGTTTCTCCTTGCGGGCCTTTTCCTCTTTCTCCACAGCCTCACGAATCCTGGCCGCATCCTGATCCACGATCGGCGGCGCGATCCTGGGTGCGGTCGAAGGGCCGGTGGCCAGACGCAGGCTGTCGATCTGCCGGTGCCAGCCCTGAATTGCCCGGCCCAGGCTGGCCGCCAGGCTCTGGGTCTGGACCAGCAGGGGGAACATGGGCGGCAGCACGGCCTCGCCGGCGGCCTGCAAGGCCTGGACCCGCTTGAACGGAATGGCGTCGGCGGCCGCCCTGGGGTCCGGCTTCAGCGCCGCATCCAGTTTGGCGAGGGCGCCGGCCAGCTTGCCGTAGCCCTTGTCCAGGCCGGCGGGCACGGCCAGTTCGGCGGTCTTCCAGAAGGGCAGTCGCACGACCTCGGCCAGGTCATCCAGCCCGGCGCGCAAGCCGACCGCGTCGTATTTCGCGATGGCCAGGTCGAGTGCCGCGTGGTCATGGGCGAGAAAGGCCTCGCTGCGCAGATCCTGCAAGGTACGCGCCGCCGTGCTCACCCTGTCCTGGCCCTGGCGCAGGCGCGCGGCCAGTTTCTCGCCTTCGCCCAGGCGCGCTTCCAGCACTGCCAGCAAGGCCTTGGGGTCAGGCGATTCACTCACCGAGGCCGGGCTGACCGGCTTGCGTTCGGCCGCCAGGGCGGGCGCGGCCAGACTGAGTGCGAGCAGGAGGGTGACGAGGGAAGAATGGGACATGGGAACCTCGCAGGGCTAGAACAACCGGTCGCCTGACATATGCAGGATGCGATAGGAACGGCCTTGCGGCTTGAGGGTGAATTCACTCACGCCCTGGGCCTTTCTCGGGGTGCCGGTCTTGTCCACCCAGGCCTTGTTCCAGCGCACCTGGGCATTGACCAGACCGTCGTTCTCCAGCACCCGGTTGACGACGAACTGGAGGTCGGTGAGTTGTTCGTTGCGGAAGCGGTCTTCCATGCGGTTGCGCAACTCGCCGTAGCCTTCGTAATAAGCCGGGGAGAAGAAGCGTTCGACCCGCGACCAGGTGCCGGCCTGGAGGCCCTGTTTCAATCCGTCCAGGTTCTGCGCCACCCGCTCGTGGTGGTCGATTCGATCCGTAACTTCGCCGGCACACGCGGTGAGCGTGAGGAGCAGAAGGGCGGCTAGGTGTTTGGCGATCATGATGGCGTCTCCTGGTAACGGTTGCTGGTCTGGCCTGCGCGGTCAGCGCAGCCACAATTGGCCACCCCGGGTCGAGCTGATGCGCGCGCCCTCCGGGCCGACGCTGACAATATCCTCCACTTGCGAGGATTCCTGGTGCTTCAAGCCGCTTTGCTGAATCTCGCCGCTGAGAGTCACGCCGTAGCTCACCGAATAGCGGTCGTCGCCGAGGGCGCGGATCTGCATGCCCTGGATCAGAAACCGGATGCGGTCGAAAACCCGGAAGCTGTTGCCGAGGATGTCTTCGAGATCGTTGCGATCGGAGCCGTCGCCGGCCTTCCAGTCGCGCGCCATGAGTCGGGTGAGTCGGCCGACATCACGGGCCTGGTAGGCGGCGGCGAACTCGGCGTAGAGCTTGTGCACGGCCGTCTCGCCGCCGCGTGCCCGCCAGGCGTCGATGCGTTGCCGCAGACCGCTTATCTGGTCGAGCAGACCGGCGATGTTGCCGGAACCGCGCAACGAACTCGCCTCACTGCCGCCTTGCAGAGGCTCAGCCAGATAGCGCAGCCAATCGCCTGCGACGGCCGCCCCGCCCTGCGTCTCGGGGTGAGCAAGATAGGCTTCGCCGCCCTTGAGCAGTTGCACCAGGGTTTCGCTCACATGCATCACCCGTTCCCGCAGGGTGACGCGGCTGGCGAGGTCGTGGAGGCGGTTCATGACGTCCCGCGCCAGTTTGCCGAAGGGCGCGGCCGGGTCGATGCGGCGATGGCCGTTCATCGAGGCCACTTTCTGCAAACGCAGCAACTCGTTCATCTGCGTGGCGTGCCATTCGGAGAAGCCGGCCGTGCGCGCGGCCCGGCCATCGCCTTCCGTTTCCACCTGCTCGTGCAATTTCTTCAGGTCGCCATAGAGCGGGAAGGTCCACGGCTGCATCGGCCCGATGATGGCGTGGTATTGCGCCGCGACCTTGGCATAGCGCTCGAACTGCTCGAAGACGCCGAGCGTGGGGTCGGGCAGGTCGTTGGGGACGACATACCCGTCTGGATGGAAGACGACCGGCGTTCCCGGCCCGGCATCGTGGCCGATGACGGCGGCCAGCCCGCTTCTCAGGCTACCCACCCGGCTGGCTATCCGCTCCTGGATGCGTTTCGTCTCGTGGTAGAGGTCGCGGTATTCGCCCTGGTTGGCGATGCGTGCGGCCCCGGTCTTGCTCAGACGCTCCTTGATCTGCGCCAGCATGTCGGCGTCGTGGATGGTCTTGGGATTCGGGTTGTAGCCGGGTTGGCTGCCGCCCTGTTCCAGGGCGAAGGCGATGGCGAAGTCGATGTCCTTCAGCTTCGGCAACGCGGCCTCGATCTCCTTGATGGCCTGGTCCTGGATGCCGTAGCGCTTCAGCAGCGACCACAAGGGATAGGGGTCGAGGCCGTAGTTGAGGCTGCCGCCGGCGGCTCGCGCCGCTTCACCCAGGCGGCGCGCCTGCTCCTCGCCGCCGCCCACGAGTTCCAGGATGCCGCGTTCCGCCGCAAGCAGGCTGACCACCCGGGTGGCGTTGCTCTGTTCCTTCTGTATCCAGTCGAGGATGCTCACCACCCGCCGGGCGCCGTCATCCGCCACCGGCGGATAGGTGGCGGCGAAACGGCGCAGGTGGATCCAGTCGTGGTTGAGCTCCCTGCCCGCCACGCAGCCCCAATAGTGGCGGTGCGGTTCCAGGGTTTTCGCGAGATCCCCGGCATCGCTCGCCAACTGTCGGCCGATCCGGTCGGAGGAGGCCGCCTTGTCGGCTTGCAGCCGGGTCTCGCGCGACCAGCTCTGCGCTTGTTCCAGCTGGCTTTGCGCATAAAAAAGGTTGGTGTAGGTGTAAGAGCGCAGCCCCTCCAGGTTCAGGCCGAAGGACTCGGGAACGAACCAGTTCTCCGCCACCACCGGGGAAAAGTTCAGGGAATAGGCATAGATGCTGGTGGCCAGGTCATTGCCGGCGTAGCGCCCCCCCTCCACTTCCAGCCAGGTCTTGTCCCAGTAATCGTTGGGAATGCTCAGCGGGGTGTGCTGCCAGACATCGAGGCGCTTGAGAAAACCCGCGACAGGCCCCTCGCGGGTGGCCCTGAAATCCTCCGCAAGCGATGTCAGGGTGCCGTTGACCTGGCTTTCATAGGCCTGGCCTACGGTCGCCCTCGTGCTGGCACAGCCCGGACTGTCCCAGCTGACATGGCGGCAGGCGTCGTTGATGCGTTCGCTGCGGTAGCGTGCGGCGCCAGAGTGCGCATTGCCGACGTTGGTGTCATAGCCATTGCAGTCGATCTTGTTGTCCTTGAGGGCGACCAGGGCGCCGCGCATCTTTTCGGCGGCGCTGGAGAAGTCGTAACTGGCGTTGCTCACCCAGGTCACCGGCGTGGTGGGTGGGGCCTTGGAGACCTGGACCAGGGTGC
This sequence comes from Pseudomonadota bacterium, assembly GCA_030690985.1. Lineage (GTDB taxonomy): Bacteria > Pseudomonadota > Gammaproteobacteria > Burkholderiales > Thiobacillaceae > PFJX01. The sequence goes on from JAUYFG010000072.1 coordinate 33,541, forward strand.
GGGTGACTTCGAGGTTGCGCTCCCAGGAGCGGATGCCTTCTTCCGCGCCCTTTTCATATCTTTCCAGTAGCTCGATGGTGCCGAGGATCTGCTGCTGCTTGGCCAGCAGGGCGGCCTTCAGTTGCTCCAGGGCCTGTTCTGCAGCGGTGCCGTCGCGGAGGAGAAACTGGGCACGCTTCAGGGCCACCAGTTCGTCGCTGAGCTTGTTGCCGGCCAGGGTTTTCTGCAGCCAGCCGCGATTCGCCACTTGTTCCGCGAAACCGGGGTCTTCGGCGAAGATGCGTCGCTCGATGCCGGGGTCGTCCAGGGCCAGGGCCTCGTTGAACTTGCGCACCGCCTGCACCGAATCGAGACCCAGCTTCGGCAGAACCACGCTGACCGAGGTATCGAACAGGCCGGGGTGGTTGTTGCGCAGATATTCCGAGGCAAGGTCGGTGGCGATGCTGGTGCCCACCTCGGCCAGGGTTTCCGGGGCGTTGACGGCGGTGATGTTGAGGCCGGTGGAAATCACCAGCATGGCCTTGTTGCGCGCGTCGATCATGCGGATGCGGCGCAGGTGCCCGGAGAGTTCCAGGCCGGTCTGGTTGATCAGGAGGAACTCGCGCTTCATTTGCTCGCGCGCGCTCCTCAGCTTGGTGAGGGCCTCCTGGATTTCCTTTCTTTGCGACCGTGACTGGTCGATGAGCCGCTGGATACCGGCTTCCGGGTCGTAGTCGGCGCGCAGCGGCAGCGGCGCGAGGGCGATGCCGAGGAGGATCAGGGCGAGGAGAAGCTTCATTCTGGAATCCGCGTGGATAGAGGCAGGGGGGACTTGGCGTTTCACCCATTGGGTGAGCCGAGACCACCGTCGTAGGAGCGGGCTTGCCCGCGATTGGTCGCGCTTTATCGCGGGCAGCGGAGTCGTTGCCGCTTCAGCGGCTTTACGAATCCGGCGTGCCCCTTGCGGGTGCAAGCCCGCTCCTACGGCATCTTCTTCTGCGGGAAACAGGTTCATGGGAACCTCACTGAGCGCGAGGCGCATGCGGGTCAGCCGCCCCGGCCGGGCACTGCCAAGCGCTCAGGGGTGGGGGCGGGGCGCAGGGTGGAAACCTGCTGGCGCAGGATGATGAGACGAGTATCCAGTTCCTGGATGCGGCCTTGCAGGGCCGTCTGCCATTGCGCCGCAGTCTGGAGAGCGCGTCCCAAGGCGTTGTCCAGGTTCTGGAGTGCGGGCACGAACTTTTGCCGGCGCCGGTCCGGATCGTCCCTCAACTGCCGGTCGCAGGATTCCACGGCCTTGTGTGCCAGGGCGGCGCGGCTGCGCAGTTCGGCCTGAACCGTCGTGAGTTCGGGATCGCCGGGATCGGCCTTGAAGCCCTGTTTGTCGTAAGCGGCCAGAACTGCATGGAGTGCCTGCGGCGACCAGTTCGCCCGAGCCTCGCTCCAGCGCGCGGGGGTGTCGAGGGCGGCACCTGCCAGTTGCGCCGGCGTGTCGAGTTGGCCGCGCAGCGCCTGCCGGCGTTCAGATTCCCCTTCCAGCAGGCCGCGCAGGGTCTTGCTACGCGCTTCGAGTCTCTGGATTTCGGCCTCGACCACCCGCAGACCAGCGGCCACCGCCGGCGTGGCCGCACCCGGGTGCAGCCTGGGCGCGGGTGCGGCGGGTGGTTCGGCCGCCACAGCCAGCGCCACGACCGCCCCAGCCAGGAGGAGGAGGGCTGGGAGGCGGGTCATGGCGGGGCCGGGGGTCAGAAGTTGCGCGAACCGTTGGGCTGGTATTTGTAGCGGAAGATGACCGTACCCACGTCCGGTTGCCCACCCGGCGTGATGGAGGTGATTTCGATCACGGCGTATTTGTTGCCCAGCAGCCTGAGGACGTAGGTGCCGAGCGGCGGATTGAATATTTCCGGTTGCATCACATAGCCGCCTTCGGGGGCAGTAGTGACCGAGTCGATGGTGCCGGCGACCGGCTTGTTTTCCACGCCCCCCTTGAACCAGAGAATGAAGTCGCCACCGGGGACGCGGGAAAAGGCGATGTCCCCGTTGGGAGGGAACGGGTTGGTCTCGGCAGTTTCGCTGTCCGTATCGAACTCGAACCCCTCGAACTGGATCTGGCTGGTGATGCTGGAAGTCACCGTGCCGGAATTGACGCTGGCCCCGCCCACGGTCGATGTCTGCGCCTGGGTGCTGGCCTCGCCGGTACGCGGGTCGAGGGTGATGACATTGCTGCCGACCGACTGGGTGGTCACCGAGGTGGCAATTTCATCCGGGTTGGAGATGCCGAAGATCAGCGGCGCCGACATCCGCGAGAGTTTGAAACCCTCGCCCTCGCGCACGAATCCGGCGATGGTGGCGGCACTGTCGCGCAGCATGGCGCCGGAACGGGTCTGCACCGAGCGGTTGAAGGTGAAGTAGACCTCGTAGGTCTTGTCGAACTGGGCCACCCGGGCGATGTTGGGCTCGATGCGGATGTTGTCGAGATAGCGGAAGTCATCCGTGACCGCATCTTCCAGTGCGGTTTCGTTGCCCTCGAAATCGCGCGAGACCAACCGCATGAAGGCGGAGCGGTTCTCCTCCATGTAGGCGCGCAGAAGCTGCATGAACGCCTGGCGCACCCCTTCCTGCGGGTTGACGGCGGAAATCATGAGTAAGAAGGAGTGGTCGTCCTGATCGCTGATCTGGCCGGTGGTGGTCAGCGCGCGGACGCGGAAGTCATATTCCCGCTCCAGTTCCGGGCGCAGATCGAAGGAGAACAGGCCGCGATCACCCAGGGTGGCCTTGTGCCACTTGTTGCCGCCGTCGACGGAGTATTCGACCAGGCCGACCAGGCCGCGCCGGACTTCGGCGCGGCCACGCACCGTGACCACGCCCTGCTCCAGGTCTTCCCGGGTCAGGACGACGCGATCCTCGGCGCGGGAGACATCCACCTTGTTGAACTTGATGTCGGTGATCACCGGCTCGCCCTCGGAGCGGCCGAATTCCCACCAGGCAGCCTGGGCGTTCAGCCCGGCCAGGGTCAGGCCGAGGAACAGCCAGGCGGTGAACAGGTGACGCAGTTGTTTGCTCATTTCTTGGCCTCTTTCTGGAAGTTCCACACCAGCGAGATCTTGCCGATCTGCTCGTGGTAGTCCCTGGTCGAATCTTCAAAGTTGTGCAGGGTGTCGCTGTAATCGAATTTCAGGTAGCCGCTTTTGAGCCAGGCGGGCTTGGTCTGCCAATAGGCGTTGGCGCGCTTGTGGCTGTTGTCGGCAAGCGCGGCCACCTGATTGGCATTACTCCAGTCGTAGCTGGCACCGACCTGGGTGCCGTTGCCGCGGTCGGCGGTGAAGCCGATGCGGATGCGGTCGCTCACGTCCTGTCCGGGAGTGGTCAGGTTGCCCGTCTCCTGGCGGCCGAGGTCGAGGTTGCCGCGCACGTCCCAGTTGCTTTCCAGACGCCGCCGATAGCCCAGGCCGAAATCCCACAGGGTGCTGGTGGCGTTGCTGGGGGTCTTGTGGTTCTCGTCCAGCACGCGCTCGACCTCGCCGCGCCAGTCGTAGTTCTCGCCGACGCGATCGCTGATCTTGAACTTGATGCGGTCCGACTGATCGTCGCGGCTGCCGTCCGAGGCGTCGTTGTTACGCTGCCGCCAGGAGGTCGAGACATTCATGTGGCGACGGCCGAAGGCGCGCGCCTTCTTGACGCCCACTTCCAGGCTGGTGGTCTCGCTGGTGACGGCCAACTGGTTGTCGACGTTGTCCTCGTAGGCATCCCAGGTGGCGAACAAACGCCATTCCTTGGTCAGCTTGTAGTCGCCCTTGAGGTAGTAACGCAGCCGGTCGGGCGTGGCGCCGCCGCCCAGGGTTAGGAAGTTGCTGGATACGCGTTCAGCCTGGCCGTCCAGGTTCAGGTTCTTGAGGGCGGCGCGCGCGCTGATCTTGTGCGCGTTGCCGTTCCGGCTTCGCGTGGCCGCGCCGATGTTCATCTCGTCGGTGTCGGCGAAGGCGTGCTCGCCGGAGACGACCAGAGCCGATTCTCGGTATTCCCAGTCGACCGCGCCCAGCATCTGGGAAAAGGCCGGATTGGTACGGCGCGGGTCGCCTTCGCTGTCTTCCACATGCGCCAGGTTGAAGCCGACGCGAGCCTTCTCCCCGGCTTTCTGCAGTCGTACCCCGCCGCCGTAGCGATCCATGGGTTCCTGGGCCGGGCTGCGCAGGAGATAGGCCCACTGCCCGTCGAAACTGCCGTAGGCGGCGCGGACATAGTTCTGGTCGTTCTCGAAGTTGCGTTGGAAGGCCGCGCCCTTGATGCCCTTGGTCATGGAATAGGGCGACAGGTTGGCGAAGTAATCGCCGAAATTGATCTGGGTATTTGCGTCGCTGAGTTTCCATTCCAGTTTCTGGATGGAGAGGTTCTCCGGATCGAACTGGCGGCTGTCGGTCGCGCGAAGCGTGGTGTTCAACAGGCTGTTCCACTTTCCATCCATGATCTGGGTGACCCAGCGCACGTCGGTTTCATGCATCAGATGGGTGCCGGTGTCGTAGAAGCTGCTGGCCTTGCCGGCGCCGGTGACGCTCTGGAACAGGACATCGCTGCGCGTGTTGACGCTGAGTTCTTCGGCATTGGCCGGCAGCATGGTCAATCCGCCCAGGCCCAGACTGAGCAGGGCAAGGGATAAGGGGCTACGCATGAGGGAGGGGGGCATGATGGACACGGATAGATGATGGAGATTTGATGAAACCAGGTGTGTTGGTTGACGCTATGGCATTAGTGGGTCAATTGCAACCCAGTGGATTAGTCGGGTATAACGTCAGATCAGGGCAATGCTTAGGTAAGTGACATAGGAGGCCGCCGTTCACCGCCAGGTGCCACACCCGCAACTGCCCTCGCATCAGCATGAAACGCAGCCAGGCCGCTGCGATCAGGGTGATGATCACGCCGGCCAACACTTCCTTGACCGGCGCCCAGGGGGTGAGCAGCACGCCGATGGCGGGCAGCAGGGTGCCCTGGAACACCATCGCGCCGGTGATGTTGCCGAAGGCCAGGGTGTCCTTGTGCTTGCGGATCCACAGGATGGAATTGACCTTCTCCGGCAGTTCCGTGGCCACCGGCACAATCATCAGGCTCAATACCAGTGCGGAGATGCCGATCAGCGGGGCGGCCTGCTCGATGCCGTGGATGAAGCCCTTGGCACCCAGCACCAGCATCACCAGACCGATACCCAGTTGCAGCAGGATGGTGCCCATGTGGGTGGGCAACCCCAGGCGCGAAAGGAGCATCGGGGTATCCGCCTCGGTGGCGTGGCCGTCCTTCACCAGGGCGGCGGAGGCTTTGAGGGTGAGCATCACGTAGAAGAAGTAGATCAGCACCATCACCACCGCCAGCATGGCGCGCATGGCCGGGCTTTCGTGCGGCACGAACAGCGCCACCGCCGCGATGGCGAAAGACGCGAGGAAGAAATCCAGATCGCGTTTCAGGCCGGTCTTTTCCGGCGTCAGATGGCCCTGGGCGCCGCGTTTCTTCCACACCGCCAGCGCCATCAGGCACAGCGACAGGGTGGACAGCATCAGGGGCGCGCCGAGGATGGCGCCGACGCCGATCTCATGGTTCAGTTGCTGGTTCTGGGTGCCCGCGAAAATCGCCAGCAGCGCACGATGGTCTCCGGCATCGCCGTGCCCACGGCGGCGAAGATCGAGCCGGTGACGCCCTCGGAAATGCTCAGTTTTTCACCCAGATGTTCCAGCGCATTCACGAAAATTTCGGCGGCGATGAGGATGACGACGAGGAAGAGGAACAATTCGAGGGCAAGCATGGAGGACTCCGGATTGAAAGCGGGGCGGATTGCAGCGCCGGCGCCTCGTCGGCGAGGCGCCGGCGCTGCAAGGGTTACCATCGCCCCCATGCTTGCTCTCGACGAATCCCGTTACCACCCGCGCCTCCTGGAAACCGGTGGTATCGCCCTGGTTTTATTCACCAGCCCTTCCTGCGGCACCTGCCGGGTGGTGGAAAAACGCCTGCCGCTGGCTGTGCCGGCGGGCACCCATCTGTTCAAGGTCGATGTGCAAAAGTCCACCGGCCTGGCGCGTGCCTTCGATATCTTTCACCTGCCCACCCTGGTGCTTTACCGCGACGGCCATTTTCATGCTCGCCTCGATTGCGAAGTCACGCCACCCGCCTTGCATGCGGCGCTGGCGCAGGCGCTTGCCGGGCCAGCGGAGGAGGAGCCGTGACGATTTCGGATTGGCGTTTGGACGCGGCTGGCTGGCTGGACGGCGTGGGTCGGATTGCCTCGCCTAATTGCGATGCGCGCCCGGAAGGCGAGGCAATTGGCCTGGTAGTGATCCACAACATCAGCTTGCCGCCCGGCCAGTTCGGCGGGCCGGGGGTCGAGCAACTGTTCGGCAATCGCCTGAATCCGGAGGAACACCCGTATTACGCCGGCATCCAAAACCTGCGCGTCTCCAGCCATTTCTTCATCCGCCGTGACGGCGAACTGATTCAGTTCGTGCCCTGCGGGTCGCGCGCCTGGCATGCCGGCGCCTCGCTCTGGCAGGGGCGCGAGCGTTGCAACGACTTTTCCATCGGGGTGGAGCTGGAAGGCACGGACGATAGGCCGTTCAGCGACGCGCAATACGCAGTGCTGAATCGTCTGCTGGAGGTGCTGCGGGCGGCTTATCCGATCACCGGGCTGGCCGGGCACTGCGACATCGCCCCCGGCCGAAAAACCGATCCGGGGCCGTGTTTCGATTGGCACAAAGTAGCGTGCGCTGTGCGCACGAACGAATGAGGAAGTCGTGCGCACGGCGCACGCTACTCTCCGTGATCAGAACCTTCGCCATCCGCCTTTGTGCCACCCCAATCCGGGGCATAGATGCCACGTTCCACCTGTCGATGAAAACTGGACCAGGGCCAGTCACTCAGGTGCGCTACATGTCCATGCTTGACTGGATTCCAGTGCAGGTAGTCCATATGTCGGACCAGGTCGGCATCATCCCTGATCTGATGCTCCCAGAAGCGTCTTTGCCATAGTCCCAACTCGCGCCGCAGAGAACACAACAACCCTGTTATGCAACACTCTTTGTGACTACTCAGGTGTTCATCGAAAACCCCGTCATTCCCGCGAAGGCGGGAATCCAGTTCGTCAATCTGATTGCTTTTAAAGGCAGTTAGCCCTACGAACTGGATTCCCGCCTTCGCGGGAATGACGAACGGGTGGGGGTGCTGAACAGTCACCACTCTTTTTTTTGTGTCGGCGCCGGACAATGCCCCAACATTGACCACGGCTGGTGCTTGGCGGGCCGTCGGGTTCCTCCTTCGGGGACGATGACGTCGGCACGAACCCGGCCTACAGCCTATTCATTCTGCTCGAACATCTCGATCCGCTCGGTTTCCGCCAGCGCGTCCGCGACCCAGGCGCGCAAGGCGGGTAGTGCCAGGATCGCGTCGGCGTAGTCCCGCGCGGCGCCTTGCAGCGGCCCCCCCATAGGTCTGGAAACGCAACACCACCGGCGCATACATGGCATCGGCGATGCCGAAGCGGCCGAATAGAAAATCACCGCCGGCGCCCAAGCGCGCGCGGCAATCCGTCCAGATCACCAGGATGCGCGCGATGTCCATGAGGCACTCGGGTGTGCGCCCCCGGTCCGGGTAGCGGCCCCTGGCGCAGGGCGCCGAACCCGGCGTGCATTTCCGCGCTCACCGACCTCGCCGGCGCCCGTGCGGCGATGTCTTCCGGCCAGAGCTGGTGTTCCGGAAAGCGCTCGTCGAGGTATTCGCAGATGGCCAGGGAATCCCATACCTTGAGATCGCCGTCTTGCAGCAGCGGGACGAGGCCGGAGGGCGACCAGGCCCTCAGTTCGTCCAGGGTGTCGGCCCGGTACAGTGGGATGCGCACCTCGGTGAAGGGAACCCCGGTCTGGCGCAACAGCAGCCAAGGCCGCAATGACCAGGAGGAGTAGTTCTTGTTGCCGACGACCAGGGTGAGGAGAGCCATGTCGATCGCGTACTTGGGTTACGGGGGAAGCGGCAAGTTGCACGAGCCGAGTGGGTCGGTGGGAAGATGCGCGCTTGGAAGCGGTCCTGATCACCGCGTTTCCAGTTTCAACCGCAATCTGACCGGTCCGGGTAATCCGGTCAGCATTCCGACCCGCCACCCAATTCGAGTTCGCGCCATGGATTATTTGAATACGCTTGGTTCCCTGGGGCTTGCGCTTCCGACACCGGCCTACCTGTTTGGCCTCCTCTTCTTCGGGATTGCCGGTTTTGCCGCCTACCGCTATGGCAAGAAGGCCGCGCTGGCCAAGCCGAAGTGGATTGGCATCGCCATGATGCTGTACCCCTACGCGGTGTCCGAAACCTGGTTGCTGTATGCGGTCGGTGCCGGCTTGTGCGCGATGTTGTACGTGTATCGGAAGTGACCTCCCGCAATTCTTCCGTCGGCCCGCCGCGCCTCAGCGAGCCTCCACCAGCTCCAGTGAGCGGGAACTCCAGTTGAGCACGGCGGTACGGACGTGCATCTTGCGCGCCAGGGCGGGGAACTCGCTGTGGATGACCTCGGCGGTGAACTCGGACATGAAGTGAGCCTTCAGTTCGGCGCGGGCGCGATCCATGCCTACCGACTCGTAAGGGGAGGAGGCGAGCAGCAGAAAGCCGTCGTCGGGGATGCGGCCCTGATGCATGTTGTTGAGAATGATGCTGGCAGCCTTGCGGATGGGGTCGGCCAGGTTGGGGCTGTAAGGCCCGATGATCAGGGCCAGATTGGGCATGTGCAGGAAGTCGAAGCCGCGCCCGACGCAGATCATCCATTCCCGGTGCTCGATGTCCAGGGTGCGTTTGAGCTGGCGGACATGGGCGATGCGTTCGAGGTTGCCTTTGAGCAGCGGCAGCAGGTCCTCGCGCATCTGGCCGGACATGTCCGGGAACAGCGAGGCGAGCCAGGGGTGCAGGGTGTCGGCCTGATCCAGCGCGATTTCGGCCAGATTCAATTGCCCGCCGTCGTTACCGTGCAGGATCAGGGCGTCCTCGTCGGTTTCGAAGCCGCAGACGATGGGGTAGACCGAACCGTGGCCCTGCCCGAAAACGTGTTCCACCTGTTCCTTGATGGCATAGGTGTGGGCGACGGCCGCCTCGGTGTCGTAGTTGAAACCGGCGCAGCCCCGGCTGGGATCGCCCTTGGAAAAGTGATAGGTGATCAGCACCAGGGTTTGGCGCCCTGCCCGCACGGTGCCGCCGACGTGGTGGGCGAGCACCTCGTTCAGGTGCGGCCAGCCCAGGTTGAATATGCCGCCCAGATTGCGGAAGGGCTGGATGATGCCCGCCGGGGTCTGGGTGGCGACCGGGATGTTGATGCGCCCATCCATGCACTTGAGGGCCATGATGTCGGTGGGATGCACGGCCAGGTGGCGCTGCCGGGCAAGATAGGCCTCGGGGCCGGAATACTCCGCCGAATGGCGGCGTGCCAGGTCGAACAACCAGTCGATGCGTTCGGTGATGGGCTTGCTGTAGGTGTCCATATCATCCCTTTCTGAAGGGTTATCACGATGCCCAGGGCCGGCGCGGGCGTCAAGGTTCAAACCGTGCTTATCCGGTTGTCTCCCAAGCCCACTACCGGTAGTGACGTAGGTTGGGCGTCGCTGCGCGTGCCCAACGAACCGCCACGATGTTGGGCACGCTTCGCTTTGCCCAACCTACGGCGCCATGCCGCGAAATCACGGG
>JAUYFG010000074.1 GCA_030690985.1 Pseudomonadota bacterium
GACAACCCGCTGGAAGTCGAGGCCTTCGTCGAAAACAAGGACATCGGCTTCGTCCACGCCGGCCAGACGGCCGAAGTGAAGGTGGAGACCTTCAACTTCACCAAATACGGCACCCTGCGCGGCACCGTCACCCAGGTCTCAGGCGACGCGATTCAGGACGAGAAACGCGGCCTGGTCTATGCGGCAAGGGTGAAGCTGGACCGCACCACCCTGAACGTGGACGGCAAGACCGTGAACCTGTCGCCGGGCATGGCGGTGACGGTGGAAATCAAGACCGGGAAACGAAGGGTGATCGAGTATTTCCTGGCGCCGCTGATTCAATACGGGGAGGAAAGTCTGCGGGAGCGGTGAGGGGGTGTCGAAGGTGTCGAGAAATTGATGGTATGAATGTGCCAGGATAGGATTCGGCAAAAATGCGATCTGGGGCGAACGGCTGGGGAGGGTCAAGGCAGATCGAAGAAAGGGAGGGGCGAGAATGGAAGAACCGGACACGCAGGATGAACAGCAAGATCGAGGATGGGGATGGGGATGCGAAGGGGAAGAAGGGAAGAGGTGTTGTTGGGGAGGCGCGATTCATGCCCGAGTTACGTTATGGGTTTCGCTATCGATCAACCCATCCTACCGGGCTGCATGAATGCGGGCAGGGAAGAGGGAACGGGATGTGACACCTAATATCGAAGAAAACCAGAAACTGGCCGCGTAAGCGGCGCAACACCCCGTGCGTGACGAGGCCGCCCAGCGAAGCCCTCAAGCGATGCGGCTGGAATCGACGGTGAACAAACGGGATTCGGATTTTGATGATGAAAAGTTGGGAGATGGGAATGTGGAAAAACAAATCGACACTGACCCCTTTGGCTCTCGACGGAGATCAAGACCAGGAAACGCCGGGTGATCGAGCATGGAAACCGTGGTCTGTCCCCTGTTTCCTTACGACCTCTGGTACGGCCTCTACGACACCGACGTCGGCACCACCCCGCCCGACACCGCCGGCGACACCCTCGTGGGCGGTGCGGGCAATGACCGCCTGGAAGGGGATGCGGGGAATGACTATCTCGACGGCGGCGCCGACCACGACTGGCTGAGCGGCAACGCCGGCCGCGACACCCTGGACGGCGGCAGTGGTGCCGACCAACTCATCGCCGGTGAGGGCGACGACCTGGTGCTGGGCGGCGAAGGCGATGATGTGGCCTATGGCGAGAGCGGGAATGACACGCTTTACGGCGGCGCCGGCGCCGACCTCCTGCACCGACGGCCACGCAGCGTGGCGCGATGCACTGCAAAGAAACGGAAAAATTATTACTTCCGCAGGATTGAGCAGGCGAAACGAACGGCATAAGCTGCCGGTACAAACAAACCAGGAACCAGGCATTCCGGGCAACGAACAAGGGAAGGTAAATCATGAAGAAACGATGGATGGGGTTGGTGCTGTGTCTGACATTCGGCCAGGTTCAGGCGGCGAGTTTCGATTGCGGCAAGGCGGGCACGAAGGTCGAGAAGCTGATCTGCGCCGACGACGAACTCTCCAAGCTGGATGAGGTCTTGGCGACGGCGTATGCCGATGCGTTGAAATCCCCTGACCCGGCCAGCCTCAAGACCGAGCAAAAAGCCTGGCTCAAGGTGCGCAACCGGTGCGCCGATGTGGCGTGCATCCAGGCGGCCTACCGGCAAAGAACCGAGGCGCTAAGCCAAGCGCTGCTGCCACCCGCGCCAGCGGCCCAACCGGCGCCGCCCATCCAGACCCCGCTAGTCCCGGCCGCCACCGAACCCGCCTGCCTGCCGCCCAGGATCGACTGGCGCAACTATCAATGGACACTCATCACCGGCAACGGCATGACCGCCTGCGAGGAGATGCTCACCTACCTCAAGGCGCGCCCCAAGGAGGCGCCGCCACCCGTGTGTCCGGATGAACGGCTGCCACCCAACGGCAACTGGACGCGGCCCGAGTTGCGCGTCCTGAGCGAGGCGGAGAAGCAGGCGCTGATTCGGGAGATTCCGGAGAAATGGCGTAAGAATTACGAGCAGGAATTCAAGAAAGCCGAACTGATGCGAGTGATTCGTGCCGACATTACCCGAGATGGTGTTCCTGAGACGTTGCTGGCGTACACGCAACGTGACAATCGCAAGACGTGCGCGAGATCGACGCGATGCGCGGAAACGGACGGTATAGCCCGTGGCTACATCAGCCTGGGAGAGGCTGATTGCGACAACTATCGACTTCTGGCTATGAACGACGCAGGTACGCAAGTGGACTGGCAGCACAAGACCGTAGCCTGGGTGCCGATGCTGAGAGAGGGTGAGCTTGTCTACTACAAGGGACGGCCCTACTGGCTCTCTTACGTTGGCTGGTTCCAAGGCCCCCATGACAATTTTGTGCAGAACCGCATGCCGACGAACGATCAGAACAGCAGAATTTTCATGTTGTCCGCCGTCATAAGCGGACCCAAACCGGGGATGAATTTCAAAGACGTCAGAGGCGTAGATCATCTTGACGACCCCGCCTGCCGCTTCGGTTATTTCCACCACAACGCCTTGAAATTACATCCACCCAAAGGGAGGTAACACCATGATCACGTTCAATCCACTCGACCGCACCGCCTACACCCAGCTTCGCTTCGACCTGATCCGCAAGACCGAGGGCGTCAAACCGGCGGCCTATCTCGATGGCGTTGGGATACCGACCATTGGTATCGGCTTCAACCTGAAAGACGATGCGGTTCGCGAGTTAGTGTTGGATGCGTTTAAGGTAATGGAGCGGGTTGACAGAAATGCAATTCGGGACATCGTCAACCCAGTCACGCCCTACCCCTCCAACACCGCCCTGCAAACCGCCCTCAACGCCAAAATGGCAGAACTCCAAGGCCTGGGCCGGGCCAACCGCGCCGCTTTCGCCTTCACCTCGGGCGCAACGGGCATCACCGAGATGCGCGATGTATTCGACCAAGCTGTCCAGATTTACGACGGCGATCCAGACACCGGGAAACTGGGTCGCGTCGACGCCTGGCTCGCCAACCTTCCCGACTCCGCCGAACGCGCCGTCCTCGTCTCCCTCGCCTACAACGGCCTCGTCAACGCCGGCACTTCGCCCGGCCTGAAAAACAGGGGACAGACCACGGTTTTCCGAGCACGACAGCGTGGAAACCGTGGTCTGTCCCCTGTTTTCCGGTTCGAACCAACCAGGAAGCAAGCATTCTGGGCACCAAACAAGGAAGGGAAATCATGAAGAAACGATGGATAGGGCTGTTGGCGTGGCTGGTGCTGGGACAGGCTCAGGCGGCGAGTTTCGATTGCGGGAAGGCAGGCACGAAGGTCGAGAAGCTGATCTGCGCCGACCAACAGCTATCTGAAATGGATAACCACTTGGCGGAGCAATACGCACTCGCGCTTGGTCAGGCCAAGGACAAAGTGGCAATCAAGGCCGAGCAGATCGCCTGGCTGAAGGAACGGAATGGCTGCCCTGACCGTGAGTGCGTCAGACAGCACTACTACCGCAGGCTGGATGCGCTGGCGACCCGCGTGGCCGGGGGCCCGGCACGATTCATCGACAGCGCCAGAATGTTCGAAATGGCCAAGAAGTCACCCGTCACGCTCACGCTGCCCGGCGGAGGCTCCATCACCATCGAAAGTGGCGGCAAACCACCCGAAGCTGTACCGCCACTGACCTCGGCAGAACAATCCCGAGAACCACTCCGGGTGGCGAGTTTCGACTGTGGGAAGGCCAAGGCTCAGGTCGAGAAGATTGTCTGCGCAGACCCAGTACTCTCGGATTTGGATGGGAAACTGGCAGCCTTGTATGCCTATGAGCGGGGCTTGGGTGATATAGCGAACCTCAAGGCCGAGCAAAAAGCCTGGCTTCGGGAGCGAAACCGATGCCGGGATGCTGCCTGCATCAACACCGCTTACGAAAAGCAAATCACCCGCTTAACCCCGGCTCCGGCGGCAGCGCCGGCCCCACCTGCAAACCTAGCCCCGGCGACCACGCCAGTACCAGAATCTTCCCCTCCAGTTCCCATGCCCACACCGGTTCGGCCGGCTGCACAACCGCCAAAGCCATTTCCCAAGCTGCCAGAGCTCCCTGTCCGCAGTTTCACGCGGGAAGCCGACAAGGCTGCTGCCATCAACAAGATTCTGGCCGGACATACGCTCCACTACAGCACGCCCGAGGGAAAGGAACCGCCTTTCTGCTCCCGCCTACAAGTTGCCCTGCGTGCCGGTCAGGGCGTGGGTTTCGTCGAGCCTGAGTTCACCACTCAGGATGTCAACGACCCTCGCCTAGCTCGCTACCGGCGATGCGCAATCAAGGAAGAGGAGATCAGTTCGGATTTCAAAATCAAGTATTCGCCGGCTGACATGCTTGGTAATGGAGCCTTCCTTGCCAATCTCAAGCTGTTCCGTTTTGACGCGGACAACAACCCAGCTAACGGATTGGAGGAGTTTCTGTACGGGGAGAGCACCAGCAACCCGGAACATTTTCTTAAGCTGGAGCATTACCTATCTCGCAAGGTGATGACCGGATATAGCCAGATGGATTTCAAACGCTGCAAGCACCTCGATGGTGCTCCAGCGGACTGGTCTTCCCCCTTGGCCGATGGCCTCAGCGCCATCATCCGTTTCGAGAACCGCTATTACATCCTTTCGATGAGCATCTACGAAACAGGCAATGCACATATCCAAATTTGGAATCTGCGTCCCAATAAAAAGCACAAGTGGGATGCCTATGCCTGCCTCTGGAGCACCTTTCCCTATCTGAAATGAATTCACACAACCAGGAGACCGCCATGACCTTCACACCTCGCATTGACGCCAACTTCAACGCCACCGCCTTCCAATACATCCGCAAGGTCGAGCAATCGGCCCAATGGGATCCGCTGGTGCATAACCCCGGCGATCATGTACCGACCTATGGCCTGGGGTATGCGCTGATTGCCAACAACAATGGATGGGGAGTTCCGATAACCGACATCCGTAATCACTTTCTAGCGGCCGGCCTTGTTGTCCCCACCGAGGCACAGTTCACTATCCTGAGCGATATTGCCGAAGCCAGAAACCAAAACAACCTTGCCCTGGCCGACAGCAAGATCGCAACTCTCCGCAGCGGCCCCAACGCCCTGCCGTCGATCACCGAAACCCAGGGTGCAAACCTGTTCGGGCTGATCTACCAGGACAAACTGACGGCCGTTCACACACGGTTCAATTCCGTGCTGGGCAATACGGCCGGCGACGCCCTGTTTACGCGCCTGCAAGGCAGCACCGAACTGGTCGTTCTTGGCGGTCTGGCCTATATCAACGCCGGCTTGGTCGGCGGCGACCTCATCCGGGCCATGAACACCAACGACCGCGCAGAAGCCTGGTTCCAGATTCGTTACGCATCGAATGGCGGCAATAATGAAGCCATCAAACCCGGCATCGCCAAACGCCGCTACTACGAATCCGAACTCTTCGGCCTCTACGACAACCCCGCCGCCGTCAGCCAGGCCGAAGCCATCTCCGTCTACCGCATGTTCACCGCGCACAAGCCCAAGATCGAGTCTTACGAAGCCCTCTACGGCATGGCCTTCGACGGCGCCCTGGGTACGCAACGCATCGGCGGCCTCCCCCCGCTGTACGCCGCCGGGCGCGACTACAACCTCAGCCCCGCCCAGGCCCCCAACGACCTCGCCAACGAACTCACTCCCGCCGCCCAAGTCCTCATCCAGAACTACGTCACCACTCCCGGCTACGCCGCCGCCGGCGACATCTCCCCCCTCAACATCCAGGTCAGCAGCGGGCGAGCCGACATGGGACTGGTCGGCGAAGACACTTCCACCCGCACCGGCAGCAACCGCGACCTCCTCATCGGTGCCGACACCTGGGCCGACTACCTCTATGGTCAGGCTGGCGCCGACATCCTTTACGGTGGTGGCGGCGCCGACCACCTCATCGGCGGCACCGGCAACGACATTCTCAACGGCGGCCTGGGGATGGATACCTATTACTGGAGCACCGGCGACGGCAACGACAAGATCATCGACCCCGACGGCGGCCTGATCGTCATCAACAACGGCGTGACACAACTCAACGCCGCCGGCCTGTTCCGGGAAACCGCCGTCGGCAGCAACGTCTGGACCCGCACCCTCCCTGGCGACGCCATCCTCACCCTCACCCACCACTCCCCCTGGACCCTCATCCTCGAAGACGGCAGCACGATTCAACTCGGTGACAACCAGGCCGATTTCCAGAACGGCGACTTCGGCCTCCGCCTCATCGACGCACCGACGACGCCCGCCGTGCAACGCACCCTCACCGCCTACGGCGATGCCCTCTGGAGTCGTGCCGCCCATGACGCCCTCGAAGGCCACGGCCCGCTCAGCCAGGCGAGCTACAGCGCCCGCATCGACGCCGGCGCCGGCGCCGACCTGGTCATGGGCGAAGGCCGCTACGACCGGTTCAGCCTGGGCCTGGGCACCCTCGCCCCGGGCCAGAC
>JAUYFG010000079.1 GCA_030690985.1 Pseudomonadota bacterium
GCACGGATCAGGTCGTCTTTTTCGCCAACACTGAGTCGGTCAAGGTCGGGCAGGGCTTCCATGAACCGCATTATCCACTTCAACAACCATTTCTAACACTCGGAATAAACAGGTTTTTTCTGCCTACCTGAGTAGTTACGAAAAATCAATGGCTTCCGTGCGTCGCATCGCGTATAGTGCGCGCCGTTGTGTCAATGCAGTAGTCGGCTTTCCGGTATCTAAACCGGAATTTCAAGCCCACGGGACTGTTTTCACAGCCCCATCGTCCCCGACCTTACCTGATCCTTTCACGGAATTTGCTTCCGTCGATTCGGCTTCGCGGCATCCGGTTGGCGCCGATGTTTCGCGAGAATCGACGCGGCCAAACTGGATCCATGCAAGCTATCTGCATGACTCCCGGCCCGAGCGTTTCTGTTTTTGCGCCCCTACCCCTCTTGGGCGGGCGCGGTTGCCTTTTGTCTGTGCCGAATGAATGGCGGGCAGGGGCTTTGAAAGGATTTGTATGACCTTCGCTACTTTGGGCCTCAACCCTGTCGTTTTGAAATGCCTGGAAACCACCGGCTACACCATTCCTACCGAGGTGCAGCGTCAGGCGGTGCCGGCCGCGCTGGAAGGGCGCGATCTGCTGGTTTCCAGCCACACCGGCAGCGGCAAGACTGCGGCCTTCCTGCTGCCCAGCCTGCACAAGCTGGCCGAGCCTTCGCCATTCCCCGGAGGAGACAAAATCCCGGGCCCGCGCCTGCTGGTGCTCTGCCCCACCCGTGAACTGGCCATGCAGGTGCAGAAGCAGGCCATGATCTACGGCGCCGGCATGCGCCGCCTGCGCACCGTCTGTCTGGTGGGCGGCGCCCCGTTCGGCCCGCAGTTCCAGGCGCTCAAGGTGAATCCGGAAGTGATGATCGCCACCCCCGGCCGTCTGATCGACCATCTGGAACGTGGCCGCATCGACTTCTCGCGCCTGGAAGTGCTGGTGCTGGACGAAGCCGACCGCATGCTGGACATGGGCTTCATCGAGGATATCGAGCACATCGTCTCGCGCACCCCGGAAAACCGCCAGACCCTGCTGTTCTCCGCCACCCTGGATGGCATGGTCGGCAAGATCGCCGCCGAGATGACCAGCAACCCGCTGCGCATCTCCGTGGCGACCAAGGAAGAGCACAAGGCCAATATCGACCAGCGCATCCTGTTTTCCGATGACATCGGCCACAAGCACCGCCTCCTCGATTTCTTGTTGCGTGATGTGGATCTGACCCAGGCGCTGATTTTCACCGCCACCAAACGCGCCGCCGAGGAACTCTCGGAAACCCTGCTGGAACAGGGCCACTCCGCCGCCGCCCTGCATGGCGACATGCCGCAGCACAAACGCACCCGCACCCTGCAACGTCTGCGAGATGGCCAGACCCGCTTTCTGGTGGCCACCGATGTGGCCGCGCGTGGCATCGACGTCGCCGGCATCAGCCACGTCATCAACTTCGACGCGCCGCGCCAGGCTGAAGACTATGTGCACCGCATCGGCCGTACCGGCCGCGCCGGCCGCTCCGGCATCGCCATCACCATGGTGAACGGCAAGGAACGCCACCTGGTGCGCGAGATCGAGCGTTACATCGGCGAAAGCGTGCGCGTCGACGTTATCGCCGGTCTGGAGCCGAGTGCCCGCCCGGAGCGCGGTTTCGACAAGTCGCGTGGTGGCAAGAGCGGCGGCTACGGCAAGAGCACGGGTTATGGCAAGAGTGCCGGTTATGGCAACAGCGGTGCCGGCAACAGCGGCGCAGGCAATAGCGCTGCCGGCCAGAAGCCCTGGGGTGAGCGGAAGTTTGGCGACAAACCTGCCGGCGATCGCCCCTGGGCCGAGAAGAAGTGGGCCGATAAACCCAACGACCGGCCGCGCGGCGAGTCTCAGGGCCAGGGTTACCCCCAACGTGAGGCTCAGGCACCGCGTCACGACGACGACAACCGAGGCAACTCCGCCAACTATGGCGCCGGCAATGCACAAGGTCGTCCGGCACGCGAGGGCAATACCTGGAGCCGGCCGGAGAAAAGTGGCGAACGCAACGGCAACACCTGGGCCAAGCCGGAAGGCCACGCCCCCGCAAAGGAAGGCGGTTATTGGGGAAACAAGTCCGATGCGCGTCCGGCCTTCAAGAGCGGCCCTCGCACCGACGACCATCGTCCCTCCAGCGCCGCTCCGAAGCCGCGCGGTCGCCAGAGCTGGTAAGCGCCCCTTGTAGCGCCGGCGGCCAGCCGGCGTCTCAAGGCACAGTTCGTAGGTTGGGCAAAGCGAAGCGTGCCCAACATGGGCGCTCGCGTTGGGCACGCCTGCGGCTTTGCCCAACCTACGGGGAGCACTCCCACTCCACCCGATCACCCGCCCGGCCGTGAAAGCGGCCGGCGGCGATCTCCAGCACATAGGCGGCTGGCGTCGGCGGGTAAACGATAGGGCAGGGGTCGTTTCTACAGACCGGCAGGGTCGCCGCACCCACCACTCGCTGTTCCGAATTCACCCAGATCAGGTCGATGGGAAAGTGCATGCCGCGCATCCAGAAACCGGTCTTGCCGACTTCCGGCAGGACAAACCACATGCCGCTGCCGGGCGCGAGGTGCTCGCGTCCGGACAGGCCGCGTTCTCGCGTGGCCGGCGTCGCGGCAACCTCCACCGCGACGCGCTGGGTGCCAATCTCGACCAGCCTGGCCTGTTCCGCCGGACAGGGTTCACCCGCCAACGCGGCGCTACTGAGCGCAAGCATTAAACTGGCGCCCGTTTTCCAACCTCGCATCTTTCCCTCTCCATGCAATTCCAGGTAACCCATCGCAGTGGCCACGCACGTCGTGGCGTGCTGGAAACCGCTCACGGCACGATCCAGACCCCGGTATTCATGCCGGTCGGCACCGTCGGCACGGTCAAGGGGGTCTCTCCCCATGAACTCATCGACCTGGGCGCCCAGGTCGTGCTCGGCAACACCTTCCATCTCTGGCTGCGCCCCGGCACGGAGGTCATCGCCGCACACGGCGGTCTGCACGGCTTCATGGCCTGGAACGGGCCGATTCTCACCGATTCCGGTGGCTTTCAGGTGTGGAGCCTCACCCACCTGCGCAAGATCACCGAGCAGGGCGTGAAGTTTGCCTCGCCCCTGGACGGCCAGCGCCTGATGCTCTCGCCCGAAAAAAGCATGCAGATCCAGAAGGTGCTGAACTCGGACATCGTCATGATCTTCGACGAATGCACCCCCTACCCGGCCGACTGGGAAACCGCCAAGGTCTCGATGGAGCTTTCCTTGCGCTGGGCGGAACGCTCGAAGCAGGCGCACGAAGGCAACCCGAATGCGCTGTTCGCCATCGTCCAGGGCGGCATGTACGAAGACCTGCGCGAGCGCTCCCTGGAACGCCTCAGCGAGATCGGCTTCGACGGCTACGCGCTGGGCGGGCTGTCGGTCGGCGAACCGAAAGAAGACATGGAGCGCATCCTCGAACACATGGGCCAGCGCCTGCCCGAGGACAAGCCGCGTTACCTGATGGGTGTGGGCACACCGGAAGACATCGTGTACGCAGTGCGGCGCGGCATCGATATGTTCGATTGCGTCATGCCCACCCGCAACGCCCGCCACGGCTTGCTGTTCACCTGGTCCGGCGATATCCGCATCAAGAACGCCCGGTTCAAGGCCGACACCGGCCCGATCGACCCGGAATGCGGCTGCTATACCTGCCGGCACTACACCCGCGCCTATCTGCACCACCTGCAACGCTCCGGCGAAATGCTCGGCGCGCGCCTCAATTCCATCCACAACCTGCACTTTTATCAGGACTTCACCGCCCGCATGCGCGAGGCGCTGGAACAGGAGCGGTTTGACGAATGGACGGCGCAATTCCAGGTGCGGCGGGGGAAAACGGCAGCGTAAGCCGTCAGAAATCAGCGCAGCCGACAGTCCGCGCGCGCGGTAAACCCAAGCAGGCTGGAAGCCTGCGCTACAGGGATCCGACAGTCCGCTCGCGCGCGGTAAACTGCGCCCGCATTTCCATCCTCTCTCCTGGAGGCGACACCTCATGAATAGTCTTACCCGTTCGCTGCTTCTCTTGGCCGTGCTGCCTCTGGCCGGTTGTCTACAGGACACGGCCTCCTACTCCTTCCCGGAGAAGGAACACGCCATCACCCTGGTGCGCAACCAGACCTGGTTCTGGCAGGACACCGTGGAGGTCGAGGTCATCGTCATCCGCCTGCCGCACTGCAATGGCGGCATGTCCATCAAGGAGGTACCGCTGGATACCCGGATCAGCTTCTACCAGGCGCCCGACGAATATCCGGAGCCGCTGCACCTGCTGAAATCCGGCAAGCGCGTGTTCGCGCTCAGCACCCAGTCCTGCCGCGTCCAGGAATTCCAGGAGACACCGCCGGATATGGGCACGAAGCTGGGTGCATTCCGGGTCGAAGGCAAAAAGTTCCAATTCATCGCCGCCGACCCCTCCGGCAAAGCCGATAAAGAGTAATCCCCCATGCGTTATGCCGATCTGCGCGACTTCATCGCGCAACTGGAAGCACGCGGTGAACTCAAGCGCATCTCTGCCGAGGTCGACCCGAATCTGGAAATGACCGAAATCAGTGACCGTGTGCTGCGTGCCGGCGGCCCCGCCCTGCTGTTCGAGAATCCCAAGGGCCAGGGTACGCAAATGCGCATCCCGGTGCTCGCCAACCTGTTCGGCACGGTCAAACGGGTGGCCCTGGGCATGGGCGAGGAAGACCCGGCGCGACTGCGCGAGATCGGCAAGCTGCTCGCTTATCTGAAGGAACCGGAGCCGCCGCGTGGCCTGAAAGATGCCTGGGACAAATGGCCGGTGCTGAAGCAGGTGTTGAACATGACCCCGAAGGAGGTGCGCTCCCCGGTCTGTCAGGAGGTGGTGTGGGAAGGCAAGGACGTCGACCTGTCGCGCCTGCCGATCCAGACCTGCTGGCCGGGCGACATCGGGCCGCTGCTGACCTGGGGTTTGGTCATCACCAAAGGGCCGCACAAGCCACGGCAGAATCTGGGTATCTACCGGCAACAGGTCTTACTTGACACCCCTCGGCCCAACAAGCTGATCATGCGTTGGCTGGCGCATCGCGGCGGCGCCCTCGATTTCCGCGAGTTTCAGGCTGCGAATCCCGGCAAACCCTTCCCGGTCTGTGTGGCCATCGGCGCCGATCCGGCCACCATCCTGGGCGCGGTGACGCCGGTGCCGGATTCGCTCTCCGAATATCAGTTCGCCGGCCTGCTGCGCGGCGCCAAGACCGAGGTTTCCAAGGCGCTGGGCAGCGATCTGCAAGTGCCGGCTTCGGCGGAAATCGTCCTGGAAGGCGTCATCCATCCCGGTGAAACCGCCCTGGAAGGCCCCTTCGGCGACCACACCGGCTATTACAACGAGCAGGAAACCTTTCCGGTATTCACGGTCGAGCGCATCACCCTGCGCCGCGATGCCATCTACCACTCCACCTACACCGGCAAGCCGCCGGACGAGCCGGCCATCCTCGGCCTGGCGCTGAACGAAGTATTCGTGCCGCTGTTGCAGAAACAGTTTCCCGAGATCACCGACTTCTACCTGCCGCCGGAAGGCTGTTCCTACCGCATGGCGGTGGTGAGCATGAAGAAGCAGTACCCCGGCCACGCCAAACGGGTGATGTTCGGCATCTGGAGCTTCCTGCGCCAGTTCATGTACACCAAGTTCATCATCGTCACCGACGACGATGTGAACGTGCGCGACTGGAAAGAAGTCATGTGGGCGCTCACCACCCGCGTCGATCCCGCGCGCGACACCTTGCTAGTGGAAAACACCCCGATCGACTACCTGGATTTCGCGAGTCCGGTATCCGGTCTGGGCAGTAAGATGGGCATCGACGCCACCAACAAATGGCCGGGAGAAACCCACCGCGAGTGGGGCACACCAATCCAGATGAGCGATGCCGTGAAAAAGAAAGTGGATGCACTCTGGCCCGCACTGGGCCTCGACTCCGGGGCAAGGTGACCGGCGGCGATGGATAGCGACCTTCTCCCCGGTTTTGTTCCCCTCAACAGCCTTTCCGACGAAGCCTTGTCGCAAGCGGCCGAACAGGGGCGGGAGGTTCCTCTTGCAGTCGGGCAGCTACTGTTTCAGCGCGGCGATGCCGATGCAAGCTGTTATTACCTGCTCGCGGGACAGATCGCCCTGGATGCCGGCAACGGTACTCCACCGCTCCTTATCCGGGCCGGCAGCGAAGCCGCCCGCCACCCGCTGGCGCGCCTGAAACCGCGCCGTTATTCCGCGCTTGCACAGACGCCCTGCCGCATCGCGGCGTTCGACGAAGCGGCACTGGATGGCCTGATCGCGCAGGATCTGACCACCGCCTGCGAAGTGATGGCGTTCGCGGGGAACGATCCCTACTGGATGTTCGACCTGCTGCGCAACCCCGCCTTCGCCAATGTGCCGCAGGCTAATCTGCACGCCCTGTTCGAGCGCTTCCAGCCCAAACCGGTCAAGGCGGGTGAGGTGGTCGTCCACCAGGGTGACCCGGTCGGCGATTATTACTACCTGATTCGCGAAGGCCATGCCCAGGTGGTGCGGCGCAACGAAGCCGGCTGGGAACTGGTGCTGGCGAAATTGGGCCCGGGGGACGGGTTCGGTGAGGAGGCACTGATTGCGCATGCCGCGCGTAATGCCACGGTGGCCATGCTCAGCGACGGCCTGGTCATGTGCCTGTCCGCCGCTGACTTCGACACCTTGTTGAAGGAGCCGCTGGTGCGCAAGGCAAGTCCATCGGAAGCCTTGAAGTTGCTTCGCGGCGGCCACGCCGATCTGATCGACGTGCGCCTGACGGATGAATTCAAACAGGGCAGCCTGAAAGGCAGTTTCAACATCCCGCTCTGCCTGCTTCGCCTCAGAGCCGGCACGCTGGATAGCCGGCGCGTTCATATCCTGGTCTGCGACAACGAGCGGCTCAGCAGCATTGCCGCCTTCATCCTCGCGCAACGCGGCCTCGACGCGCGCGTGCTGGCGGGTGGCCTCGGCGCGCTGAAACAGGCCAGCGACAAGACTCCGGATTGAATCCGGCCGGATGCCAAGCGGCTATGGAATCGGGCAGAATCGCCCGCACGCTTTCCACCTGAGATAACTTGATCCCATAAAACCCAGATGGACAGACTCGGAGCGGCACCTGGATGGGGAAACAACACGGGAGAAATTGACATGCAAGCCACACAACTTTCGCAACTGGTCCCCTTCAACGGGCTTTCCGACGAAGCCCTGCAACTCGCCGTCCAGCAAGGCCGCCTGCTGCAACTGGGCCAGGGCCAGACGCTGTTCACGCGCAAAGAAACGGATCACGACAGCTATTACCTGCTGAATGGGGAAGTCTCGCTGGACGCCGGGGAAGCTGACGCCCCGTCCCTGATCATCCGCGCCGGCAGTGATGCCGCGCGCCACCCGCTCGCTCGTCTCAAGCCACGCCTCTATACCTGCATGGCGCGCACGCCCTGCGAGGTGGTGGCCTTCGCCGATGACGGACTGGATCGACTGGTGGCACGCGATCAGGCCACCTCCTACGAAGTGACCGAGTTCGAGGGCGATGACCCGAGCTGGCTGTTCGATCTGCTGCGCAACCAGTCCTTCTCCCGCGTGCCGCCGGCCAACCTGCATTCCCTGTTCGGCCGCTTCGAGCCTCTGCCGGTGACGGCGGGGCAGGAAATACTCCGCCAGGGCGAGGCGGGCGACTACTACTACCTGATCCGCGAAGGCAGCGCCCAGGTGACGCGCCCCACCAAGGAGGGCAAGCCGGTGGTGCTGGCGCACCTGGAACCGGGCCAGGGCTTCGGTGAGGATGCGTTGATCTCCGGAGAACCGCGCAACGCCACCGTCAGCATGCTGAGCAATGGCCTGCTCATGCGCCTGGCCGCCAGCGATTTCCGCACCTTGTTGCAGGAACCACTGGTACACCAGGTGACGGCGGACGAGGCCGGCGCGATGGCGCGCTGGCGCGGCGCCGTGCTGCTCGACGTGCGCATGGAAGATGAATACAAACAGGGCAGTCTCAAGGGCAGCCTCAACCTGCCGCTTTACCTGCTGCGCCTGCGCGCCAAGGCACTGGACCCGGCGCGCCCCTACATCCTCTATTGCCAGACCGGCCGCCGCAGCAGTACCGCCGCTTTCCTCCTGGCGCAGCGCGGCTTCGACGCCCATGTGCTTACCGGCGGCCTCAATGCGATGAACATCTACAACCCGGCAAGCAGTAGTTGATTACAATAGTCGGGTATTTATCACCCGGAGATTGAATCATGTCCGTAGCACTTCACGACGCCGCCCGTGCCGGCGACAGCGCGCAAGTCCGCAACCTTCTGGCTGCGGGTGCCAACCCCAACGAACTCGACGAAGCGGGCGACACCGCTCTGCATGTCGCCGCCCTGCAAGGCCACCTGGATGTGGTCAACGCCCTGATCGAAGCGGGTGCGGATGCCAATGCCCGCGATGCCAATGGCTGGACGCCGATATTCAAGGGCGCTTACAACCATGAACTCGATTGCGGCTTCGCACCCGTGGTGCAAGCGCTGATCGACGCCGGCGGCGACGTCAATGCCCGCATCTTCTTTGGCCTCACCCCCCTGATGCTGGCCGCCGGCGGCGGTGAAGCCGCAGTCTGCGCCGCACTGCTTGCGGCAGGGGCCGATGTGAAAGCGCCCAATGAAGGGGGCATCACCGCACTGATGATGGCCAAGGAGCGTTTCTACGTGGATGTCATCAACCTGTTGTACGAAGCTGAAGGCCGGGTCATGGATAGCGAAGGGGGCTCCTGCTCCAGCGGCGCGCGCGCGCCGCAAGATGGCGCGAAAGTCGTCAACTTCATGCCGCGCCCGCATTGAAAGTAGCGCCGGCATCCTTGCCGGCGTCTTTAAAACAGCCGGCTGGAAGCCGGCGCTACAAGACCTACGTAATCGCCAGCGTCCCCGGCGGCAGCTTCTTGGCGAGCGTTTCCGCCAGTTGCGCCATGGTGTAGGCAAGCGGCGAGCGGCGGCGCCAGACCAGGCCGATGCCGCGCGAGGCGCCCGGTGCCGCTATCGGTTTCAACACGACCTGCTGGCCACTCGGGCTGACACTGGCCAGGGTGGGGATGAGAGTCACGCCCAAGCCCATCGCCACCATCTGACGCAGGGTTTCCAGGCTGGTGGCACGGATCTCCTCGCTTTTCAGGCCTTGCAGGTGGCAAGCCTCCAATGCCTGATCGCGCAGGCAGTGTCCCTCTTCCAGCAACAACAGCCCGGCCCGGGCGAGCTCGTCGATATTCACTTCGTCGGCGGCGGCGAGCGGATGATCGGCGGGCACGGCGGCGAGGAAAGGCTCCACGAACAGCGGCACCACTTCCAGGCTCGGATCGCTGATCGGCAGCGCCAGCAGGCCGGCGTCGAGCTTGCCTTCGGCCAGGTGGGCAAGCAGGTGCGGGGTCATTTCCTCGCGCAGCAGCAATCTCAGCTTCGGGTGCGCCGCGCGCACCAGCGTCAGCACATGCGGCAGGTAATACGGGCCCAGGGTGGGGATGATGCCGAGATGCACGGTGCGGTCCATCGGGTCTTTGGCATAACTGGCGAGTTCCCGAATGCGCGCGGCTTCTTCGACGATACGGCGTGCCGACTCGACGATTTCGTGGCCGATGGGGGTGGGCGTGACCCGCTTCAATGAGCGATCAAACACGATGACGCCGAGAAAGTCCTCCAGCTTCTTCACGCCCGTGGACAGTGTCGACTGGCTGACGCAACAGGCCTCGGCGGCTTGCCCGAAATGGCCGCAGTCGGCCAGGGCGACCAGGTAACGCAATTCCTGCAAGGTCATGGCGGGCTCGATCTATTTGAGAGGCCGCTGGATTCTAGACAATTCACCAGCTTGATGACGAAGCCGCCTCTTTACCCTCCGCCTGCATAACCGTTCTGACGCCAGGCCTCGAACACGGCCACCGCCACGGCATTCGAGAGATTCAGGCTGCGCTGGCCGGGCCGCATGGGCAGGCGCAGGCGGCACTCCGCATCGAACTCCGCCAGTATTGCAGCCGACAAACCCCGTGTTTCCGGGCCGAAAACGAACCCGTCGCCTGGCTGAAAGACCGCCGTACCGAGCAGCCGCGAGCCTTTGCTGGTGAAGGCGAACAAGCGCCGGCCGGCAAGCGCGGTACGCAGTGCCGGCCAGTCATCATGGACACGCAGTTCCATGTACTCGTGATAGTCGAGACCGGCGCGACGCAAGTTCTTGTCGGAGAGGTCGAAACCCAAAGGGCGTACCAGGTGCAAGCGACAGCCGGTATTGGCGCTGAGGCGGATAACGTTGCCGGTGTTGGGGGGGATTTCCGGCTCAACCAGGACGATTTCGAACATATAACTTGAGACATAAGGCGTAAGTCGCTAATTTACGCGGGAATTTCTCTCCTGGAGGCCTCTATGGCGCGCCCCGAGAAGGTCCGATTAGGGGATCTTCTGGTTCAACAGAAGTTGCTTTCGCAAGAGCAGCTCGGAGTCGCCCTGGAAAAACAGAAGGCGAGCGGCCGCAAGCTGGGCCGCGTGCTGGTGGAAAACGCCTTTGTCACCGAAGACGAGATTTCCGGGGCCATCGCCCGCCAGTTGGGCATTCCCCTGCTCGACCTGCGTCAGGCGCATGTCCGCCCGGAGACCGTGCGCCTGCTGCCGGAGCAGATGGCGCGCCGCTTTCGCGCGGTGGTGGTGGAGATCAAGGACGACAAGGTGCGGGTGGCGATGGCCGACCCCACCGACCTGTTCGCCTACGACGAAATCGTGCACCACCTCAAGCGCGAGGTCGAAGTGGCGGTGGCGAACGAAGGCTCGTTATCGCAGTTCATCGACCTGATCTACCGCCGTTCGGAAGAAATCAGCGAACTGGCGCGCAACCTCACCGATGAGCTTTCCGACGAAGTCATCGACTTCGGCGCCCTGGCCGCCACTCAGAATGCCGAGGAGGCGCCGGTGGTGCGGCTGTTGCAGTCGGTATTCGAGGACGCCCTGCAGGTACGCGCTTCCGACATCCACGTCGAACCGCAGGAGAAGAGCCTGCAAATCCGTTTTCGGGTCGATGGCGTGCTTTCCATCGCCACCGAGGCGGACCGCAAGATCGGCCCGGCACTGATCCAGCGACTGAAACTGATGGCGGATCTGGACATCGCGGAAAAGCGTCTGCCGCAGGATGGCCGTTTCGTCATTCGCCTCAAGAAGCGCGCGGTCGATGTGCGCATGTCCACGGTGCCGGTGCAGTTCGGCGAATCCGCCGTGCTGCGTCTGCTCACCGGCAGTGGCGTATCGAGCCTGACCGATATGGGCATGCCGCCGCAACAACTCGCCCGCCTGCAAGCACTGATCCATCGACCGCATGGCCTGATCCTGGTGACCGGCCCCACCGGCTCCGGCAAGACCACCACGCTGTATGCCGCCCTGGCCGATCTCAACACCCCGGAACGCAAGCTGCTGACCGTGGAAGACCCGGTGGAATACCGCCTCCCCGGCATCAATCAGGTGCAGGTGAACGACAAGATCGAACTGACCTTCGCGCGTGCCCTGCGCGCCTTCCTGCGGCAAGACCCGGACGTGATCCTGGTGGGCGAGATGCGCGACACGGAAACCGCGCTGATCGCCCTGCGCGCCGCGCTCACCGGCCACCTGGTGCTGTCCACGCTGCATACCAACGACGCCCCCTCCGCCGCCGCCCGTCTGCTCGATATGGAAGCACCGCCGTTCCTGCTCTCCACCAGCCTGGCCGGGGTGGTGGCGCAACGTCTGGTACGCAAGCTGTGCCCGGTTTGCGCGCAGCCCTTCAGCCTGGATGCCAACGAACGCACCTGGCTGAAGGGAGAAATTGCCGCCGGCCTCGACGAAAGTCGGTTGAAGCGCGCCAAGGGCTGTGGACATTGCAATCACACCGGTTATCAGGGTCGCCAGGGCATCTATGAGCTGCTGGAGATCGACGGCGAGCTTGCCGGCCTGCTCAATCGCGGCGACACCTCGGGTTTCCGCTCCGCCGCCAATGCCCGGCTTGCCGGACAGACTCTGCGCGACGAAGCCGTGCGCCTGGTGCGCGAAGGCCAGACCAGCGTGGCGGAAGCGATGCGGGTGACGCATCAGGTGGATGAGTGAGTGGCATGAGTGGCGAGTTGCGAGGGCGTAGGTTGGGCAAAGCGCAGCGTGCCCAACATTGCGGCGGTTTGTTGGGCACGCTGCGCTTTGCCCAACCTACAGCGCTACAGCACTGACCCATGCCCTCCTTCACCTACAAAGCCCGCAACACCCGCGGCGAACTGCTCACCGGCAAGCTGGAGGGGGGGTCGGAAGCAGCGGTGGCCGACGAGTTGCTACGGTCCGGGCTGACTCCGGTCGATATCACCGGGGTAGCGGCCAAAAGCGACGGCGGGGCCGGTCAAGATATCGGCAAATATTTTGGCCACTTTTTCGCGGAAAAAGTCAGTGAAGCCGATCTGATGTTGTTCTGCCGCCAGATGGCCAGCCTGTTGAAGGCCGGTGTCCCGATCCTGCGCGCGCTGGCTTCGCTGGCCGAATCCAGCGCGCACAAGACCTTCCGCGTGGTGCTGCTGGAACTGCGCGAAGGGCTTTCCTCCGGGCGCGAACTCTCCGCCTGCCTGCGCAAACACCCTGCGGTGTTCCAGTCCTTCTTCGTCAACATGGTTCGAGTCGGGGAAACCACCGGCCGTCTCGATGACGTGTTCATGCGCCTGTTCCACCATCTGGAATTCGAGCGCGAGATGCGCGAGCGGGTGAAAAGCGCGCTGCGCTACCCCTCTTTCGTGGTCGCCGCGCTGGTGATCGCCCTGGGCGTCATCAACGTGATGGTCATTCCCGCCTTCGCCAAGGTCTACAAGAGTTCCAGCGCCGAGCTGCCGTTGATGACCAAAATCCTCATCGGCACTTCCGACTTCACCGTGGCCTGGTGGCCGCTGCTGCTGGGCGGCATGGTGGTGGCCGGCCTGGTCTTTCGCTGGTGGCTGAAGACGGCAAGGGGGGAGTACCTCTGGGACAAGATCCTGCTTTCCGTGCCCATCGTCGGCAAGGTCGTACACAAGGCCGCGCTGGCCCGCTTCGCCAAGGGGCTGGGCATGACCTATCAAAGCGGTGTGCCCATCGTGCAAGGCCTGACCAACGCCGCCCAGGTGGTGGGCAACGCCTTCATCGCCAGCCGCATCGAGCAGATGCGCGACGGTGTCGAGCGCGGCGAATCGCTTACCCGCACCGCCACCACCACGGGCGTGTTCACCCCGGTGGTATTGCAGATGATGGCGGTGGGCGAAGAAACCGGTGAACTGGATCGCCTGCTGACCGAGATCGGCGAACTCTACCAGCGCGATGTGGAATACGAGATTCGCACCCTCTCGGAACAGATCGAACCCATCCTCATCACCGGCCTGGGCGCGATCGTCCTGGTGGTCGCCCTCGGCGTATTCCTGCCGATCTGGGATCTCGGCTCCACCATGACGAAAAAATAAGTGCGCCAGATCACGTTTTCTTCCTCAAGTTTTCCATGACCCCGCCGAAACAGCGGGTAATCCGCCACAAAATCAACCGCTTCCCGAAGGAGATCGTCATGCCCAAGCTGCAAAAAGGTTTCACCATGATCGAACTGGTCATGGTCATCGTCATCCTCGGCATCCTCGCCGCCGTGGCTTTGCCGCGCTTCTATGACCTGCAGAAGGACGCCCGCCTGTCCAAGGGCCAGGCCCTGCTGGGCTCGGTGCGTTCGGCCTCCGCCATCACGCATTCCGCCGCGCTGGTGCAGAACCTGACCGGTGGCACGGTCGCAATGGAAGGCGTCAACATCACCCTCATCAACGCCTATCCCACGGCGAACGCCGCCGGCATCATCGCCGCCGCCAACATCACCGCCGCCACCGATGCCGTGACGATCAGCGCCGGCGGTGCTGCGGCCGGTTCCGTGATCACCGTCCAGGTCACCGGCGCCACCAACCCCGCCTTGTGCCAGGTTTCCTATACCGCCCCGGCGGCCGGCGCCGCACCCGCCATCACCTTCAACGGCACCCGCGCCAACTGCTGATCCGGGTGTGAGGCGTGAGTATCCGTAGGATGGGTTGAGCATCAGCGAAACCCATCAACCACCGCCAGCGCCGTCATGATGGGTTTCGCTCCGCTCAACCCATCCTACGGTTCTCATGCCTCACGGGGTTTCACCCTGGTGGAACTGGTGTCCATCATCGTGATCGCGGGAATCCTGGCCGCCGTTGCCGGGCCTCGCTTCTTCAACGCCTCCACCTTCGCGTCTCGCGGTTATGCCGATGCCTCATCCGGATTCCTGCGCTATGCCCAGAAACTTGCGGTCGCGCGCCATGCCGGCGTGACCGTGCAAATCGACAGTGCGGGGCTGGCGCTCTGCACAACCGCCGGCAATCCCTGCGGCGACGCCAATCCCTGGCCCGGCCCGCAAGGCGACACGCCCTACCGCATCGACGTGCCCAATGGCGTCACCCTGGCCGGCAGCGCCACAAACTTCAGTTTCGACGCCCAGGGCCGCCCCAGCGCCGGCATCACCCTCACCATCAGCGGCGATACCGTGCGCACGCTGACGGTGGAAGCGGAGACGGGCTATGTGTACTAGACAGTGGCGAGTGGCGAGTATCGTAGGTTGGGCAAAGCGTAGCGTGCCCAACGACCCGCCGCGTTGTTGGGCACGCTACGCTTTGCCCAACCTACAAACCGGCGTTTCCCTGATCGAAGCCGTCCTGTTCATGGTCGTGGTCAGCGTGGCCCTGGCCGTGTTGGTCAAGGCCTTCGATCAGGCCGCCGTGGCGAGCGCCGATCCGGTATTGCGGCGGCAGGCGCTGGCGATTGCCCAGGCGCTGCTGGAAGAAGTCAGCGTCAAGGACTTCGCCAATCCCACTCCCGGCGGCTATGCCGGCCCCTACAACGCCACCACCCGCAGCCTGTTCGACGATGTGATGGACTACAACGGCCTCACCCTGAACGGCATCAGCGATCTTTCCGGCGCGGCGGTCGCCGGCCTCGCCGGCTACAACGCCAGCGTCGCCGTCGCCGCCGCCGCCTTCGGCGCGGTCCCCGCCGGCGCCGGCTGGCGCATCACCATCAC
This sequence comes from Pseudomonadota bacterium, assembly GCA_030690985.1. Lineage (GTDB taxonomy): Bacteria > Pseudomonadota > Gammaproteobacteria > Burkholderiales > Thiobacillaceae > PFJX01. The sequence goes on from JAUYFG010000079.1 coordinate 15,091, forward strand.
CACCACTGATCCCGCCGGGCGGACCCTCGCCCTGGAAGGGTATCGGGCGAATTACTGAAATGGGCCTGTTTTCCTCAGTTGACCGCCCCGTAGGAGCGGGCTTGCCCGCGATGCAACGGTTGCCATCGCGGGCAAGCCCGCTCCTACAGCGGCCACACGGTTTCACCCTGGTCGAACTCATCGTCGTCATGGTGGTGGTGGGGGTTCTCTCCAGCGTCGTCGCGATGTTCATCCGGCATCCGCTGGAAGCCTACATGATGGCGTCGCGCCGGGCGGCGCTGGTGGATGCGGCCGATACCGCCCTGTTGCGTATCGCGCGTGACATCCAGGGGGCCTTGCCCAACAGCCTGCGCATTACCCAAAGCGGCGGCATCGTCTACCTGGAATATCTGCCGCTTCAGGATGGCGGCCGCTACCGCGCGGAGCAAACCGGCGCCGGCACCGGTGACATTCTCGATTTCACTGCCGGAACCGATACCGGCTTCGACGTGCTCGGCCCCACCGTCACGGCCGCCGCCGGGCAATATCTGGTGATCTACAACCTCGGCCTCGATGCCGGCACGGACGCCTGGCAGGGCGGCAACCGGCGCATCGCCACCAGTACGGGCACGGTATCCAACCTCACCTTTACCGCAACCGGCGCGCCGCTGCCGCTGGAGTCTCCCAGCAAGCGCTTCTATCTGGCCGGCGGCCCCGTCACCTATGTTTGCAACCCCGGCAGCGGCGAATTGCGCCGCATTTCCGGCTACGCCCCACAAGCCGTGCAACCCACCAGTTTCGGCGCCGCCGCCTCCCGGCTGCTGGCCAACCATGTGCTGGCCTGTGCCTTTGCCTACGATCCCGGCGCCTCACAACGCCTCGGTCAGTTCACCCTGTGGCTACAGATCAGCCAGGACGGCGAAACGGTGACGTTGTATCGGGAAGTGGCGGTGAACAATGATGCTTGAATATAACCATTTATAACCCCAAAATATAACCATGCCCTACACCGTTCTCATCCGGCAGCAAGCCAGGAAAAAGCTGCAAAGCTTGCCCAGGCCGGAGCGATTTCGCTTGGCTGAAAAGATCGATCAGCTCGGTGCGAATCCGGACAGCCAGGAACTGGATATCAAGAAACTGGAAGGCGAGCCGTATTACCGGTTGCGTGTGGGCAATTGGCGCGTGATCTTCGACCGGCAGGACGCGGTCAGGGTGATCGCGATCGAAAAGATCAAGCCGCGTGGAGACGCCTACAAATGACCCTGCAAACCATCAAATCCCTCGACGGCAAGGACGAATACGTGCTGCTGCCGATTGCAGTTTACCAATCACTCCAGAACGAAATCGCGCGCGCGCTTGCGAAGCCACGCGCGCTGGCCGGGGACGCTTCCTATCTGCCATTTGCTCTGGAAGATTATGTCGACAATCCGGTCGCCCTGGCTCGGATGACGGCCCATGTCACCCAGCAGGAACTGGCGCGTCGCCTCGACGTCACTCAGGCCTACATCAGCAAGGTGGAGCGCCTGGAAAAGGTGACCCCCAGGCTGCTGGAACGGGTCAGGTCCGCGCTCGCACAGAATGCTTCCAATGCAGCGAACGCCTGAAAAGAAGGAGCGAGGCTTCGCCCTCCCCGCCGCCATCTTCCTGCTGGTGGTACTGGGCGGGCTGGCGGGGTGGATGATGCGGTTGACCACGGCGACGCTGGCGCAGGAGGCGCTGGGGCTGGAAGGCGCGCGCGCCTGGCAGGCGGCGCAGGCGGGGGCCGAGGCGGGGATTTACGCGGCGCGGGTGAATGGCAGTTGCGCCGCGCAGACGCTGACTTTCACTGGACAGTTATCCCGTTTCACCGCATCGGTGGCCTGCACGGCGTATGCCGCCAATGAGGGCGGCCAGGCCGTGACGCTCTATCAGATCACCAGCGTGGCCTGCAACCAGCCGACCGGCGCCTGCCCCAACGCCGCGCCGACCCTGCCGGAATATGCGGAACGGCAGGTGAGCGCGACGGTGGAGCAATGAACCCGCGCCGGCTCCTCCCGTGGCTTGCCCTGCTCCTGGTGTCGAACGCCGTGGCCGCCACCTACTCGCTGCCTTCGGCACTCGGCAGCGGGGTGTTTTCCAGTTGCAGTTCCACGACCACCATCTGCACCGGCACTATCGATTTCGGCAACGACAACGGCGTGGTGCTCAACGTCACCACGCCGATGACGCTGCTGCTCTCGAACGGAAACTTCCAGGCGAAGAACAACCTGGCCATCAACAACAATGGCCACGCCTTCACCCTCCAGTTGAACAACGGCAACTTTTCGGTCGAAAACAATTTCACCGGCAGCGTCAACATCGTCGCCGGCAACGGCAATGTCGAGATCGGGAATAACGGGGTCGTCAACGGCAACATCACCGCCGGCGGCAACATCCAGCTCGGCAACAACACCCGGGTCAACGGCGTCTGCAACAAGATACCCAGCGGTGGGGGAACCTGTAGCGGCGCCGCTGCCCCGGCGCTTCCCATCGCCGACTGGCGCCTGGACGAGGCGGCCTGGAACGGCACGGCGGGGGAGGTGAAGGACAGTGGGATCGCTGCCAAACACGGCCGCGCCGTCAATGGCGCCTCCACCGCTGCGGGAAAGCTCTGCCAGGGCGGCAGCTTCGACGGCACCCGGAACCGTTACGTCAGCTTGCCGGCGGACGTTCAGAACCTCCCGGGGCTGCTGGCCGACAACTTCACGATGGCGCTGTGGGTCAGCCCCGGCAAGTTCCATGAGATCGATAGCCAGTCATCCAACGCGACCACGGGCGTGAGCGGGCAGAACTACGCGCTGTACCCCTCCCTCAATACCGCCGTGTGGAACTGGGACACCGGTGGCTATGCCGGCGCGGGCATCTCGGCTGGCCTCAATGGCATCAGCGTGTACGAGCACGCGGGGGCTTATATGCCGCCGGTGCTGGTGTGGCCAGGCGCGGTTTCGCGACTCGCATGGACGCATGTCGCCGTTGTGTACAGTGCCGGCGTGCCATCGCTCTACGTCAATGGTGCCTTCAAACAAACGGGGGTGGCGGGCACGCACCCGAACCACCTGAATGTGCTGCCGACCCACGTCATCGGAAGCCCCGTTTACGGGAACTATCAGGGCGGCGTGGATGAGTACAAGATTTTTTCCAGCGCGCTCAGCGCCGCCCAGATCGCGGCGGGCTACACCAACGAGAACGCGGGCAAGAACTGGGACGGTTCAACCCGCGTCTGCGGCGCGGTCGCGGGTACCGCCCCGGCCGCCCTCAACGCCGTCGATGTGGGCGCCAATGCCGTCAGCGGCCAGATCACCACGAAATCGGCGGGCGCGGCATTCAGCCTCGACATTTACGCCCTCAATGCCGCGCGCACCGCGCAGGACACTGCCGCCAGCGGCGCCGTGCTGGTCGACCTGCTCGCCAACACGACCACCGGCGTGGCGCTGGGCGCCAACAACTGCCCCGCCAGTGGCACCACGCTCAGTGTCGGCACGGTGACCCTCGCCGCCGGCAAAGCCACCGCCTCGGTGGGCGGCATCGCCAATGCCTGGCGCGATGTGCGGGCGCGGATGCGCTACCCGGCGACCGGCGCGGCCACGGTCACCGCCTGCTCGGCGGACAACTTCGCGGTGAAACCGGCCGTCCTCACTGCCATCGCCAGCCATGCCGATTGGCAGACGGCGGGAACCACGACCACCCTGGCCAACACCGGCGCCGCAGGCGGCGTGGTACACAAGGCCGGGCAGCCGTTCACCCTGCGGGTCAGCGGCTACAACGCCGGCAATGCCGTCACCAGCAACTACGACGGCAGCCCGGCGGCGGCGACGGCCTGTGTTCTGCCCGCCAGCGGCTGCGTCGCCGGTAGCCTTGGCGCCGGCAGCTTCAGCGCGGCGTCCGGCACACTCACCAGCAACACGGCCAGCTACAGCGAAGTGGGCGCGATTTCGGCGACCTTTACCGATACCGCTTACGCCGGCGTCGACAGCGACGACAGCGCCGCCAGTTGCGCGGGTTTCCACGTCTGCGCCGGCGCCCTCTCCATCGGCCGCTTCGTGCCGGACCACTTCGACATCACCAGCAACACCCCGGCTTTCGCCCCCGCTTGCGCCAGCTTCACCTACCTGGGGCAGCCGTTCGGCTTCGGCGCGGGTCTGGCTGCCTCGCCGACCTGGACGATTACCGCGCGCAACAGCACCGGCAGCACCACCCGCAACTACAGCGGCAGCCTGTTCAAGCTCGCCGCCGCCACGGTGACCGGCCAGGCCTGGAGCGCGGCCAGCGGCACGGTCACGGCGGTCGGCACGCTGCCCGTCGTCAGCGTCAGCGACCTCGGCACCGGCAGCGGCAGCCTCGGTTTCAGCGTCGGCGACCCGGCCAGCGGCGGCGGCCTGGTGTTTGCTCGCGCCGCTACGGTCGCCCCATTCGACGCCAGCCTGACACTCGCCGCCAGTGTGGCCGACAGCGAAGGCGTGACCCATGCCGGCAACCCCTTCCAGCACAGTGGCATCGCTTTCGACGACGGCAACGCCGGCACCACGAACGACGCCCAGATGCGTCTCGGCCGCCTGCGCCTGGGCAACGCCGTCGGTTCCGAACTGCTGCCCCTGCCCGTGCCGCTCACCGCGCAGTTCTGGAACGGCCAGGGCTATGTGAGCAACAGCGCGGACAACTGCACGGCAATTTCTTCACCTACCCTTACATTTTTTTCACAGACTGCCGATAACCAGCTTGCCGGCGGGGAAACTACAGGCAGCTTCAATGCCACCCTGGTCGCCGGCAACGGCAATCTCTGGTTTACCGCCCCCGGGGCGGGTCACTACGGTTTCATGGATGTGGGCATCACCGCGCCGGCCTGGCTGAAGTTCAACCGGGATGGCGTCGATCAGGGCATCAATGGCAACCCCGACGGCGATTTGTTGGACGACGACCCGCGTGCCCGTGCCACCTTCGGCAAGCGTCGCGGCAGCGACAAGGTCATCATTCGGCGGGAGTTGTATTGAGATGGCTAATCAAGGAGCGAAGCAATGGAACACATGATTCAACTGCATATCGAGAAATTGCCCGAGAACGTCTACCTCGCCACCAGTGACGAAGTTCAAGGCCTGGTGGCGCAAGGCCGCACGATTCAGGAGACCATCGAGATTGCCCGCGATGTCGCAAAGAAACTGATCGAATCGCAGTCTGGCGCCGACATTGCCGCCCTGCCGCCGGCACGTGAGGTCTTCGATTACCCATTGATCGTGGCAACCTGATGGGCAGATTGGCCGGCTACCACTACCGCAATATCGTCAAGCGACTGAAATTTTTCGGTTTTGAATTCCATCGTCAGGCGGCTGGCTCCCATGAAATCTGGCTCAACCCGGCAAGCAATCGCTATACGACCATTCCCAACCACCCCGGCGACATGCCTGAAGGAACCTTGTGAGCCATCCTCAAGCAAGCCGGCATCGAGGCGGAGACATTCCTTGCTGCGAAATGAGCCGCTAACGGGCATGGCGTCCCCGCCGCCCCAAATGATGAAACCGGACGCCCCTGTAGCGCAGGCGTCCTCGCCTGCTCTTGGCGCTGATGCAGGCGGGACGCCTGCGCTACAAGGGCGGGTTTGTTTCACGCTAAACGAAGCCGCCTGGAACTAACCCATGTTTTCCTTCAAACGACGCGCCCACCCAACCCGCTACGCCGTGCTCTCCCCCTGCCAGGGTGGCGCGGCGGCGCTCCGCCTGGAGGGCGATCCCGATCATCCCCTGGTCGCGGCATTCGCGGTCGCCGACAACCCCGCGCTGACGCCGGATCTGTTGCAGCGCCTGGCGAGCGAGGCGGGCATCCAAAGCACGCCGCTCACCGCCTTGCTCGACCAGGAGGCTTACCAGACCGTGCTGATCGAGGCGCCCAACGTGCCCGATGACGAACTGGCCAGCGCGCTACGCTGGAAAGTGAAAGACCTGATCAATTTTCATATCGACGACGCCGTGCTGGACCATCTGCCGGTGTCGGGGCGCAACAGCCAGCCGCCTTCGCTCTATGTGGTCGCCGCCCAGGCGCCGGCGATACGCGAACTGGCGCGGCCCTACCACCAGGCCGACCTGCCGCTGGCCGCCATCGACATCCGCGAATCCGCGCAGCGCAACCTGGGCATGCGTCTGGCGCCGGAGGACTACGCCGTCGCCGTGCTGCATTTCGACGGCGAGAGCGGCCTGCTCACGTTCACCTTCGGCGAAGAGCTCGTGCTCTCGCGCCGCATCGAGGGGCGCGGCGCCGGCGGCGACTTCCTGTTCGATCGGGTGGCGATGGAAGCGCAGCGTTCCGTGGACTATTTCGAGCGCCAGTTCTCCTGGCTGCCGCTCGCCAAGGTGTACCTGGCGCCCATGCCGGACGCGGCCCTGCTGGTGCGAAAACTCGCCGAGTACCTGCCGGTCGGCGCGGAAGTGCTCGATCTAGGCCGTCTCTTCGACCTGCACGGCCAGGAACGTCTGCTCGAAGAACGCATGCAGAACCGTGTGTTCCATCTGCTCGGCGCGGCGCTGCGGGAGGCGAGATGAACCTGAAGTCCTCATTTACCCCCCCCGTGGGAGCGGGCTTGCCCGCGAGGCAACGCTTGCTATCGCGGGGGCTGCGCGGCATCGGTGGCGCCGACTTCCATGCGGCTTTCAGAGGGCCACGGCGTGAGCAACCGAGGTTTCCAGGATGAAGCACATCAACCTCTACCAGGCCGCATTTCGCCCACCCAGGATCATCTTGCCGGCGCGCAAGCTGCTGGTGGCCGGTGTGCTGTTTCTGTGCGGCCTGCTGGCCGTGGCCGCCTGGGATGCCTGGCGCCTCGCGCAACTGCGCCGGGAGGTGAATCAGGTCAGCGAAAGCGCCGCCCATCTGGAAGCACAGGTCGGCGCCGACGTCGTTGCCAATCAGGCGGATCCGAAAATGCAGGCTGCGGCGGAAGGTCTGGAAGCCCGGCTGCGCAACCTGCATCTGGCCCAGGCAGCACTGGCCAGCGGCGCGCTCGGGTCGACGACCGGCTATTCCGCGCAATTCCGCGCCCTTGCCCGCGCCCGCGTGGCTGGAGCCTGGCTGACCCGGGTGGAGATCACGGCGCGTGGCCACGAGATGAATTTGCGTGGTCGCGCCCTCACCGGTGAAGACAGCGCCCGCCTGATCGCCAGCCTGCGCCGAGAGCCTTTGTTTGTCGGCCTTTCTTTCGCCAGCCTCACGCTGGACCCGCCGAACGACAAAACCGGCGGATTCGAGGCCTTGCCCGCCGGCGGCGCTCCCCCGCCCGCGCCCCGCTTCCTGGAATTCACGCTCAGCGCGCGTGTGCCGGAGGCGGCCACCACCGCCGCCGCGCCCACCCCGGGCCTTCCCGCCACGGTGTCGCTGCCCGAGCTACTTGCCAACCAGGCTGCGGCCAGGAGCACGCAATGAAACAACTCGCCGTATACCTGGAAAAGATCGACGCCCTGACCCCGCGTGAGCGGGTGATTCTGTTCCTGCTGCTTCTGGCCGGCCTCTGGGCGGTGGTGGATGGCTTGCTGCTTGGCGCATTGGACCAGTCGCGCCTCGCGGAACAGGAAAAGCTGGCCGCCGCCGCCGCCCAGATCGCCGCTGCCCAGGACGCTCTGACGCAGCGCGCCAACCGGATCGACCCCGCGCGCGCCGTTCAGGAACGCCTGGAAAGCGCCCGCCGGGCGCTGGAAGCGCGCATGAATGCTATCGGGCAACACCGCATGGTTGCCGCCAAGGACATGGCACAAGTGCTGCAAGGCCTGCTGCGCAACCAGCCCGGTCTGCGCCTGGGCAACCTGAAGACCCTGGCCCCGGAAGCGTTGGGCCTGCCGGCGGATGCCAGTGCGGCCAAAGCGGCCAAGCCGGAAGAAGCCGCCCTGTTCCGCCAGTGTGTGCGCATCACGCTCGTCGGCGGCTACGCCAACCTGGTCCACTACATGGAAAGCCTGGAAAAACTGCCGGTCGGGTTCTACTGGTCGCGCGTCGAACTGGATGCCAGCCACCCCCCCGAGATCGAACTCACCCTGACCCTCTACACCCTGAGCGCGGAGCGGACATGGTTGACGGTATGAAGAGCGCCGTAGGATGTGGTTACCGAAGGGTAGGGGCTTCATCAGAGCGCAGCGAACCGCATCGTTCCCGCGTGATGCGGTTCGCTGCGCTCACCACATCCTACGTCATGGCCTGCGCGCTTCCAGCCATGGCCGCCGACATCGGCGACCCTACCCGCCCGCCCACCGGGTTCAGCGAGCAACCCCGCGCGGCGGAAGCCCCACAGGCAGCCCCCTTGCTGGTCAGCAGCGTGTTTTTGCTGGGCAAGAAACCCTATGCCCTCCTCGACGGCCAGGTGGTGCGGGTGGGCGATAGGCTGGAAAGCGGGCGTATCAGCAAGATCGACGAGTCCGGCGTCTGGTTGAAGACGCCGACGGGACCAATACAACTCAAACTGTTGCCGGATGTGAAAAAGACGCCTGTCGGCAAAGGCAAGCTGGAGAAGCCATGAACGATCACGCTCAACCGCCCGTGCAAGCGGCCTTGTGTAGCGCCGGCTTCCAGCCGGCATCTCGGCGCCACTTTCCCGCGCTGTTGCTCCTGGCACTTGCCCTCTCCGGCTGCGCCCAGGTCAGGCAACCAGCGACCCTGCCGGCGATCCAGGACGAAATGCGCAACGCCCTGGCGGCCCCGAAGCCCGCGCCCCTGCCTCCCGCCGTAGCGGCCGCCCTGGCGCCGGAGAGCAAGCTGGAATTACCCAAAGTCGCCGCGCAGCCGGTGGAACCGCGCTTCGATCTCGCGGTGAACAATGCCTCGGCGCAACAGGTATTCCTCGGCATCGCCTCCGGCACCCGTTACAGCATGCTGCTGCATCCGGAAGTGGCGGGCAGCATCACGGTCAACCTCAAGGACGTGAGCGTGCCCGAGGCGATGAGCGCCATCCGCGAGACTTACGGCTACGACTACCGCATCGACGGCAGCCGCATCTTCGTGCAGCCGTTGACCGCGCAGACCCGCTTCTATTCCATCAACTACCCTTCCGGGCTGCGTCAGGGCAAATCGGAACTGCGCGTGATTTCCGGGTCCATCGCCGACTCCGGCGGCACCCCGTCCTCGGGCAGTTCCGGCGGCGCCACCCAGGCCGACAGCAGCCGCATCACCACCAGCATATCCACCGATTTCTGGTCCGAACTGCAAATGACCGTCGGCCTGCTGATCGGCTGCTCGACCAGCGCCGGCACAGCGACGACGACCGGGACTGCCATCCAGTCCAGCGCCACGACAAGTTGCCCACAGGGGCGCAGTGTGGTGGTCAGTCCGCACGCCGGCATGCTGGCGGTGCGCGCCCTGCCGGTCGAGCAGCGGCAGATCGACGAGTACCTCAAGGCGGCCCGGATTTCGGTACAGCGACAGGTGATGATCGAGGCCAAGATCCTCGAAGTGACGCTCAACGAAGGTGCGCAGAGCGGCATCAACTGGAGCGTTTTCCACAAAGGCACCCACTCCTGGTCCAAGGGCGCCAATACCGCCGCGTTCCCGGTGCCCGGCGCGGCGCCCACCGCAGGCACCAGCCTGGGTTCGCTGCTTGCCACCGGCCTGCCGGCCATCAGCGGCGCGACCACCACCTCCGCCGGCGTATTCGGCCTGGCGTTCCAGACCGGCAGCTTCGCCGCGCTGATCAATTTCCTGGAAACGCAGGGTGGGGTACAGGTGTTGTCGAGCCCGCGCATCGCCGCCATCAACAACCAGAAAGCCATTCTCAAGGTGGGTACGGACGAATTCTTCGTCACCGAGATCACCAGCACCCCTTCCACCAGTGGCAGCAGCGGCTCGACCACCTCGACCACGGTGACCACGCAGCCGTTCTTCTCCGGCATCGCGCTCGACGTGACGCCGCAGATCGACGACGCCGACAACATCATCCTGCATGTGCATCCCTCGGTCAGCCAGGTCGTCACCGATGAAAAAACCATAGAGTTGGGCGCGAACCAGGGGACATACAAATTGCCGCTGGCAAAAAGGACTGTCTCGGAAACCGACAGCATCGTGCGCCTGAAAGATGGCGAGATCGCCGCCATCGGCGGCCTGATGAAACGCGAATCGCGCGATGCAAGCTCTGGTGTGCCCGGCCTGGGCGACATCCCCGGTCTCGGCCACTTCTTCAAGAACAGCAATGCCTCGCGCCTGAAACAGGAATTGGTGATCCTGCTCAAGCCCACCGTGATCAAACAACAATCGGACTGGCTCGACACCGCGCGCGAGGCGGGGACGCGGGTGCAGGAGTTTTCCACCGCGCCGGCTGCGCGTTGATGGCTGACGCATCACCTATCCGACGTAGGTTGGGCAAAGCGCAGCGTGCCCAACGATTGGCGGTGATGTTGGGCACGCTACGCTTTGCCCAACCTACGCGCCGGCCCGCGCAATAACCATGTACCTCGCCCATTTCGGCCTCAAGGAATTTCCCTTCGGCCTGACTCCGGACACCGGCTATTTCTTTCCCGGAGCCGGCACCCAGGCGGCGCTCAACACGCTGCTGGTGGCGCTGGACTCGGGCGAGGGGCTGATCAAGATCGTCGGCGAGGTCGGCTCCGGCAAGACCCTGTTGTGCCGCTACCTGCTCAATCACCTGGATGCCGATGGCTGGGCGGTGGCCTTCATCCCCAACCCGCATCTCACTCCGGCCGCCCTCAACCAGGCGTTGCTCGCCGAACTCGGAGGCGACGTCAAACGCAGCCTCGCCTACGGCCTCACCAAGGCGTTGGAAATGCGGGTGCTGGAACTGGCGCGGGAAGGGCGCCGCGCCGTGGCGCTGATCGACGAAGCCCAGGCCATCCCGCTGGAAAGCCTGGAAGCGCTAAGGCTGATCACCAATCTGGAAACGGAGAAACGGAAATTGTTGCAGATCGTCCTGTTCGGCCAACCCGAGCTGGATACGCGCCTGAACGACCCTTCGGTGCGCCAGATCAAGAGCCGCATCGCTTTCCATGACCAGCTCACGCCCCTCTCCAGCGCGGAAACCCCCGCCTACCTGATGCACCGCACCGGCCTGGCCGGCGCCACTCGGCCCCTGTTCCAGGCGGGGGCGACGAGCAAACTGCACCGCGCCAGCCAGGGCGTACCGCGCCTGCTCAACATCCTGGCGCACAAGACGCTGATGCTGGCCTTCGGCGAAGGCGCCGATCAGGTGGCGCCACGCCATGTCCGCCTGGCCGGGCGCGACACGGCGGGCGCGCGGCTATCCCTTTTTGATCGCCTGGTGCCGGCATGAGGATGGCTAGGAGCCTGTCGGACTTTGGAATCGTCGGCTGCAAAACGACCGCAGCGGCCCATTTTTCGCCAGCTTCTTGCACCATAGTCCGACTATGTGGCTGCGAATCCGGCAAAAACTGGCCTCGCTGGGGCCGCTTTTCGCTATCAACGACCAAAGTCCGACAGGCTCCTAGCGCGATGCCACGGCATTCTCGATGAGCGTCATCAACCGCGTCCTCAAGGATCTCGACCGGAAGGGCGTCGCGCCGGCAGCGCTCTCCGGTGTCCAGGCCGTTCACTCCGGTCCGAAATCTTCGCGCCCACGCTGGCTGCTGCTCCTCCCCGCCGGCCTGGCCGCAGCCTGGTGGTTCTGGCCGCAGCCACAGCCGCAACCGGAAGTGCCGACGGCGACACCGGTGGTGCGGGAAACCGAACCACAGTTGCGCATGAGCGACACCTTGAGCGACCTGGCGCCCGCCGCCATGGAAGGGGCCAGGGAAGCGAGAGCCACGCCCAAATCCGCCGCCCCTGAACCTACCAATACGGTGCATGAGCGCATCCGTGGCCCCCTCGTTCCCGCCGCGCCCCCGGTCAAACTCGACACCCATCTCCCGGAACCGCGCCAGCCCAAGGTCATCAAGGAAGCCCGGCCACCGTCACCCGGCGAACAGGCCGATCAGGCCTGGCGCCAGGCGATGCGTCTGGTCGAGTTGGGACGCGGACGGGAGGCACTGGAAGGCTTGGAGTCCACGCTGCATCTTGACCCGAACCACGGCCCGGCTCGGCAGACGTTGATTGCCCTGAGCCTGGAATCCGGTGATACGGCGCGCGGTGAAACCCTGCTGCGTGAGGGCATGCAATTGCATGCGAATGACGCCTGGTACAACCGTGGGCTGGGCCAGCTCTATCTGCAACGCGGCGATACCCTCCAGTCCATCGCCATTCTGAAGAGCGGTATCGGCAAGGGCGCGGATGCGGCTTATTGGGGGCTGTATGCCGGCGTTCTCGCCAAGTCCGGCCAGCATGAGGAAGCCGCCCAGGCCTACCGCGAAGCGGCTCGCCTCAACCCGGCGCACGGGCCCTGGTGGATCGGCCTCGCCGTGTCGCTGGAACAAATCGGGCAACGCCCGGACGCCGCCGCCACCTACCAGCGCGCGCTCCAGGCCCGGCTCAGCCCGGAACTACGCGAATTCGCCGCGAGGAAAGCCGGAGAACTGGGCACGCCGTAGGAGCGGGCTTGCCCGCGATCCTCGCCGGTCGCGGCGCCGGTTTCTGGTAACGGCTCAATAACCCGTGGCAAGCCAGCGATTCCGTAGGGTGCGCCGTGGGCACCATTGGCCGTGAATCGGTGCGCACGGTTGTTTCTTTGGCTCGGCCAGCGTAACGGACCAGCCCCGTAGGTTGGGCAAAGCGAAGCGTGCCCAACAGCGCGACGGTTCGTTGGGCACGCTTCGCTTTGCCCAACCTACGTCACTACCGGTAGTGGGTGGGTGTGCTAACCGGATAAGCACGGTTGTTTCTTTGGCTCGACCAGCGTAACGGACCAGTAACTTGCCACGGGTTATAGAGCCGTTACGGTTTCTCCCGCTAACCGGCGCCCTGCCTGAACTCGCGCACCACATGCAGTTGCCGCCGCGAGACCGGCAGTTTTTCCGGCCAGTCCTTGAGCAGCGCCTGCCAGGCCGGTTCACCGCCGCCTTCCACACGCTCGAAGCCGGCCAGATGGCGGCGGGCGACCAGGCAGTTGCGGTGCAGGCGGAGGAACTCGTCGGCGAATTCTTCTTCCAGCTTCACCAGCGATTCATCCAGCAGGTATTCGCGCTCGCGCGTGCAGGCGGTGACGTAGCGTTGCTCGGCGCGCAGGTAGAGGACATCGGCCACCGCCACTTGCAGGATGCGGTGGCGTTCCAGCACGGTGAAGCTGGCGCGGTGCGGCGCGAGGCTGGCGGCGGTATCCGGCGACAGCGGCCGGATGCGGCTCAGGGCTTCTTGCAGACGTGCCTGGCGCACCGGCTTCAGCAGGTAATCGACGGCGCGCAGTTCAAAGGCGGCGATGGCATGCTCGTCGTGCGCGGTGACGAAGATGATGGCCGGCGATTTTCCTAACGCAGCCAGGTGGCGCGCGGCTTCGAGGCCGCTCATGCCGGGCATCTGGATGTCCATGAGGATGACATCGGCGGGGGTATCGAGGACGCGGGCCAGTACCTCGCCGCCATTCGCGGCTTCGGCCACCACTTCCACCGGAAACTCCGGGTTCAGGTCGCCGAGCAGGCTGCGCAAGCGGCTACGCGCCAGCGCTTCGTCGTCGGCGAGGATGACCCTAACGGGCATGGATTGCGACCGCCCCGGAGGATGCAGCCCGGCGCCCGTGTAGCGCCGGCTTCCAGCCGGCGTCTTTCTGATCAGGCCCACGAAGCCGGCTGGAAGCCGGCGCTACGGTGGAGGCGCGAGCTCGTTTCACGTTACCGGGCGACAGGCACGGTTTTCAGCGGCATCACCACCTGCACATGGAACTCGCCGCCGGCCTCGTGGGTGGAGAGGCGCGCTTCGGCGTCGAAATGCAGCCGCAGGCGCTCGCGGATGTTGGACAGGGCCATGCTGTTGCCTGGGCGGACGGCGCTGCCGAGGGGATTACGCACCACAACGTGCAACTGATGGCCACGCGCAAAGATGTCGATGCCGATGCGGCCGCCCTGAGGATTCGGTTCGATGCCGTGATAGACGGCGTTTTCCAGCAGCGGCTGCAACAGGAGAGAGGGCAGCAGCGCGCCGGGCGGGGCGTTGTCGGTACGCCAATCGACCCGCAGGCGATCATTCAGGCGCATGGTTTCCAGGTCGAGATAAGCACGCGCCAGTTCCATTTCGCGGCTCAAGGGCGACAGTTCGTGGTTGTCGGCCATCAACACGCGGTAGAGGTCGGCCAGGTTTTCCAGCGCGGCTTCCGCACGCGCCGGATCGGAGCGAATCAGCGAAAGCACGCTGTTGAGGCTGTTGAACAGGAAGTGCGGGCGAATCCGCGCTTGCAGGGCTTGCAGGCGCGCTTCCGGCAGGGCCGGGGAAAGCCGCCGCGCGCGCCAGTCATGCCAGGCCAGCAAGGCCAGGGCCAGCAGTACAGCAAGCAGGGCGGTACGCGCCAGACTGCCGCTGGCCGCGTCGGGATAATTGATCTCCATGATCAGATGCCACAGCACGGCGCTGGTGCCGGCCGCCAGCACGGCGACCACCACGCCCTGTTGCGGCGGACTCCGCGCCAGCCAAGGCCCGCTCAGGAACAGCAGCAACAGGGTGAGCAGCAGGGGCGGTTGCAGATAGGCGGCGTAGTCCAGGAACACGGCCAGGGTATCCACCGGACTGGACACGGCCAGCAGGGCGGCGACCAGTCCCAGTGCCTCGGCGGCCAGGATCAGGCGCAGCAAAATGCCCAGATTGCGGAAATCGGGCAGGGAGAAACGGGTGTCTTGGCGGGTCATAATGCGTGCCTCCTGAGCTACGCCGCGAAAGCTACCACTCCATGAGCACTCCCTCCACTCCCGCCCAGGCCTGGTCCGGCCGTTTTTCCGAACCGGTCTCCGAGCGCGTCAAGCGTTACACGGCTTCCATCCCCTTTGACTGGCGTCTGGCGCCGTTCGACATCCAGGGCTCGCTGGCGCATGCGGCCATGTTGTGTGAGGTCGGCGTGCTCTCGGCCGAAGATCTCGCCGACATCCGCCGTGGCCTCGGGGAAATCCTGGCCGACTTCGAGGCGGGCCGTTTCACCTGGAACCTGGACGACGAAGACATCCACTTCAACATCGAGCGGGCCTTGACGCGGAAAGTGGGCGATGCCGGCAAGCGCCTGCATACCGGCCGCTCGCGCAACGACCAGGTGGCCACCGACGTGCGCCTGTGGCTGCGCGACGCCATCGACCGCATCCTGGCCCTGCTGCGCACCGCCCAGGCGGCCCTGCTGGACTTGGCGGAACGCCACGCCGACACCGTGATGCCCGGCTTCACCCACCTCCAGGCGGCGCAGCCGGTCACTTTCGGCCACCACATGATGGCCTGGTTCGAAATGCTCGGGCGTGACCATGAACGCCTGGTCGATTGCCGCCGCCGCGTCAACCGCCTGCCCCTGGGGGCCGCCGCCCTGGCCGGCACCAGCTTCCCGATCGACCGCGAGTTCGTGGCCCGGCAACTCGGTTTCGAGGGCCTTTGCGAGAACTCGCTGGATGCCGTCTCCGACCGCGACTTCGCCATCGAATTTCTCGCCGCCGGCGCCCTGGTCATGACCCACTTCTCGCGCATGGCCGAGGAACTGGTGCTCTGGATGACCCCGCGCTTCGGCTTCATCGACCTGGCCGACCGCTTCTGCACCGGCTCCTCGATCATGCCGCAGAAGAAAAACCCGGACGTGCCGGAGTTGATGCGTGGCAAGACCGGGCGCATGAACGGCCATCTCATCGCCCTGCTGACCCTGATGAAGGGGCAGCCGCTGGCCTACAACAAGGACAACCAGGAAGACAAGGTACCGCTGTTCGACGCCGTGGATACCCTGGTCGATACCCTGGCCATCTTCGCCGACATGATGGGCAGCCACCTCGACGAGGCCACCGGCGAGCGCGTCTACCACGTGCGAGTAAAAGCCGAACGGATGCGCCAGGCGGCCATCGAAGGCTATGCCACCGCCACCGATCTGGCCGATTACCTGGTGAAGAAAGGCCTGCCCTTCCGCGAAGCCCACGAAGCCGTGGCGCGCGCAGTGCGGACGGCGGAACAGAAAGGCTGCGACCTGGCCGACCTGCCTTTGCCTGAGTTGCAGGCGTTCTCGCCCCTGGTCGGGGAAGACGTCTACCAGGTGCTCACCCTGGAAGGCTCCCTGGCACAGCGCACCCACCTCGGCGGCACCGCCCCGGTAGCGGTGCGTGCAGCGGTGGAACGGGCACGCAAGCGGCTGGGCTGAGCGGCTCCCCCCTTTCGCGAAGGGGGGCTGGGGGGGATTTCCACAACGGACAGCAACCTGGCAAAAAGGCTCCCAGGCGCGACACACCCTACGGAATCAATGGGTTGCATGGTGTCGCGGTAGGCCGCATAAGGGTGATCTCAAGCTATCCGCAAGGATGCCGAAGCGCCACTGCTCTACGGCACAGGCCACACCTCATTCTCCGGGTTATCCCAGATTAGCCCTACGAAGCCGGCTGGAAGCCAGCGCTACAGCCTGGCGCCCAACAGGCTGGTCAACGCCGCGTAACGCTGGAACAGGAAGCCCACGCGCTCGGCGTCGTCGGCCCAGGTTTTCTTGCCGCCGTCGGCCTGGTAGGCGGCATCCACGGCGCGGTCGAGCGCCTTGTGGGCGGGCGCAGATCGTTAGCGTGAAACACGCCAGCCCCTTGTAGCGCAGGTGTCCCGCCTGCATTCAGCGCCGAGAGCAGGCGAGACGCCTGCGCTACAAGGGCGCCCGGTTTCAGCATTCGGGGCGGCGGGGTCGCCATGCCCGTCAGGCATGGCGTTGGGGTCGTAGCCGGTCTTTAACACCTCCTCCCCAAAATTTCTCTGTTTTGCGTGAGATACATGATGTAACTCATTGATTATTTGTTTCATCAACCCGGCAATTCATTTTGTTGTGCCATAATATTTTTACTGGCAAGGCTTTTTCCCT
>JAUYFG010000091.1 GCA_030690985.1 Pseudomonadota bacterium
GGTTGGGCAAAGCGAAGCGTGCCCAACGAACCGCCGCGATGTTGGGCACGCTTCGCTTTGCCCAACCTACGGCGCCATGCCGCGAAATCACGGGCCACTACATCTAGTGTCATTGGGAGCTAACCCGATAAGCACGGTTCGTTCATCAAATCAAGGGTTAAAAGCCAGTCAGATGGCGGAACTGGATTCCCGATAAAAACACTCGGGAATGACGGATTCAAAACGGTTATGCGTGATTACTTATTGTCCAATCGCCCGATAGATCCGCCGCACCCCTTCGTAGTCGTGGTCGGCGGCGGGCTCGAAGCCCCCGGACTGCGCCCGGGCCAGGATCGCCGCCGCCGCCGGGTCCTTGTTCATGCCGACCAGGGCGGCGCGCACCTTCTCGCTCACCTCGGCGGGCACGCGCGGATGCACGATGACGGCCAGGTCGGGGTAGGGCTCGGATTCATGTAATACCTTGAAGGCGACCTGGTTCCGTTCCGAGTACTGCTTGAGAAAACGGGAATTCACCGCCGCCGCGTCGACGCGGTGAAAGGTGAGCTGCGACAAGGCGGCGTCCTGGTTGCCGGCGAACACTTCCACGACCTTCACCCCCTGCCGGTCGAGAATCACCCTGGGTACCGCGTAGGCCACGAAGGCATCGGCGCTGGGATAAGCCAGCTTCTTGCCGCGCAGATCCTTCAGCGTGGCGAGGTCGCTATCTTCCCGCACGACGAAGGCGCAGCGGATCGGGTCGCCGGCCCAGCGCGCGATCACCTTGTAGCCCAGCGCGTCGTATTCGCGCTGGAAGTTGTGGTTGGTGAACATGAAATCGAACTCGCCGCGCCCCATCATCGCGTCGGTATCCTGCACCGTCGGCCCCATCCGCAGGCGCAGTTCCACGCCGGTCTTGCCCTCCACGTACTTCAGCATGGGGTTCCAGCGCAGGGCGGTGAGCTGCGGGCTTTGCTGGTTCAGCACGCCGAAGGAATACATCTCGCCGGCCCCGGCCGCCCAGGGCCATAAACAGACCAGAAAGATCAACAACAACAGTCGTCGAGGAAATGGCATGGGCTGGCCTCCGGATGGCGCCCCGCGAGCGGGGCGGAATGGATGAAAGAAGTGGACCCTGGGGCAGGCAATAGCGGCGAAATGCCCGGAGGGCACGATGATAAATATATCGGTCGTCATGCGGGAAACTTGATCGGGATCGTGTAGCGCGGGCGTCAGAGCGGGGAGGCCGGTTCGGGCGGGATGGCGGCGGGGTCGAGAACGGATATTTATGTTCGTCAATCGTAACTACTCAGGTGCCCTTGCTGGATGAGCCGAAGCTCAAGCGAATCGAGGCTGGGGCGGTTGGCCTTGGAAGGTCAGGGTGAGCGCATGAAAGAGATTGGCGCCCCCTGCATCCGGGCTACGCTGCTGCTTGCGTGTAGCGCCGGCGCCCTCGCCGGCGGGGTTAAAAGACGCCGGCGAGGCGCCGGCGCTACATGACCGGGCAAGTATCGAAGGGGTGATTGCGCCGGGCTGAACAGTCACCATCGCACAAGCGAAACGCCCGCCTGTGTCGAGTGGCGGGAAATCACTTCACGGTGATTTTCATTTCGTCGCTGGACTTGAGGCCTTTGTTGTCGCTGACCGTGAGGGTGAGCGTGACTACCGTGCCGACGCGGGCGCGGGGCGATACGGCGACGGTGGGGGTGGCGGTGGCGGCGCCGGCGATGATGCTGACCACGGCGCGGTTGGAGCTCACCCAGGCATAGCTGGCGATGCTGCCATCCGGGTCGAAGGAGGCCGAGCCGTTGAGCACGGCGCGAGCACCTCGGGCCAGGAGAAGGTCGGGGCCGGCATTGGCCACCGGTGGCAGGTTGACCGCAGGCGGGGTGCTGGTCGCGGCGAGGGCGGCTTGCAGCTTTCGGTTGATGGTGCGGCGGCTGATGCCCAGGCGTTGTGCCAGGGCGTCCTTGTCGCCGCCCAGCCGGGCCAGGGAGTGTTCCAGGTAGCGGCGCTCCATCTCCTCCAGGGTCAGGATCGCCTCCTCGGCGCGGTCCCTGTCAGGCGGAACGGTGGCGGCCAGGGGGAGGAGGTGCTCGGGCTGGATCACGTCGCCGTCCGCCAGGATCACGCCGCGTTCCAGGATATTGCGCAGCTCGCGGATATTGCCCGGGAAATCGTGCCGGGCGAGCCGTTCCATGGCCTCGGGGGCCAATCGCATGGATTGATTAGGTGACAGCCGCTGCAACATGTTTTCCATCAGCAGCGCCAGATCCTCGCGCCGCTCGCGCAAGGGAGGCAGCGGGATGGGAAAGGCGGCCAACCGGTAATACAAGTCCTGGCGGAAGGTGCCCGCCGCCACCATGGCAGCCAGATCGCGGTGGGTGGCGGCGACGAGGCGGAAATCCGCGCGCAGGATGTCCACGCTGCCCACCCGCCGGAAGCTGCCGGTCTCCAGCAGGCGCAGCAATTTCACCTGCAGGTTGAGGGGGATGTCTCCCAGTTCATCGAGAAACAGGGTGCCACCCGCCGCCGCCTCCACCAGCCCGGTCTTGCGCTGGCTGGCGCCGGTGAAGGCGCCCTTTTCATGGCCGAACAACTCTGACTCGAACAGGCTTTCGCTCATGCCGGAGCAATCCACCGGCACGAACGGTTTGCCGGCGCGGGGGCTGAGCTGGTGCAGGGTCTGCGCGGCCAGTTCCTTGCCGGTGCCGGATTCGCCCAGCAGCAGCACCGGGGTGATGCGGGGTGCGACGCGGTGGAGGAGTTCCAGCATGCGGTTGAAGGCGGGGGATCGCCCCACCATGCCGGACAAGGGCCGCTCGCCCGCGCGTTCGCGCAGCGGCGTCATACCTTCGATGAAGTAGCGGAGATTGCCGTCCTCGCCGCGCAGGGGGATCAGTTCCACATCCACATATTCCTCGCCCTGGGGCGTGTGGTGCAGATGCAGCACACGGCTGGTCCGCCCGCTCTGGGTGGCCATGGCGCGCGGGCAGGATTCGCCGCACTGGTCGCAAGGGCGGTCGAAATGGTGCGAGACCTCGTAACAGGTACGCCCGATCAGGCCCTCGTCGTCGCCGTATTCCTGGTAGTAGGCGCCGTTGGCCGCAAGGATGCGGAACTCCGTATCCACCAGGATGCGCGGCCCGAGCAGGGCACCAAGCAGGGAGGCCAGTTCGGGCGGGATGGCGGCAGGATCGAGATCGGACATTTATGGCTCGAAAGATAGGTGTCGAGCCAATATTGACCTACGAGAGCTTGGCCAGGCAATGCCATAGCGATGGAAGAGCGGCTTATTCGTTGATTTTTCTATTGATTCAACAATCAACCCAAGTTGGCACGGCGGATGCTTATAGGTCTGCACCATGCGTAACGCCAACAAGGAGAACCGGGATGCCCCAAGTGATACCGCCCCTTCGGGGCATGAAAATCGCCGTCACCTGCCAGAACCGCAAGACCGTCACCGGCCACGCCGGCAAGTGCCGCAAGTTCTGGGTCTATGAAGTGGAAGGCCGTGTGGTGCTGGGCAGGAACCTGCTGGAACTGCCCATCGAGGAGAGCTTCCACGCGAGTTCCCACGATGCGCCGCACCCGCTCGACGACGTGAACGTGCTGATTTCCGGCGGCATGGGCTTCGGCCTGCAAAACCGCCTGAAGCAGAAAGGCATCCTCGCCGTAGCCACTTCGGAAACCGACCCGGATCGCGCGGTGGCAGCCTGGCTCGATGGCTGCCTGCCGGAAGCGGCGCCGGAGGCGCATGACCATGAGCATGGGCACGGGCACGGGCACAGTCATGACCAACAAGCCATCGCCTTTCTCAACCCCCTTCGACTCACCCTTTGAGAACACCATGCAAGCCATTGATTCCGTAGGGTTCGCCGCGCGCACCATCATTGAATCGGTGCGCGCGGCGCACCCTGCGGCGTTCCTCCTCCTCCTCGCCGCCTGCCTGCTGTTCGCCAGCCAGGCCTGGGCAGTCACAGCCGACCACAGCCGTTTCAAGCAACTGCAAGGTCCGTTCAAGTCCGGGCCGGAAGTCACCAAGGCCTGCCTGGACTGCCACAACCTGGCCGGGCATCAGGTGATGAAAAGCATCCACTGGACCTGGGAGGGCAGCAACCCGGCCGGCAAACAGCTGGGCAAGAAACACGCCGCCAACAGCTTCTGCGGCTCGCCACTCTCGAACGAACCGCGCTGCACCAGTTGCCATGCCGGTTACAACTGGGTGGACAAGAACTTCGACTTCAACAACCAGGACAACGTCGATTGCCTGGCCTGCCATGACACCACCGGCACTTACAAAAAGGTGGCCACCGACGCCGGCCACCCGCTCTACGAGCCGAGAGAAATGCCGAAAGGCAGCGGCAAGATCGTCCAGCCGCCGGATTTGGCCAAGGTTGCGCAGAAAGTGGGCAAGTCCGGCCGCCAGAATTGCGGCGCCTGCCACTTCAACGGCGGCGGCGGCGACGCAGTGAAACATGGCGATCTGGACACCTCGCTGATCAACCCGAAGCGGGAATTGGACGTGCACATGGCCAAGGATGGCGCCAACCTGAGTTGCGCCGATTGCCACACCTTCAACGACCACCAGCCATCGGGCAGCCGTTACGCGGTGCAGGCGAAAGACCCGCATGGTCTGGACATGCCGAAGGACGACCACAACCGCGCCACCTGCGAGTCCTGCCACGGTGCGGCACCGCACCCGGATGCGAAGCTCAACCACCACGCCGGCAAGGTGGCCTGCCAGACCTGCCACATCCCCGAATTCGCGCGCGGCGGTGTGGCCACCAAGACCCTGTGGGACTGGTCCACCGCCGGTAAACGCGGCCCCGACGGCAAGCCCCTGTTCATCAAGGGCGAGCACGGCCACCTGAAGTACTCGGCGGAGAAGGGCGACTTCAAATATGGCGAAAACGTGCGCCCCATTTACAAGTGGTACAACGGCACGGTCAGGCAGGTCGCCATGACCGACAAGATCGACGACTCCCAGGTGCTGGAGATCAACGCCGTGGAGGGCTCCGCCGCCGATCCGAAAGCGCGCATC
Source organism: Pseudomonadota bacterium (assembly GCA_030690985.1). Classification (GTDB taxonomy): domain Bacteria; phylum Pseudomonadota; class Gammaproteobacteria; order Burkholderiales; family Thiobacillaceae; genus PFJX01. The sequence continues at coordinate 5,021 of JAUYFG010000091.1, forward strand.
TGGCCGTTCAAGGTCATGGTGGGCAAACAGCCCTACGACCCGGTGAACAAGACCCTGGTGGTCAACCACGTGTTCGGCGACGACGACACCGCGTTCTGGACCCATTTCGATTACGCCAAGTCGATCCAGGCGGGCATGGACTACGCCGGCCTCCCTTACTCCGGCCAGTACGCCTTCATCGAAACCCGGATGAACTGGTTCATCACCCACATGGTGGCGCCCAAGGAACAGGCCGTGCCCTGCCAGGATTGCCACACCCGCTCGGCCGACGGTCGCCTCAACGAGATTCGCGACCTCTATCTTCCCGGCCGCGATTCCAACCACTGGGTGGACCTGTTCGGCACCCTGGCCGTCCTCGGTTCCATCGGCGCCGGCATAGGCCACGGCACCATCCGCATCATCAGCCGTCGGAGGCAAGCCCAATGAGCGAAGCACGCATCTACATCTACAAACGCTATGAGCGGTTCTGGCACTGGTCGCAGGCGGCGCTGATCATCGTGATGATGATCACCGGCTTCGAGGTCCACGGCAGCTATTCCCTGCTGGGTTTCAAGAGCGCCGTCCAGGTTCACACCCTCGCCGCCTGGGCGCTGCTGACCCTGTGGGCCTTCACCATCTTCTGGCAGTTCACCACCGGCGAGTGGCAGCAATACCTGCCGTCGCTGAAGAACGTGGACGCCATGATCCGCTACTACGTCATCGGCATCTTCAAGGACGTGCCGCATCCTTTCCGCAAGACCGTGGTGAAGAAGCACAACCCCTTGCAGCGCCTCGCCTACCTGGCCCTGCTGGCGGTCATCTCGCCCATCCTCTGGGGCTCCGGCCTGCTCTACCTGTTCTACGCGCAGTGGCCGCTCCTGGGCCTGGAGCGCTGGCTCAGCCTGGAAGGCGTGGCCGTGGTCCACACCCTGGGCGCCTATCTCATCACCGCCTTCTTCTTCATCCACGTCTACCTCACCACCACCGGCCACACGGTGTTCGCCCACATCAAGGCGATGATCACGGGGTGGGAGGAGATACACGAGCCAGAGCAACGCCATTAACTCGTAGGGTGCGCCGCGCGCACAGCCAACCATCCACCCACTCAGGAGCACACCCCATGAAACAAACCCTGCTGCAAGAGAAATACCCCGTGTTCGTCGCCGAAATCGACAAGAACGAGACCGACTGCAAGTCTGTGGACGATGTCGTCGCCTACCTCAAGGGCAAGATCGCCGAGAAGGAAAAGGTGCAGTTCATCGGCGTGTTCGACCATTACGCCCACACCAAAGGCATCGGCGGCGAGATCAACCCGGACATCAAGGCTGCGGTGGACGTGATCTTCTGCTTCGGCTTCGCCCTGCCCAATCCGCAGGTGCTGGCGGTACGCCCGCGCTCCATCGGCGTGGCCGACCTGGGCGACAAGTTCGTCGTCAGCTTCCTGGAAGCGCCGATGAAACCCGCCAACGACGCGATGGAGGCCTGGGTCAAGGGCTTGCGCCGGGCATGAGCAAGCGCCTGTCCATCCTGGCGACGCTGGCCGCCCTCACCTCTCCAGCGTTCGCCGCCGACCTGGAAGTCGCCGTGCATGAGGTGCGTGGCGGCGAAGGCCGGGTCAAGCTGATGCTGTTCGAGCGCGAGGAAGGCTTCCGCAAGGAAGACAAGGCGCGCCAGGTGCTGGCCCTGCCCATCACCTCCGGCACGGTCACCGGCATGTTCCGCGCCCTGCCGCCCGGCCGCTATGCCGTGATCGCCTATCACGACGAAAACGGCGACGACAAACTCAACCTGCGCTTCGGCATGTTCCCGAAAGAGGGCTATGGCCTGAGCAACAACCCCAAGATTTCCGGCCCGCCCAAATTCAAGGACGCGGCTTTTGATGTGATGGAAGCGGGTAAGCGCATCGCCATTCATCTCGCTTACTGAAAGCCAGTATCTATCTACCAAATAGATGGCAGCGTTCAGAACATTCAATTTCACGAGAGGAATCGGAATCCGGATACTGCGCTAAATTAGCAATTGCTAATAAAGCTTTGCGGATAGACGCTCAACCCAAATGAAAGGAAACATCATGTCTGATATGAACGCCTCCCCCGTCATGCCCCGCCTGAACGAGCCCGCCCCCGACTTCGAAGCCAAGACCACGCACGGCGTGAAGAAACTGTCCGACTACAAGGGCAAGTGGCTGGTGCTGTTCTCCCACCCGGCTGACTTCACCCCGGTATGCACCACCGAGTTCATGGCCTTCGCCAAGTACTACCCGGAGTTCCAGAAGCTCAATTGCGAATTGATCGGCCTGTCCATCGACAGCTATTACGCTCACGTCGCCTGGGTGCGCAACATCAAGGAAAAGTTCGGCGTCGAGATCCCCTTCCCGATCATCGAAGACCTGTCGATGAAGGTGGCCAAGGACTACGGCATGATCATGCCGGGCGCCTCCGACACCTCTGCGGTGCGCGCCACCTTCATCATCGACCCGAACGGCGTGCTGCGCGCCATGGTGTATTACCCGATGAGCAACGGCCGCTCGATTCCCGAGTTCGTCCGCCTGGTCGCCGCGATGCAGACCTCCGACGCCAACAAGGTCGCCACGCCGGAAGGCTGGCAGCCGGGCGACAAGGTCATCGTGCCGCCGCCGCAGGACGTGAACGCCGCCGAAGCGCGCATGAGTGAAGGCCACGAGTGCGTCGACTGGTACTTCTGCAAGAAATCGCTGTAAGCATCAAAGCGTGCTTATCCGGTTAGCTCCCAATGACACTAGATGTAGTGGCCCGTGATTTCGCGGCATGGCGCCGTAGGTTGGGCAAAGCGAAGCGTGCCCAACATCGCGGCGGTTCGTTGGGCACGC
>JAUYFG010000095.1 GCA_030690985.1 Pseudomonadota bacterium
TCCTCCTTGCGGGCCCCGGCCCGCTGCGTCGTCGCGCCTTGCCAGCCGACCCGAAAACCGCACACTCGGGCGCGTCCAACTGAGGTTTCTAGGATAATCAGGCTATCGTCACCGAGGCGCTTGCATCGCTCGCCGCCAAATACCGAGGTCAATCATGACACAGCTTGAAATCGCCAACCTTCCTCTACGGGAAAAGCTCCATTTGATGGAGTCACTTTGGGATTCTCTCTGCCACGAGCCCACTGGCGAACCGGTCATGCCATCCTGGCATGGTGAAGTGCTGGCAGAGCGTCTGGCCTGGCTGGATGCCGGCCAGGAGACAGTTTCTTCCTGGGACGAAGCCAAGCAGCGCATTCGCGCGAAAGCCGAGCAAGGATGATGCGGCTTCGCATTACCCGTTCGGCGGAAGAAGACCTGCTGGTCGGCTTTGACTTTTATGAGGCGCAACAAGCCGGAGTGGGCGCCTATTTCCTAGCAACCTGTCGGACTTTGGAATCGTCGGCTGCAAAACGACCGCAGCGGACCATTTTTCACCAGCTTCTTGCCCCATAGTTCGACTATGCGGCTGCGAATCCGGCAAAAACTGGCCTCGCTGGGGCCGCTTTTCGCTATCGACGACCAAAGTCCGACAGGCTGCTAGACAGCCTTTACGCCGATACCGATGCGTTGCAGTTCTATGGCGGCATCCATGCGAAGCCCTTCGATCATGTTTTTCGCGCGCTCGCCAAGCGTTTTCCATTCGCCATCTACTACCAACTGCATGCGGATTTGGTCACCGTCATCGCGGTACTGGATTGTCGGCAAAATCCCGATTCGATCGTGCAGCGATTGCATCCGCAGTGAGGCACGCCGCCATTGGCACCATAGCGAGGCGCACTTGTAGCGCCGGCGCCTCGCCGGCTTCGTACTTCTAATTAGACGAACGAGGCCGGCGAGACGCCGGCGCTACAGTTGTGCCAACGCTTCGTTCCAGGCTTGCCGGTCACGGTGGAAGCCCTGGATCGCGGCGATCTGCCGGTCACGCCAGTTTTCCCAGTTGCCGGGCGCGTCGATGCGGGCGTAGCAGGGCGAGGTTGTGCCGAAGTTGTGCGCGATGTTGCCGACGAAGGAGCGGAAGTTGGCCAGGGCTTCAGCCAGTTCTTCAGCCTGATTCCACCAGTTGGCCGGCGCTTCGAGCAGCGAGGTCAGCAGGTCCAGTCGTTCCAGGATGGTCTGCTGCTTCACCCGGTATTTCTCGCGCATTTCGCCGCGCACGCTTTCCAGGATTTCCGCGACCACGCTTGTCGGGAGCGGCCGCGCCGGGTAGCCCAGGGCAGTCAGGCGTTGCATGGAAAACAGCATGACGTCGCCGTGAAACTGACGCTCGAACTCGCCGCACAGATCGATCCGCGCCTGCTCGGAGACGATGCCGGGGCGGAATTCGGAGGAGCCGGTCGCTTCCACCGTGCGCTTGTGCAGCATCGGCAGGTTGGCGGAGACGAAGCGCTCGCCCATTTCGGCCTTGAGCAGGCGTCCCATGGTCGGGCCGGACATGCGCAGGCGCAGCGGCGCGAAGGGGATGAACCAGCTTAGTGCTTCGGGCCGAAACACGTAGTTGCCGGTGTAGATGGTGCGCGCCGGCTGCACGCTGGCCAGTGCGTCCTGGTATTCGAACCAGGTGATGCGGGTGGGGTGTTCACCGTGGAAGAAGCTGTTCAGGCGGCGCGAGAACTCGGCGAAGCAGGTCGCGTTGTCGGGTTCGCTTGGCAGGGGACAGCGATAGCGATAGGCGTCGCCGGCCTGCTGGAAGCCGAACAGATCGGCCATGTCGTGATAGGCGGCATCGCCTCCGCCGCTGGCACTGGGCTGCCGGTAGGCCTGGCCGGGCTCACCGGCGGCCATTTCGCGCAGAAAGCCGATCACGTCTTCCATGAAATTGCCGGCCATCACCGCCGGTGAGACGGGCGGGTCGCCGACTACCTTGCCGGTCAGAATCCGGGCATTGGTATGGGTGAAAATTTCATCGAGGCGGTAGAGAAAATTCACCGCACAGACGTCGCGACCGCCCTCTGCGGTGGCGACTTTCACCTTGAATTCCTGGTCGGCGTCGATGCTGTAGAACAGCAGCGCTTCGGTGCCCGTGAACATCTCCGCCAGCTTCAGGTAGGCGATGTTGCGCATCATCGCCTGGCCCTTGTGGCCGAAAGCCTCGCGGCGGTGGATGCCGACGATGCCTGGGAGCGCGGGCGGGCCGGCGAAGGCGCCGGCGCTACTCACCAGCCGATCCAGCAACGCGAGCTGTTCGTCGAGACCGAAATAGTGGGTGGTGAGGCCCGACTGGTCGAATTCGTGGGCGATTTCCCGGTGTTGCTCGATGCAGGCGGCGTCACTGGAGTCGTCGGCCAGCAGCACGGAAACCTTGCGCCAGCGGCCATCGACCTGGCCGCCGTAGCCGTAGGTGCGACAGAGTTCCAGCAGGCTGTTGAGGCAATTCTTCAGGTGCAGCGGGCTGTCCGCCACCGGAATGGCGATGACAAAGTGGTGGCGGGGGTCTTCTCCGCAGGCGGCGATGCGTTGTTCCAGCTCGCGGAAAGCGGCCTGGTAGGGCGCCAGCAACGCTTCATTCAGCCCGCCGCCCCAGAGCGCGCTTTCCAGTTCGGCGATGGCGCCGCGTTGATCCGCGATCCAGGCTTCTAGCAGCCTGTCGGGCTTTGGAATCGTCGGCTGCAAATCGACCGCAGCGGTCCATTTTTCACCGGGTTCTTGCCCCATAGGCCGACTATGCGGCGGCGAATCCGGCAAAAACTGGCCTCGCTGGGGTCGATTTTCGCTATCGACGACCAAAGCCCGACAGGCTGCCAGGTCAGCGGGCGGACAGGTAGGTTGGGAAGGCATTCTTGTCCAGCATGATTTCGATGAGGTTGATCGAACCCTCCAGGTCGGCGTGGGCGAACAGGTCGTCGAGGTCGGCCTCGCTTTCGATCTTGCGGTGCCTGATGCCGAAGGACTGGGCCAGCAGTTGGAAATCCGGATTGACGAAGTCGCAGTCGATGTAACGCTCGCCGTACAACTGGAACTGGTTCTTGCGAATCAGGCCCATGCTGGCGTTGTTGATGACCACGACGTTGATCGGAATGGCGTAGTTCACCGCCGTCATGAGCTCCATGCAGCACATCTGGAAGCCGCCATCGCCGAGGATGGCGAAGGTCGGGCTGTCCTTGGCCTGGGTTTGGGTAAAAAACTTGGCGCCGATGGCCGCCGGAATCGCGTGGCCCAGCGAGGAAATGCCGGAATTCGGGAAATAGTGGTTGGCGTGCGAGACATCGAAGTAGCTCTGGGCGAACACGATGTTGTCGTCGAAGATCATCGCGTCTTCAGGAAAGCGCGCGGCCAGCCCGGCAAAGAACGCTTCCATGAGACGGAACTGCGTGCGCCGGTGGGTTTCGTCCTCGCTCGGCGGTGAGGCGGCGGCCTGGCGATGTGCGGCCAGTTTCTCCAGCCGCGAATTTGCCACCACACGGGCAAGCCCATGGCTGGCCGCGTCCGACTCCAGCAAGGCCAGCAGTTCCGTCAGTACCTCGCGAATGTCGCCGTGGATCGCTACATCCGCCTTGAACACCTTGTTCAATTGCGCGGCATCGCGATCCACTTGCGCAATTTTCTTGCCGGCCAGCAATTTGCTGTCCCACAGATAGCTGGTGCGCTCGTTGAAGCCCGCGCCGAGGAAGATCACCAGGTCGGCATGCTCGACGATGTAGCGGTAAGCATCGCCATTCGAGGTGACGCCCAGGCAGCCGAGCGACAGTTGCGAGCCTTCGCTCACCACGCCTTTGGCCTTGAGGCTGGAGGCCACCGGAATGCCCAGCGCTGTGCTCAGGCGCGCCACGTCGCCGCGCGCGCCGGCCTTGATGGCGCCATAGCCGGCGACGATGACTGGCGTGCTCGCCGCCTGGATCAGGCGCTCCAGTGCTTCCACAGGCCCGGACTGGGTAGAGCGTTGCTCGCCGTGGTGCGGGATGTGGAGTTGCTCGAGCACACTCGCGTCGACCCATTCCTTCTGTACGTTGTAGGGAATGGACAGCAGCACCGGGCCGGGATCGCGCGAGAACAAGGCGCGGGTGGCCTGGTTGAGCACCTGGCCGAGGTAATCGGTACGTTCGATGAGCTTGTGATAACGGGTGATGCTGCTGAACAGGCTGCCCTGGTCGATCGCCCCGCCTTCGCCGGAACTCTCCTGCAAGCCGCCCTTGCCGAAAATGTAGGTGGAGGTTTCGCCGGTAATCACCAGCACCGGCAGGCGCTCGGCGTAGGCATTGGCGATGCCGGTCACCAGATTGGTGGCGCCGGGGCCAGCCGTGGCGATGCACGCCGCAATCTTGTGGGAAACCCTGGCATAGCCGCCGGCCATGAAGGCCGCACCCTGTTCATGCTTGACCAGCACACTGCGGACCCGCGAGCCATGCAGATGATCGTAGATCGGCAGGACATGCGCGCCCGGCATGCCGAAGATATGTTCGACGCCGAGACGCTCCAGATACCTGACGATCAATTCACTGACGGAAATTTTCATGTCGTTTGGCTTGCTGCGGGAGCCGAAGTCTTGCCTCGGTGCCGCGCGCCATACTGGTGCGGGGAAAGGGGCGGATTTGAGCACAAGACGCCCCCTGCGGGAACCGTGGGAATGCGTCCACCTTCTGGATCACGCCCATGCCTGGCTCACAACGAGGGGGCTCGAACCGGAAAAACTTCCCGGGCCGTGCGAACGCGGCAAAATGACGGCCCGCCAGAAACCAGGAAATCCCGGATGAAAATTCTGATTGTCGAAGACGAGCCCAAGACCGGCGACTATCTCCGGCAAGGCCTCAGCGAGGCCGGGCTGAATACCGATCTGGCGCGCGACGGTAACGACGGCCTGCATCTGGCACTCGCCGGCGACTACGACCTGATCATCCTCGACGTGATGCTGCCGGGGCTGAACGGCTGGCAGGTGCTGGAAGCCTTGCGCCGCGCAGGCCACGGCATGCCGGTGCTGTTCCTTACCGCGCGCGACCAGGTGGACGACCGGGTCAAGGGACTGGAACTGGGTGCCGACGACTATCTGGTGAAACCCTTCGCTTTCGCCGAACTGCTGGCACGGGTGCGCACCCTGCTGCGTCGTGGCCGCGCCGCGCCGGAAGCCACGTCGCTGCAACTGGCCGACCTGGAAATCGATTTTCTGCGCCGCCGCGTCAGCCGCGCCGGCCAGCGCATCGACCTCACCGCAAAGGAATTCGCCTTGCTCGAATTGTTCGCCCGGCGCCCGGGCGAAGTGCTGCCGCGCACCCTGATCGCCGCCCAGGTGTGGGACATGAATTTCGACAGCGACACCAACGTCGTCGAAGTCGCCGTGCGCCGCCTGCGCGCCAAGGTGGACGACAGCTTCGAGCCCAAACTGATCCGCACCATGCGTGGCATGGGTTATGTGCTAGAAGTGCCGGAATAAGGGCCGTTGCCGAGCATCGGGACTAGCAGCCTGTCACCATGAATCGAATGGATGGTTCGTAGTCCGGTTGGAGCACGCTTGCGTCCTTGTGTTTCAACATGACTGGCTGCCAGGGCCTGTCAAGTCTTGCCGCGCACGTCGTTTTTCCCCATCCTGCCGCACCTTCTTCGTTGTCTTGGAACCTCATGCTGCCGTCCATCGAAATTCGCATCGCCCAGGAACTCAACGTCCATGCCAACCAGGTTGCCGCCGCCGTGGCGCTGCTCGACGAGGGCGCCACGGTGCCTTTCGTCGCGCGCTACCGCAAGGAAGTGACCGGCGGCCTCGACGATACCCATTTGCGCCATCTGGAAGAGCGGCTGGGCTATCTGCGCGAACTGGAGGAACGCCGCAAGGCGGTGCTCGCCAGCATCCAGGAACAGGGCAAGCTGACCCCGGAATTGCAGGCCGACATCGGCGGCGCCGAAACCAAGCAGCGTCTGGAAGACCTCTATCTGCCCTACAAGCAGAAACGCCGCACCAAGGCGCAGATCGCCCGCGAAGCCGGCCTGGGGCCGCTGGCGGAAAAACTGCTGGGCGACCCGATGTGGCTGCCGGAAGTCGAGGCCACCGCTTTCGTAGACCCCGAGAAAGGCGTGGCCGACGTGAAGGCGGCGCTGGACGGTGCCCGCCAGATCCTCATGGAACAGTTCGCCGAAGAGGCCGCGTTGATCGAAAAACTGCGCTCGTACTTGCAGGACCACGGCCGCGTGGTCTCGCGCCTGATCGCCGGCAAAGAAGCCGAAGGCCAGAAATTCCGCGACTGGTTCGAGTTCGATGAACCCTGGAAAGCGATGCCCTCACACCGCGCGCTGGCGATGTTCCGGGGGCGCAATGAAGGGGTGTTGGGGCTGGCGATCAAGTTGCCGGAGGAACTGGCCGGCACGCCAAGCAGCCCCTGCGAAGGCTACATCGCTGCCCACTTCGGCCTGTCGGACAAAGGCCGCCCTGGCGACAAGTGGATGATGGATACGGTGCGCTGGGCCTGGAAGGTGAAGCTGTCCCTGCACCTGGAACTGGATTTGATGAACGCGTTGTTCGAGCGCGCCGAACAGGAAGCCATCCGCGTCTTCGCCAGCAACCTGAAAGACCTGTTGCTGGCCGCCCCCGCCGGGCCAAAAGCGGTGATCGGCCTCGACCCCGGCATTCGCACCGGCGTAAAAGTGGCGGTGGTGGACCGCACCGGCCGGGTGCTGGATACCGCCGTCATCTACCCGCATGAACCGCGCAACGACTGGAACGGCTCGCTCGCCACCCTCGCGAAACTGGCGAGCAGGCACGGCGCAGAACTCATCAGCATCGGCAACGGCACCGCCAGCCGCGAGACCGACAAGCTGGCGGCTGATCTCATGCGTATGCAACCGGAACTCGGATTGACCAAGGTCACGGTCAGCGAGGCCGGCGCCTCGGTGTATTCCGCCTCGGAACTGGCCGCGCGCGAATTCCCGGACATGGATGTGAGCCTGCGCGGCGCCGTCTCCATCGCCCGCCGCCTGCAAGACCCGCTCGCCGAACTGGTGAAGATCGAGCCCAAGGCGATTGGGGTCGGCCAGTATCAGCACGACCTCGGCCAGGCCAAGCTGGGCCAGGCGCTGGAAGCCGTGGTGGAAGACTGCGTCAACGCGGTCGGCGTCGATGTGAATACCGCCTCCGCCGCCCTCCTCACCCGCGTTTCCGGCCTCAATACCACGCTCGCCAACCAGATCGTCCTGCACCGCGATGCGCACGGCCCCTTCGCCAACCGCGAGGCGCTGAAACAGGTGTCGCGCCTCGGCCCGAAAACCTTCGAGCTGGCCGCCGGCTTCCTGCGCGTGCCGGGCGGCGACAACCCGCTCGACGCCTCTTCCGTCCACCCGGAAGCCTACTCGGTGGTGATGCGCATCCTGGCCGACCTGAAGCTGAACATGCAGAGCGTGATCGGCAATGTGGATGTCCTCAAGCGTCTGGATGCCGGCAAATATGTCGACGAACGCTTCGGCCTGCCCACCGTGCGCGACATTCTCAAAGAACTGGAAAAACCCGGCCGCGATCCGCGCCCGGCGTTCAAGGCGGCCACATTCCAGGAAGGCGTGAACGACCTGAAAGACCTGAAACCCGGCATGCAACTGGAAGGCGTGGTCACCAACGTCACCAACTTCGGCGCCTTCGTCGATATCGGCGTCCACCAGGACGGCCTGGTGCATATCTCGGCGCTGGCGGAAAAATTCGTGAAAGACCCGCGCGACGTGGTCAAGGCCGGCGACATCGTCAAGGTGAAGGTGCTGGAAGTGGACATCCCGCGCAAGCGCATCGCCCTCACCCTGCGCATGAAGGACGAAGTCAAGCCGGCCCGGCCGGCCCCCGGCATGTCCCCGGCGCGGGCGAAGAACCTCGCCAGGCAGCCGGAAAAGGCGGGCGGTGCGCTGGCGGATGCGCTGAGCCGCGCGATCAAGCGGACGTAGGCGGTTCGTTCATGGACCGAATTCACCCTCAGCCGACGTGCGACAGATCGAAAAAGCCGCAATTTTTGCGTAAGCTGAAGCAGCGATACGGCCTTCCGTATCGCCTAACCAACGCTCCACAGGAGAGACACATGACCACCCGCAACGATTACGTCGAATCCCTGAAACAGAACCTCGACAAGTGGAACGCCGACCTCGCCAAGTGGGAGGCCAAGGCCAAAGTAGCCAGGACCGATATGCAGATCGAATACGAGATGCAGCTCGAAGCGCTGCGCAAGCATCGCGAAGAAGCCATGGTGAAACTCCAGGAAGTGCAAGCCAGCAGCGGTGAAGCCTGGCAAGACATGAAAGCCGGTGCCGATGCGGCCTGGGCGTCCATGCGTGAAGCCTTTGAAAAAGCGACCACGCACTTCAAGTAGGACGCTCGCGGACCCGCCCTGTAGCGCCGGCATCCTTGCCGGCGTTTTTTTTAGCGCCGTAGCCCGGATGCAGCGCAGTGACGTAGGTTGGGCAAAGCGAAGCGTGCCCAACGAACCGTCGCGCTGTTGGGCACGCTTCGCTTTGCCCAACCTACGGGGCTCGTCCGCCTTAAGCGGATTCAAGTCCGCGCGGCGGGTGCCGATAGATGGAACTGGTTCCACTAGGCACATCCCATGAGCACACCCGCCGGCATCAAGAAAATCCCAGTCGCCCAGTTGCGGCCGGGGATGCATGTCCACGACGTCAACTGCTCCTGGCTCGACCACCCCTTCGTCACCAACAGTTTTGCGGTGCAGGATGAAAAGCGGGTGCGGGAAATCAAGGCGCTCGGCATCCACGAGATATACATCGACACCCGCCAAGGCCTGGACGTGGCCGATGCCATCACGGAAGCAGAATTTCGCCACGAAATCGATGTACGCCTGGTCGACATCGCCATGGAGCAGTCGACGGACATCCTGCCGGTGCCTCTGGGCGCGGAGATCGAACGGGCCAAGCGCCTGCACAGCGATGCCAACCGCATCGTGCGCAACCTGGTTCAGGACATCCGCCTGGGCAAACAGATCGAAATGGAACAAGTGGAACCCCTGGTGGAAAACATGGTGGATTCCATCTTCCGCAACCAGGACGCGCTATTGCCGCTGGCACGCCTGAAAGACCATGACAACTACACCTTCCAGCACTCGGTGTCGGTCTGTGCGTTGCTGGTTTCCTTCGGCCGTGGCCTCAAGCTGGAACGGCCGCTCATCAAGGAGTTGGCCATCGGCGGCCTGCTGCATGACGTGGGCAAGGCCCGCGTGCCGGATGAAATCCTGAACAAGCCGGCCAAGCTCAGCGACGCCGAGTTCACCAAGATGAAGTCGCATGTGGTGCAGAGCATCATCATCCTGCAGAACACGCCGGGCATCAGCCAGATCGCCCTCGACGTGGCCGGCCAGCATCACGAGCGTTTCGACGGCAGCGGCTACCCCAACCAACTCAAGGGCGACCAGATTTCCCTGTATGGGCGCATGGGCGCCATCGTCGATGTCTACGACGCCATCACCTCGGACCGCGTCTACCACAAGGGCATGCCGCCTTCCGCCGCCCTTGGCCGCCTGCTGGAATGGAGCAGTTACCACTTCGACCCGGCGCTGGTGAAGGCCTATGTAAAGAGCCTGGGCATCTACCCCACCGGCTCGCTGGTCCGCATGGAGAGTGGCAACCTCGGTGGCAACCTCGGTGGCCGCCTCGGCGTGGTCATGGAACAGAACGCCGACAACCTGCTGAAGCCGCGCGTGAACGTGATCTACCACGCGGAACACCACCGTTACCTGAAACCGGAACTGGTCGATCTCTCCTGGAGCGGCTGCCAGGACCGCATCACCGGCCACGAGGACTACGCCACCTGGGGCATCGACCCGAAGCGCTGGTTGCCGACGTAGCCGACGTAGGATGTGGTGAGCGATAGCGAACCGCATCGCCCTGGCACGCGCGGCATGATGCGGTTCGCTATCGCTCACCACATCCTACGTTGTTCGCCGGCGTCTTTAAAACAGCCGCCCTACAACGTCTGCCCGTGTTCCCGCGTGTTGTGGAATTTCACCCTGGGCCAGCGTTCCATTGCCAGGCTGAGGTTGACGCGGTTGTCGGCGAGGTAGACCAGGTTTTCGTCCACGTCGCGAGCCAGACGCTGTTGTTGCGCCTTGACGAATTCCGCCAGGTGGGCGGCGTTGTCGCAGGTCACCCAGCGCGCGGTGTGGATGCCGGCGCGTTCAAACACGGCATCGACGCCGTATTCCGCTTTCAGCCGGTGTTCCACCACCTCGAATTGCAGTTGGCCGACGGCGCCGAGCAATAGCGTGCTGTCCACCAGCGGCGCGAACACCTGGATGGCGCCCTCCTCACCCAATTCGCGCAGGCCCTTGTTGAGCTGCTTGGACTTGAGCGGATCGCGCAGGCGGGCGCGGCTGAACAGGTCGGGGGCGAAGTAGGGAATGCCCTTGTAGGTGAGCATTTCGCTTTCGGTGAGGACATCGCCGATCTGCAACTGGCCGTGGTTGTGGATACCGATGATGTCGCCGGCGAAGGCGTCGTCCATGCGGCTGCGTTCGTTGGCCATGAACACCACGGCGTTGGCGATCTTCATCTCCTTGCCGGTGCGGCGGTGCTTCACCTTCATGCCCGGCGTGTATTCCCCGGAACAGACGCGGAAGAAGGCGATGCGGTCGCGGTGGTTGGGGTCCATATTGGCCTGGATCTTGAACACGAAGCCGGTGAAATTGGCCTCGTCGGGTGCCACCATGCGGCTCTCGCCGTTGGCACCGAGGTTACCAACAATCGCCTCGCGCGGCTGCGGCGGCGGCGCCCAGTCGATCAGCGCCTGGAGAATTTCGCGCACGCCGAAGTTGTTGATACCGGAACCGAAGAACACCGGACTCTGCTTGCCCTTGAGGAAGTCTTCGAGGTGGAAGCTGGCGCCGGCGCCTTTGACCAGTTCGGTTTCGTCGCGCATCTGATCGAATTCCTGCGAACAGGTGGCGCGCAGCCTGTCGATCTCGGCGCCGCGCAGGATTTCCACCTCCCCGTCGGCGCGTTCCTCACCGGGGGTGAAGCGCATCACCTCGTCATTCAACAGGTGGTAGACGCCGACGAAGCGCTTGCCCATGCCGATCGGCCAGGTCACCGGCGCGCAGTGGATCTTCAGCACCGACTCGATCTCGTCGAGCACCTCCAGCGGGTCGCGCACTTCGCGGTCCATCTTGTTGATGAAGGTGATGATCGGCGTGTTGCGCAGGCGGCAGACTTCCAGCAGCTTGATGGTCTGCGCCTCGACGCCCTTGGCCGCGTCCACCACCATCACGGCGGCATCCACGGCGGTGAGCACGCGATAGGTGTCTTCCGAGAAATCCTGGTGGCCGGGGGTGTCGAGCAGGTTGATGACGCAATCGCCGTAGGTGAACTGCATCACCGAGCTGGCCACGGAAATGCCGCGCTGCTTCTCCACTTCCAGCCAGTCGGAAGTGGCGTGGCGTCCGCTCTTGCGCGCCTTCACCGTGCCGGCCATCTGGATGGCCCCTCCGAACAGGAGGAGCTTTTCCGTCAGCGTGGTCTTGCCGGCGTCGGGGTGGGAAATGATGGCGAAAGTGCGGCGGCGGCCCACCTGGCGGGCGATGTTGCCATCGCCGGCCTTGGCTTCGGTGGTGGCTTCCGGAGGGGTATCGGTGGGGTCGGACAAGACGAACTCACTGCAAGCAAAAGGGGCGCAATGATAGCGAAGTAATCGGCCCGATAGCCAAGCGCCGGCCTACCCCTTGCTGGTATGCCGGCGCTACACCACAGCCGCTACACCAGTTCCAGGCGCAACCCCGCCGCCGCTTTGCCCCAATCGCGCACTTCATCTTCGAGCACCGCGCGGGTGAGCGGGTTGTCCCTGAGCCAGTCAGCGGGCAGGGACAGCCGGCAGACGCCGGCTTCGCAATTCAGCGAAATGGCCGGCAGCACGGCATCGCTGCGGCTCATGTTGAACAGCAGGGCCAGGCGCAGGCACAGGATGAGCGGCCATTCGGCGGCGCTGGGGGACAGACCGAGCTTGTCCAGACCGCCCCGGCTGGCGCGCACCAGCAAGGCCATGAACGCCTGATCGCGCCGGGAAAAACCGGGCATGTCGGCGTTTTCCAGGATGTAGGCACCATGTTTGTGGAAGCCGGAATGGGCAATGGAGATGCCGATTTCATGCAGGCGCATCGCCCAGGCAAGGCGCCGCTCAGCCTCGGGCGACGGGGTCAGTACCTGGAACAGGGCCAGCGCCTGGGTTTCCACGCGGCGTGCCTGCGCCATATCCACCTGATAGCGGCGCTGAAACTGGCTGACGGTGATGTCGCGCATGTCGCGGTCATGCACCCGGCCGAGCAGATCCCAGAGGATGCCTTCGCGCATGGCGCCTTGCGCCACCGTCATGGTTTCGACGCCCAGCTCCTCGAAGATCGCCAACATGATGGCGAGACCGCCGACGATGACCGGGCGGCGATCGGGTTTCAGTCCGAGCAGGTCCAGTTGATCGATATTGCCCAGCTTGATCAGTCGCTCACGCAGCCATCTGAGGCCATCCAGGGTGATGGCGCCGTCGGAATGGCCGTTCTGTTGGCAGATGTCACCCAGCGCGCGCGCGCTACCCGAGGAGCCCACCGCTTCGGCCCAGGCGCCCTTGCCGAATACCGGGCCGGTGACGAGGCGGGTTTCGATGCGCGCGGCAATCTCGGCCGCCTTCATGGAGGCTTTGTCGATGACGCCGCCGGCGAAGAACCGGTTGCTGAACACCACGCAGCCCATGCGCAGGCTTTCCCGGTCTTGCGCTTCATAGCCGGTGCCGATGATGCATTCGCTGGAACCGCCGCCGATGTCCACCACCAGACGTGGCTCGGTGTTGAGCGGCAGGCTGTGCGAGACGCCCAGATAGATCAGGCGCGCCTCTTCGCGGCCGGCGACGATTTCGATTTCAAAACCCAGCGCAGCACGCGCTTTTTCGAGAAATTCGGGTGCGTTCTTGGCCACTCGCAGGGCCGAGGTGCCCACCGCCCGCACCGCGCCGGCCGGCATACCCTGCAAACGTTCAGCGAAACGCGCCAGGCAATTCAGCGCGCGCCGCTGCGAAGCATCATCGAGGTACTTGTCGGCAGTGAGGCCGCCGGCCAGGCGGACCGATTCCTTGATGGCGTCGAGATAGAAAAGCTGCTCGCCCTCGACCCGGCCAACCTGCAAATGGAAGGAGTTGGAGCCGAGATCGATAGCGGCCAGCGTGGGGTAGGTTTGCATGCAGGGAAATCGGAGGAAGAAGGCCGGCGATTATGCCGCACGGATGTGACGGGGCCGTGTAGGGCGGAAAAGCGGCTTTATCGCGCCTTCCGCCAGAGATGTCGGAAGGCGTCGGCCCGCCGGCTTTTCCAACCTACAGCACGGATAAATCCCCCCTGCCCCCCTTTGGGAAAGGGGGAAATACATTTACACCCGGAAGCGCCCCGCCAGTTGCTGGAGATCGCCGGCCAGCATCCGCAACTGCTCGGCGGAGGCGTTGATGGCGTCTCGCCGGCTGGATTAAAAGACGCAGGCGAGACGCCTGCGCTACAGCGCGGCCTTGTAGCGCAGGCGTCTCGCCTGCATTTCTATTTTGCCGGCGAGACGCCGGCGCTAAACCCGGAAGCGCCCCGTCAGTTGCTGGAGATCGCTGGACAGCATCCGCAACTGCTCGGCGGAGGCGGCGGTCTGGTTGACGGCGGCGCTGCTTTCTTCGGCGCCCTGGGCGATGCGTTCCACCTTCTGGGCGATTTCCCGCGCGGCCACGGCCTGTTCCTTGAGCGCCAGATTGATGTCGTCCACGGCATGGGTGACTTTTTCGGCGCTGGCACGAATGCTGGTCACGGAATCCCCCGCCTTGTGCGCCAGGTTGACGCCATCGTTGACCCGCTGCACGCCGGACTCCATTTCCTGCGCGGCACGCTGCGTGCCCTGCTGAATCTTGCCGATCATGGCGGTGATTTCCTGGGTGGAATTGGCGGTGCGCTCAGCCAGCTTGCGCACTTCGTCGGCCACCACCGCGAAACCGCGCCCCTGCTCGCCCGCCCGCGCGGCTTCGATGGCGGCATTGAGCGCCAGCAGGTTGGTCTGGTCGGCGATGTCCTTGATGACACCGACGATGCTGGAAATCTGCCCGGAATAGTCTTCCAGTTGCCGGATGGTGCCGGCGGTGGCGTTTACCGCCTCGGCGATGCGGCGCATCTCGCTGGCCGCCTCGTGGATGATGCGGCCGCCCTCTTCCGACTGGCTGCCGGAAGTCAGGGTGACCCCGCGCGCCTCGCGCGCATGTTCTTCCACCTGGTCGATGGACACGGAAAGCTGTTCCACCGAGGCGGCCATGCTGGAAGCCGCTTCCGATTGCGATTCGCCGGCGCGCGCGCTGCTGATTGATGCCGCCGACAGGTCTTTTGCAGCGCGATCGAGATTGTCCACGTTGCCGCGTACCGCACCGATCAGATCGCGCAGGCTGTTCTGCATGAGCGAGAGTTTGGCCAGCATCACACCGATTTCATCGGAACCGGATTGCGGAATCGGGTGGGTGAGGTCGCCGGAAGCAATCGCCTCGACCATGGCGCCGGCCACCGATAGGCTGTGGCTGATACGGCGAATCGTGAGCAAGGACATGCCCAACACGCCCAACACGCCGATCACGATCAACACGCCATAGAACCAGAGGTGTGTCTGCACGCGCGCCGCCGCCGACTCGTACTCCTGCCGCGCCACGGTTTCCTGGTAAGTCATCAGCTTTTCCAGGGCCTCGCTCGTGGCCTTGCCCTCCTCACGCCGGGCTTTCAGAAACTGCGCCATCGCATCAACGCTGTAATTTCCGGCCGCGATTCCTGCCCTGGCTTCCATCATCTGCGCGACCCAGGCTTTGCGTTTTTCGCTGAAGTCCGCTGCCAGGACTTTTTCTTCTTCGGTGAGATAGGTGGCCATGTATTTGGTCCAGAGGCCGTCGATCTCCCCTTTGCCTTTGTCCATCGCCTCCAGGTGCCGGGTGAGCGGATGATCATGAACCAAATGTAGCGGGCCCGCCGGGTCATGCTGGTAGGCCAGCAGGATATGGCAGGCGTTTTCCTGAATGATCGTGCCGATGCGGGACAGGTCGTGCATGGGCACCGCCCGATCCTCGAACACCGACTTCAGCGATTTTTCCGCCGTAGTCAAACCCAGGTAGCCCGCAATCACGGAAATGAAGAACAAGCTGCCCGCCAAAAGCGAAGTGAGCCACAGACGGTGGGCAATTTTGAGGTTGTTGAACATGGGGGCCGTGTGGAGGGAATGGTTGGAATGCCCCACTTACGACTCAATGGGGAAAAACTTTAGCCGCGTAGCCAAGTAGGTTGGGCAAAGTGCAGTAGGAGCGTCCTCATGGACTCAGGCACCTGTAGCCATGCGGTATCCGGGCCAGGTTCAACGGCCGCGTTGCAGTCTGAGCTTCTGGGTGATCTTGGCGCGGAAGAAGCCGTGCAATTCATGGAATGGGATGGGTTTGCCATAAATCGGCACGTCCGGCGGCAAGGTGCCGCGCTTGCCGATGTCTTCCCGGCTCATACTGCTGACCACGATGATGTCGGTGCTGGACAGAGCCGGGTTGCCGTGCAGGGCGCGTACCAACTCGAAACCATCCATCCCGGGCATGATCAGATCGACGATGAGTACATCGGGCACGCGCTGGCCGACCACCATCAAGGCATCGAAGCCATTGCCGACGATCTCGATGGATATCGGCAGCCCCCAACTGTCCATGGTCTTGCGGTAGAGCTTTTGCAGAAAGGCATCGTCCTCGGCAATCAGCAGCGACAAGCCGCCTTCGCCGACAGCCGGCGCGACCTGTGCGCTACCGCGCCTGGCGAGCAGGGCCATGACCGACTCACGCTTGATGCGGCGATGCCCACCCGAGGTTTTCCAGGCATCGAGAACACCTTCTTCAACCATGTTTTGCGCAGTCCCAAGCGAGACGCCCAGCATTTTGGCGGCTTGTGAGGTACTGCAATAGGGGTCATTCGTTTCGGGGGAAGAGGGGTCCATAGATATCGCCAAAGTTGTCACATTTGTCAAAAGCGCGGCGAGTATAGCCGGTTAGCGCCCAAGATTCGTAGCCCGGATGCAGCGCAGCGGAATCCGGGGATTGCTCGCCCTGAAACCCCGGATTCCGCTGCGCTGCATCCGGGCTACCCACTACCGGTAGTGGGTTTGGGTGACAACCGGATAAGCGCCGTAGGTTGGGCAAAGCGAAGCGTGCCCAACAGCGCGACGGTTCGTTGGGCACGCTTCGCTTTGCCCAACCTACGTCACTGGCGATAACCGCCGTCAATCGCGGGCAAGCCCGCTCCTACGAGCGCCTCCGTAGCGTGCGCCGTGCGCACGCTACCTGACAGAACAAATTTGCCCTGGACTTGAACCAAAGCGGCCTTCTCCAAGTGCTTGAATTGGTAGTAGTCTTCCACGCTCATTCCACAAGCGCACCCGGGAGACCCCATGTCGCGACGCGTTATTGCCATCGCCTTGATCTGCTTCTCCGCCACTGCTCTGGCTCTGCCTCCCACGGCCAAGGACAACCGCATCGCCATCCAGGTCAGCGCGAGCGAGCGTAATCAGGTGCTCTACGAGATGCGGGAATACCTGCACAGCCTTTTCAACATACACAACGCCCTGGCGAATAAAGACATGAAAGCGGTCGGGGTTTCGACCAGGCCGATGACAGGCCTGCTGGAGAACCTGCCCGCCGGTATCTCGGCCAAAGCGCCGGAAGCCTTCACCCAGTTGGCTATCGGTATGAATGAGATTCTGACCGTCATGGCTCGCGACGCGGAAACCAAGGGCGACATGAGCCTGACACAAAGCCAGATGGCGGAACTGATGACCTACTGTTCAGGCTGCCACGACACCTTCCGTTTCGATCTTCGCGCGAACCGGCCACAAAAATAGGCTCTATGTGATTCGTAGTGGGTAACGCGTTGCCGTAGGAGCGGGCCTCCACCCGCAAGGGGCACGCCGGATTCGTAAAGCCGCTGAAGCGGCAACGACTCCGCTGCCCGCGATTGGCGGCGGCTATCGCGGGCAAGCCCGCTCCTACGACGCGGCCAACTGCGGTTTTTAGGTTCGACGAAGATGAGCCGGCATTACAGCGCCATCCTGACCGCGTCTTCCACATCCACAGCAACCGGTCGCGAAACCCCCGGTTCGGGCATGGTGATGCCGACCAGGTTGTGCGCCATTTCCATGGTCAGGCGGTTGTGGGTGATGAACAGGAACTGGGTTTTCGCCGACATCTTGGTGACCAGGGCGCAGTAGCGCTCGGTATTGCTGTCGTCCAGGGGCGCGTCGACTTCGTCGAGCAGGCAGAACGGCGCCGGGTTGAGGCGAAAAAAGGCGAACACCAGGGACAAGGCGGTAAGCGCTTTCTCGCCGCCGGAGAGGAGGTGGATGGAGCTGTTCTTCTTGCCCGGCGGTTGTGCCAGCACGGTGAGGCCGGCGTCGAGGATTTCATCGCCGGTGAGCGTGAGTTGCGCTTCGCCACCGCCGAATAATTCAGTGAACAGCACTTTGAATTCGCGGCTGACCTTGTCGTAGGTTTCTTTCAGGCGGCTGCGGGTTTCCGCGTCGATGCGGCGGATGGCTTCTTCCAGCGTATTGGCGGCGGTTTCAAGGTCTTCGGCCTGGGCATCAAGATACTGTTTGCGCTCCTGTGTAGCCGTGAGTTCGTCGAGCGCAGCCATATTGACCGGGCCAAGCGCCGCAATCTCGGCTTCCAGGCGGGTGAGCTCGTTTTTCAGCCAGGTTTCGCCACGGGTGGCAATGGCGGCCGCCTGCGCCGCCGTTTCCAGTTCTGCTTCCAGCACACCTTCCAGTGCTTCCGTATAGCGCGCTTCGTTGAGCTGGGCTTCCTGCAACTTCAGTTCCAGCGCGACTTCGCGTTCCTTGAGCGGCTCCAGGGCGCGTTCGCCGGTGATCCGCGCCGTGTCGAGGTCGCGCAGGGCGGCGTTGGCGCCTTCCAGGGCTTCGCGCGCGGTGGTCAGGGTGACTTCGGCGACCTGGCGGCCTGCCAGGGCGGCATCCAGCGCGGCCAGGGTGGGGGTTTCCTGGGCCTGATCGAGTTCCGCCTGTAACCGTTCGAAGGCCTGGGCCAGGTCTTGCAGGCCACGCGCGGCGCGCTGCTTGTGCTCGTCCAGGTCTTTCAGGCGGGCGCTGAGGGAGCGCACCAGGAAGGCGGCTTCCTGCGCTTCCCGCTCGGCCTGGCGCTGGCTTTCGCGCACGCCGTGCAGCTTCTGCTCGGCGGCCTGGCGCGCGGCGCGCGCGCTGTCCAGACGTTCACGCGCTGCGTCGTGCTCCAGGCTGGCCTCGCGCCGGCGCTCGCTGGCGTCGTTCCAGGCGGCTTCTTCCACGGCCATCTGATCGTAGAGCTCGTTCAGTTCCTTTGCGACCTGGGCGCGGCGCTCGGCCACCCGTCGCGCGGCTTCCTGTACCCGCACCAGGCTGACCTGCAATTCGTGCACCTGGTTCTGCGCCTGCGCCAGTTGCGTTTGCAAGGCCTCACCCTGGCGCCGCGCGGTTTGCTGCGCGGACTCGGCCTGAATGACTGCTTCAGCCACTTCTTCGACAGCGGACTGTGCCAGTTCCAGAGATTCTTCCAGCCGTTCGATTTCCCGCACCCGCGCGATCAGGCCCTGATGCCCTTTCTCCGGCGCGTTGAAAATCAGGCTGTCGCGGCTGACCCGGTGGCCTTCACGGGTGGCGATGAAGCCGCCGGGCGGCAGGCTGCTGCGCTGCGCGATGGCGTGCTGCAGGGTGTCGGTGGCATAGGCCAGGGCCAGGCGGTCGGCGAGAAAACGGGCGATGAGGGGATCGTCTGTGTGGATAAGGTCGGCGAGGGGCGCCAAAAAATCGACCGTAGGGTGCGCCGTGCGCACCGGCTCGGCTGCGATGGATTCAACGGTGCGCGCGGCGCACCCTACGGGGAGCAACAGTTCGAACCGCGCTTCCGGCGGCTGCTCCGCCCACGACGCTTCGGCTGCCACCGCCAACGCCGCCATCGCTTCGCCCAAGGCCGCTTCCACGGCGGTTTCCCAGCCCTCTTCCACCCGTATCTGTTGCCACAGGCGCGGCACCGACTCCAGGCCCAGGCGTGCCAGCCAGGCCGCACCCCCGCTTTCCGCCTGATGCGCGCTGTTTTGCAGTTTCTTCAAGGCGCCGACTTCCGCCTCAAGGCGGTGTAGTTCGCGGCTGGCGGCGTCCTGCGCCTGACGCGCCTGGCGCAAGCGCGCTTCCTGTTGCGGCCACTCGCCACGCGCGGTTTCCAGATACTCGCGCAGGCGTTCCACCCGTTCCTGCTCGGTTTCCAGATCCATCTGCTGGCGCTCGACTTCGGCTGCGTCGTTTTCCGCCAGACGTTCCTGTTCCTGCATCAACCTGAGTTCGCGCGCCTTCAACTGGTTGAGGGCGCGCTCCGCGTGGGCGGCGTTGGCTTCCTCCAGTTGCGCGGCCTGCTCGAACTGGGCCATTTCCCGCTGCACCTCGGCGACGGCGGCCTGCGTCGCACGCCAGGTGGCATCGACTTCGGGCAGGTTGTCGCTGGCCTGAATGGCACGCTCAGACAGCATCTCTTCCTGCTCCTCGGCCTGATCCAGATCGAAGCGGCGTTGTTCAATTTCGGCTTCAGCCGCCTGTTGTTCGGCCTGGGTGGCGGCTTGCCGCTCGCCGGAAAGGCGAATGTCCTGCGCCAGGCGTTCGCGGGTGGCATGCAGGTGGCGCAACTCCTGTTCCACTCGGGACACTTCGCCGCTTTCCGCATAGAACCGCGCCTGTGCCTGGTTGAGGGTTTCAGTGGCATTGAACTGGTCGAGCCGGCGGCTTTCCAGGTCGGATTCAAGACGGCGCAGATCCGCAGTCCTGGCTTCGATGTCGTTGCGCGCGGCTTCTCTCTGCCGAGCCAGTTCAGCTTGACGCGCCTGTGCTTCGCGTTTGCGGGTGAGCGCCAGGAAGTGGGTCTTGAGACTGCGGTCGGCATCCAGTCCAAAAAAGCGGCGTGCCACTTCGGCCTGCACGGAGAGCTTTTCCAGTTGCCGGCCGAGTTCCTCGCGGATGTCGGAAACCCGATCCAGATTTTCTCGGGTATCGCGCAAGCGATATTCGGTTTCCTTGCGCCGTTCCTTGTACCTGGACACCCCCGCCGCTTCTTCCAGGAAGCCGCGCAATTCCTCCGGTTTGGCTTCGATGATGCGCGAGATCATGCCCTGCTCGATGATCGCGTAGGCATCGCCACCGAGGCCGGTACCGAGGAACAGATCGGCCATGTCACGCTTGCGGACCTGGACGTTGTTGACCCAGTAACTGGAATCGCCGCTGCGGGTCAGCATCCGCTTGACCGCGATTTCCGCGTATTGCGACCACTGCCCCGCCGCCTTGCCGGCGCTGTTGTCGAACAGGAGTTCAACCGACGCCCGCGATGCCGGCTTGCGCCCGGAGGAACCGTTGAAAATCACATCCTGCATGCTGGCGCCGCGCAACTCGCGCGCCTTCGATTCACCCAGCACCCAGCGCACCGCGTCGATCACGTTCGACTTGCCGCAGCCATTCGGCCCGACGATGCCGGTCAACTGCGCGCCGGCGGGAAGCGTCACCGGATCGACAAACGATTTGAAGCCGGCGATGTGGATGTGTTTGAGGCGCAAGGGCAGTGGCGAGTGCGGGTTGGTCGGGCGGCTATAATCCGCCGCGCATTCTACTTTTTCTCTCTGCCCCCATGCCTAGCCAAGCCTGCAAAACCCTGGAAACCTTCGACAATCCGAACCCCAGCCGCGATTACCACATCCATATGGAAATCCCGGAGTTCACCTGCCTGTGCCCAAAAACCGGGCAACCGGATTTCGCCACGTTGTATCTGGACACCATCCCCGACCAGCGCTGCGTGGAATTGAAGAGCCTCAAGCTCTACATCTGGTCGTTCCGCGAGGAAGGGCATTTCCACGAAGACGTCACCAATCGCATCCTCGACGACTTGGTGCGCGCCAGCGATCCGCGCTTCATGCGCCTGACCGCGAAGTTTTATGTGCGCGGCGGCATTTTCACCAACGTCGTCGCCGAGTACCGCAAACCCGGCTGGGAGCCGGCACCGCGTGTCGAACTCAGCCAGTTCGCGGGCAATTCCAATACGCGCGGCTGAGGCTCCACTATGGCGATGTAGCGCCGGCGAGGACGCCGGCGCTACAAAAACCCGGCGCATCACACGCCCTCCCCGTTCAGCAGCCTTTCCACTTCACGCCGTAGCGCCTCCAGTTCCATGATCGCCATCCCGGCACGCGACCCCAGCGCCGCGATGGTTGCACCCAGGGCCGCGCACTGGCGGTAGGCGGTGCGGCTTTTCAGGCTGGCGGCCAGCAGGGGAATACCGAATTCCGGCAGCATGCCCATCACCTCGCGCGCCAGCACCGTGTTCGGCTGCATCTGATTGACCACCAGGCGGGCCAGCAACTGAGGATTCTTGTGGCGTGCATCGACGATGGCTTCGCGGATACGCACCGAGGCCCACAAATCCAGAGGAGAGGGAATCACCGGCACCAGGGCGAGGTCGGCGATGCGCAGGGCGCTTTGCGTCACTGGCGCGGCGGCGGCCGGCGGACTGTCGATGACGATGTAGTCGTAGGCATCGCGCCGGCGGCGCAAGGCTTTGTGCAACTTGCCTTCCTCGCCGGAAACATCTTCCACCGTGGCAGGGAAACCCTCCCCCATGCCGGCCCAGTGCAGGGCGGTGTTCTGGGGATCGGCATCGGCCACCAATACCGTGTGGCCGGCATCCGCCAGGCTGCCCGCCAGCAACATGGCCAGGGTGGTTTTCCCTGCCCCGCCCTTCTGATTCACAACAGCGATAATTTTTGCGCTCACGACATCACTCCCTATTTCAACCGGCGGGATGGTAGCGCCGACCTGCGACCCTTGCAGTGCTACAGGTATAATCCGCGCCGTTTCACTAACCGAGTACCGCGACATGGGCTTTCTCTCCGGCAAAAAAATTCTTATCACCGGTCTGATCAGCAACCGCTCCATTGCTTACGGCGTGGCCAAATGCTGCCACCGCGAGGGTGCGGAACTGGCATTCACCTATCAGGGCGAAAAGGTCAAGGACCGGGTCATGGGACTGGTTCGGGAATTCAGCGGCGGCGAGCCGCTGGTGTTTCCCTGCGACGTCGCCAGCGATGAAGAAATCACCGCGCTGTTCGAGAACCTGGGCAAACACTGGGATGGCCTCGATGGCCTGGTTCACTCGATTGCCTTCGTACCCAAGGATGCGCTGGTCGGCAGCTACATCGACAACGTCACCCGGGAAAACTTCCGTATCGCCCACGACATTTCCAGTTACTCCTTCACCGGTCTGGCCAAGGCCGCCCTGCCCATGATGCAAGGCCGTAAGGGCGCCATGCTGACCATGACCTACCTGGGCGCGGTACGCTCGGTGCCGCACTACAACGTCATGGGCCTGGCCAAGGCCAGTCTGGAAACCAGTGTCTACTATCTTGCTTCCAGCCTGGGGCCGCGCGGCATCCGCGTGAACGGCCTCTCTGCCGGCCCGATCAAGACCCTGGCCGCTTCCGGCATCGCCGACTTCAACAAGCTCCTGGCCTGGGGTGAACAACACTCGCCGCTACGCCGCAACGTGACCATCGAAGAGGTCGGCAACGTCGCCGCTTTCCTGATGTCCGACCTGGCTTCCGGTGTGACCGGCGAAATCAGCTATGTGGATTCCGGCTTCAACAGCACGGCCGGCTTGTCGGTGGACGACTGAACCGTGCTTATCGGGTTAACACACACACCCACTACCGGTAGTGACGTAGGTTGGGCAAAGCGAAGCGTGCCCAACGAACCGCCACGATGTTGGGCACGCGCAGCGACGCCCAACCTACGGCGCCATGCCACGAAATCACGAGCCTCTACATCTAGTGGGTGTGTGTGACAACCCGATAAGCACGGACTGAACCACCACGCAGGACGAGAAAAAAGCCGGGCATGCCCGGCTTTTTTCATGGTGCGCCAGAGCTACCCGAGGCGGATCACTCCGCCTTGGGCTCCAGGGCACTCGGCTCGATCTTGATCTTGGCGTTGGCCTTGAGGTTTTCCAGATAGGCGCGCATTTCCTCCTGAGCGACCAGGCGACGGACATCGTTGCGGATACGCTTGGCCATATCCGGTTGGGCCTGGCCCGCCGTGACCCGGTTGATGCGGTATACCCGATAGCCTTCAGCCGTCTCGGCGCCGACATAAGCCGGCAGTTTGTCGGTGGCGGTCCGGAAGATGGACTTGACTGCTTGCGGCGGGAGGTTGAGGGGTTGCATCCGGGACACGGTCATCGCCGCAGACCAGTTGATCGCCTGGTCGGTAGCCGCATTCCCCAGCGCTTTCTTGCCGGCTTCGATCGCCAGTTTGCGCGCCATCTCCGCGCTTAGTTTCAGGCGAATTTCACCCGCCACCTCGGCCACTGGCCGCTGTCCGGCGGGACGGTAGTCGATCACGCGCGCGGACACCAGCGTATTGGGCGCGACTTCAATGGCTTCGCCGTTCTGCCGCTTCTTCAGCGCATCTTCCGAAAACAGCGCTTCCAGCAGGCGCTCATTGGCCAGGGGCGCGGTGGCCGACTTGCGGTTGAACCAGCCGCTTTCCTGCACCGTCAGGCCGAACTCCTTGGCCGCCGGAGCCAGACTGTCGGGCTGCTCGTAAACCATGTTGCTGAAACGCTCGGCCGTTTCAACAAAGCGACGCTGCGCCTCCTGCTGCCTGAGTTCCTTCTGGATGTCGCCCTTGGCTACCTCGTAACCGATCTTGGCACCGGGCACGATGCCGTCGAGACGGATGATGTGATAACCGAACTGGGTTTCCACAAGCTCGCTGATGGCGCCCAGTTTCATCTGGAACGTCGCGTCGGAGAAAGGTTTGACCATCATGTCACGGGTGAAGGAACCGAGATCGCCACCCTTTTCTCCGGAAGCCGGATCTTGTGAATGCTTGCGCGCCAGTTCACCGAACTGTGCGGGTGCCTTCTTCACTTCGGCCAGAATCTGCTCGGCTTTGGCCCTGATCACCGCGCGCGCCTTCGCATCGGCGCCGGCATCGATCTTGATCAGAATGTGGCTGGCGCGGCGGCGTTCCGGCTCCTGAAAACGAGCGGCATTTGCCTCATGGAATTTGTGCGCCAGCTCATCACTGATCTGCACTTTCTCTTCCAGCACCGCCTGGGACAAGACCAGATACTGCACGCGTAGCGAGGCGGGAGTCGCGTAGTCGTTCTTGTGAGCGTCGTACTCGGCTTGTACCGCCTTGTCGTCGACACTGGCGGACTTCAGGAAGTCCTTGCGGTCGAAACCGGCCTCATTCACTTCACGCTGCTGCGCGAGCAGTGCATTCAAACGAACGGCAGTGGGCATGGGCGCTACGGCGCCTTCGCCGTAACCGATCTGTACCTGCTTGAGCAACAGATCCTGGGCAATCATCGCCATGAGATTCTGTTGGCTCATGCCTTGAGCGCGTAGCCAGGAGTCCAGACGTGCCTGAGAGAACTTGCCCGCTTCCTGGAAGATTTCGATGCCCGCGAGAACAGCCTGCACCTGCGGGTCGAGGACGGTAAAACCAGCCTTCTGCGCCGCCTGCGACAGCAGACTGGTATTGACCATCTGCTCCAGCACTTTGGCGCGCAACGCCTTGTCTTCCACCTTGGCGCCCATCTCCTGCTTTATCGCATCAGCCTGTTCCTTGAGCGTCTTGATGAACTCGCGCTGGCTGATCTCTTCGTCGTTGACTTTGGCCGCGGGCGGCTCCTGGCCACTATTGCCGAAGTAACCCTCAACACCCCATACGGCAAAGGTCAGTGCGATCAACCCCAGAATGACGCGAGCAATCCAGCCCTGGGCACGTTCTCGTATGGCTTCTAGCATGGCGTTGGCAAGGCAAAAAAAGTTCAAAAAAAAAAGGCGAACTCGCGTTCGCCTTTGAGGTGTTGGCGGAGTGGACGGGACTCGAACCCGCGACCCCCGGCGTGACAGGCCGGTATTCTAACCAACTGAACTACCACTCCATGTACTGCTTTGTTACTTCAATTTCGTTGCGGTTGTTCTAGGCAACTGCGAAGCGACAGCATTGTAGCCACGAGAATTTCCGTCCGCAAGGAGATTTCACGACTTGGAGCGATGTTTTTCCGCCCAATCCGAACACACCGAAGCCGAATTCATCGCCGTGCAATATAGATAGGCGGCACCCGGTGGTTCAGGGCTCCTGTCGGCCTCAGGTCAGGCCATCGAGTCCATCCACCAACAAAAACCATGAATCGACGCTCCCCCTCAAAAACCCTTGAACCTAGAAACCTCAGTTGACTGCATCTTGTTTACCGGGATACCGCATGGCTACAGGTGCTGGAGGCCATGAGGACGCTCACCATTTGGGTGAATCCGGGTTGCGGCCGTAGGAGCGGGCTCTTGTGCCCTTTGAGGGTATGCCCGCGATTGGCGGCGGCTATCGCGGGCAAGCCCGCTCCTACGACGCGGCTAACTGCGGTTTTTAGGTGGAACGTGGTCACGCCGATTCCCCCGGATATCCCGGTTGCCCCTGGCTGGGCCGTCCTGCTAGAATGCGCGCCGCTTTGCGCACGGCCACTCGGCATTCAGCCAGGCCCGGCCATAGCGAAATCCACACATCCACTCGCGTTAAGGTGCCCTTTGCGTAAACATCAAAGGGTTCGTCAGTGGATGGAGGCCCAACCTTAACCAAGGAGTAATCATGTCCGTCACCATGCGTCAAATGCTTGAAGCCGGGGTTCACTTCGGTCACCAAACCCGTTACTGGAACCCGAAGATGGCGCCGTACATCTTCGGTCACCGCAACAAGATCCACATCATCAACCTGGAAAAGACGCTGCCGCTGTTCAACGACGCGGCCACCTTTGCGCGTCGCCTGATTTCCAACAAGGGTTCCATCCTGTTCGTCGGCACCAAGCGCCAGGCGCGCGAAATCATGGCCGAGGAAGCTACCCGCTGCAGCATGCCCTATATCTCCCACCGCTGGCTGGGCGGCATGCTGACCAACTTCAAGACGGTCAAGCAGTCGGTCAAACGCATGAAGGATCTGGAAGCGCAACTGAGTGAAGGCACCCTGTCCAAGAAGGAAGCCCTGCGTGTACAGCGCGAATGCACCAAGCTGGTACAGAGCCTGGGCGGCATCCGGGATATGGAGCGTCTGCCGGACGCCCTGTTCGTGGTCGACGTCGGCTACCAGAAAATCGCCATCACCGAGGCCGCCAAATTGGGCATTCCCGTGATCGGTGTGGTCGATACCAACAACAGCCCGATCAACGTGAATTACGTCATCCCCGGCAACGACGACTCCAACCGCGCCATCCGTCTGTATGCCCGTGGCCTGGCCGACGCGATCCTGGAAGGCAAGACCCAGGTCATCGAGGAAATGGTCGCCGCCGGTGATGACGAGTACGTCGAAGTCACGGAAAGCGCCGCCGCCGAATAACGGCAACAACCTGGTGTGAGAATGCCGGGTAAGCATTTCTAGACGCCCCGGTGATCGGGGCGTTTTTCAATACGGAAAACAGGAGTTGCAAAATGGCGGAAATCACCGCATCCATGGTTAAAGCGCTGCGTGAGCGCACCGATGCCCCCATGATGGACTGCAAGAAGGCGCTGACCGAAGCGGGCGGCGATATGCAGAAGGGCGAGGAAATCCTGCGCGTGCGTTTCGGCAACAAGGCTGCCAAGAGCGCCGGCCGCGTCGCTGCTGAAGGCGTCGTCGCCATCAGCATCAGTGCCGACGGCAAGTCCGCCGCGATGGTGGAAGTGAACTGCGAAACCGACTTCGTCGCCAAGAACGACGATTTCCTGGCGCTGACCAGCGCCCTGGCCGATATGGTGCTGAACCAGAACCCCGCCGATGTGGCCGCGCTTTCTTCCCTACCCTTTGGCGGCAAGAGCGTGGAAGAAACCCGTACCGAACTGGTCGGTAAAATGGGCGAGAACATGTCCATCCGCCGCTTCGTGCGTCTTGACGGTCAGGGCAAGTTCGCCAGCTACATCCACGGCAAGAAGATCGGTGTCCTGGTGGACATCGCCGGTGATGAAGCACTGGCCCGCGACATCGCCATGCACATCGCCGCCTCCAAGCCCAAGTCGCTCGATGCCTCCGGCGTCTCGCAAGACCTGATCGACACCGAGCGCCGCGTCGCCATCGAGAAAGCCAAAGAAGCCGGCAAGCCGGAAGCCATGCTGGAGAAGATCGCGGACGGCACGGTGCAGAAGTACCTGAAGGAAGTGACCCTGCTGTCACAGCCCTTCGTCAAGGACGACAAGCAGACCATCGAGCAGGTGCTGAAGTCCAAGGGTTCACAGTGCCACGGCTTCAGCATGTTCATCGTCGGTGAAGGCATCGAGAAGAAAGTCACCGACTTCGCCGCCGAAGTAGCGGCCGCTTCGAAGGTCTGATGAAACAGCCCGCGTAGGATGGGTTGAGCGACAGCGAAACCCATCAACCCCACACGCCCGATGCCATGATGGGTTTCGCTACCGCTCAACCCATCCTACTCACCAGCCACCAGCCAATGACGATCAAACGTATCCTCCTGAAACTCTCCGGCGAGGCCTTGATGGGGCCGGATGCCTTTGGCTATCACGCCGACACGATGGCCGGCATGGTCGCCCAGATCAAGGAAGTCGTGGACCTGGGCGTCCAGGTCGGCATCGTCGTCGGGGGCGGCAATCTGTTCCGGGGCGCTACCGGCGCACTTTCCGGGATGGATCGCGCCACCGCCGACAGCATGGGCATGTTGGCCACGGTGATGAACGCGCTGGCCTTGAAAGATGGCTTGATGGCGGCTGGCGTGGCCGCCCGCGTGCAGACCGCCGTGACCATCGCCCATGTCGGCGAGCCATTCGAACGCGACAGCGCGGTGCGACATCTGGAAGCCGGGCGGGTGGTGATTTTCGGGGGCGGCACCGGCAACCCCTTCTTCACCACCGATACCGCCTCGGCCCTGCGCGGCGCGGAAATCGGCGCCGACCTGATGCTGAAGGCCACCAAGGTGGACGGCGTCTACACCGCCGACCCGAAGAAAGACCCCATGGCCACCCGCTACGAACAACTGACTTTCGACGAAGCCATTGCCCGCAACCTGGGCGTGCTCGATACCGCCGCGTTCGCGCTGTGCCGCGAGCAGAAGTTGCCCTTGTGCGTGTTCAGCATCTTCAAGCCGGGTGCCCTGCGCCGCGTGGTGCTGGGTGAGGCCGAAGGCACCCGTGTGACGTTGTAACCAAGGAGAAAACCGTGATTCCCGACATCAAAAAGTCCGCCGAGGACAAGATGAAGAAGTCCCTGGAAGCGCTCAAGTCGGATCTGCTGAAAGTCCGTACCGGGCGCGCCCACACCGGCATCCTGGATCACGTCATGGTCGATTACTACGGTTCGCTGATGTCGGTGAACCAGGTCGCCAACGTCAGCCTGATCGACGCCCGCACCATCGGCGTGCAGCCGTATGAAAAGAACATGGCCGGCAAACTGGAAAAGGCGATCCGCGACTCCGACCTGGGCCTCAACCCGGCCAACATGGGCGAGATGATCCGCGTGCCGATGCCGATGCTCACCGAGGAACGCCGTCGCGACCTGATCAAGGTCGTCAAGGGCGAAGCGGAAAACGCCCGTGTCGCGGTGCGCAACATCCGCCGCGATGCCAATTCCCATCTGAAGGATCTGGTAAAGAACAAAGAGGCGTCGGAAGACGAGGAGCGCCGCGCCATCGAAGACATGCAGAAGATGACCGACAAGTACATCGCGGAACTCGACCGCGCACTGGCGGAAAAAGAGAAGGATTTGATGGCGGTTTGATAGCGAGTGGCGAGTCGCAAGTGGCGAGTGGCAAGTCGCAAATACCGTATGCTCTCGCCACTCGCCACTAGCCGCTCGCCACTCGCCGCTCGCCACTCGCCACTCCCCCCCCATGATCAAACGCTTCTTCAGCAGTACGGCTGAAATCCCCCAATCCGTCGCGGTACCACGTCATATCGCCATCATCATGGACGGCAATGGCCGCTGGGCAAGAAAACGCCTGCTGCCGCGCATCGCCGGCCATGCCCAGGGGGTGGAGCGGGTCCGCGACATGGTTCAGGCCTGCATCGAGCGGGGTGTCGAATACCTGACCCTGTTCGCCTTCAGTTCGGAAAACTGGCGCCGTCCCGAGGATGAAGTCTCCCGCCTGATGGAACTCTTCGTGATGGCGCTGGAGCGGGAAGTCGGCAAGATGCACCGCAACGGTGTCTGTCTCAAGGTGGTCGGCGAACTCTCCCGTTTCGACCAGCGTTTGCGCGATCTGATTCTCCAGGGGGAGCAAAAGACCGCCGGAAATGATCGCCTCACGCTCACGGTCTGCGCCAACTACGGCGGTCGCTGGGACATCCTGAACGCCGCCAACAACTGGCTGCGCGACAACCCCGGCGGCGAACTGACGGAAGCAGTGCTGACCCCCTATCTCTCCATGCCTTACGCCCCCGAGCCCGACCTGTTCATTCGTACCGGCGGCGAGCAGCGCATCAGCAATTTCCTGCTCTGGCAACTGGCCTACAGCGAGTTGTATTTCACCGAAACCTTGTGGCCCGACTTCGATGCCAAGGTGCTCGATCTGGCCATCGCCTCCTATCAAAAACGTGAGCGTCGCTTTGGCCGCACCAGCGAACAACTCCTCGAGCGCTAAGGGCTCGTTAATGAAGAACGGGGATGATTATGGGGCTGCCGGCGGGATGCGAAGCGAGGCGCCGGCATCCTTGCCGGCGGAGGTAAAAGACGCCGGCAGGGATGCCGGCGCTACCGCAGAGGCGCGAGCTTGTTTCACGTTAACGAGCCCTCAGCAGCGCGTCATCACCGGCCTGGCCCTCGGTGGTATTGCCCTCGCCGCCCTGCTTGGTTTGCCCACCCCCGCCTGGGGTGGGGTAATGCTGGTCATCGTCGCACTGGGGGCCTGGGAATGGGCGGGTCTGGTGAAGTTCGAAGCGCCCGCGCGACTGGCCTATGCCCTTGCCACACCACTCGCCACCCTCGGCCTGTACTACTTCGTTCCCAGGGAGATGATCGCGGCTGTGGCCGCCGTCTTCTGGCTGCTCCTGGCGCCGCTCTGGCTGGCGCGCGGCTGGCCCATCCCCGGCGGCCTCGGCGCTGCGCTGCTCGGCTGGCTGCTGTTGGCTCCCACGGGTTATGCCGCTGTTTATCTGCACGGCACCTCGCCCATGCTCCTGCTGGCCTGCATCCTGCTCGCCGTGATCGCCGACAGCGCAGCCTATTTCTCCGGTCGCCGCTTCGGCAAACACAAACTGGCACCGCAGATCAGTCCCGGGAAGTCCTGGGAAGGCGTGATCGGCGCGGGTCTGGCGGTCGCCCTCTATGCGCTGCTGGTCGACCTTTTCGTGCTGCGCGAAGCAATCGGCAAGAGCGCGCTCCTGCTGGGTTATGCCCTGGCCCTGTTCGTGGCCAGCATCCTCGGCGACCTGTTCGAGAGCCATGCCAAACGCCAGGCCGGCATCAAGGACAGCGGCAACTGGTTGCCCGGCCATGGCGGTGTAATGGACCGCATCGATAGCCTTACCGCCGTTCTGCCACTCGCCCTCTGCTTACTGATCCTATGGCCATGACTCCGCGCAATCTCACCATCCTCGGCGCGACCGGCACCATCGGCGTCAATACCCTCGACGTGGTCGCCCGGCATCCGGACAAATTCCGGGTCGTGGCCCTCACCGGCCAGAACCAGATCGACAAACTGGCCGCGCAATGCCGCCAGTTCCAGCCCCGCTATGCCGTGGTGCTGGATGCCGACAAGGCCAGCGCCCTGCAAGCACTGCTCGCCGGAACACAGACCGAGGTTCTGCTGGGCATGGAAGCGCTGGAGTTCGTCTCCGCCCTGCCGGAAGTCGATAGCGTCATGGCCGCCATCGTCGGTGCCGCCGGCCTGCGCCCTGCCCTCGCCGCCGCCCGCGCGGGAAAAAGGGTGCTGCTGGCGAACAAGGAAACCCTGGTTATGGCCGGCCGTTTCTTCATGGAAGCGGTACAGCAACACGGCGCCACCCTGCTGCCGATCGACTCCGAGCACAACGCCGTTTTCCAGTCGTTGCCGGCGGGCTACGACGGCGATCTGGTCAGGCACGGCGTGCGCCGCATTCTGCTCACCGCCTCGGGGGGGCCGTTCCGCACTCGCGCGGTGGAGACGCTGAAAGACGTGACGCCGGAGGAAGCGGTGGCCCACCCCAACTGGGTGATGGGCAAGAAGATCTCCGTCGATTCCGCCAGCATGATGAACAAGGGCCTGGAAGTCATCGAGGCACACTGGCTGTTCAATGCCCGGCCCGATCAGATCGAAGTGGTGATCCACCCGCAGAGCATCGTCCACAGCATGGTGGAATACCTCGACGGTTCGGTGCTGGCGCAGCTTTCCAACCCGGACATGCGCACCCCCATCGCCCATTCCCTGGCTTATCCGGAACGGGTGGAAGCGGGCGTGAACTGGCTGGATCTGGCGAAAATCGGCCAACTCACCTTCGAGGCGCCCGACTTCGCCCGTTTCCCCTGCCTGAAACTCGCCTATCAGGCGCTGGAGGCCGCCGGCACCGCGCCGGCCATCCTCAACGCCGCCAATGAAGTGGCGGTGGCCGCCTTCCTCGACCGTCGCATCCCCTACCTGGGTATCGCCGCCAACCTGGAGGCCGTGCTCGGCCGCCTGGCCGGCCTGCCCGCCGAATCCCTGGAAGATCTGATGGCGGCCGATGCCGCCGCGCGGCGGGAAGCTGAATCCCTGATCGGGCATGGCTAAGGTCACGTGCAGGCGAGGACGCCTGCACGCGGGCTGCAAGCCCGCTTTCCGGCATGACCCCATGACCACCCTCCTCGCCTTTTTCTTCACCCTGGCCGTACTCATCGTTTTCCACGAATTCGGCCACTACTGGGTCGCGCGCCGCGCGGGCGTTAAAGTCCTGCGCTTCTCGGTCGGCTTCGGCCAGGTCATCGCCAGTCGCACCGATCGCCACGGCACGGAATGGGCGCTGTCCGCGATTCCCCTGGGTGGCTATGTGAAGATGCTCGACGAGCGCGAAGGCGATGTACCCGCCGACCAGCTCGACCAGGCGTTCAACCGCAAGTCGGTGGCGGCCCGCGCGGCCATCGTCGCGGCCGGCCCGCTCGCCAATTTTTTGCTCGCCATCCTGCTGTTCTGGGGCTTGTTCATGGGCGGGGTGCCCATCCTCAAGCCCATCGTCGGCGAACCGACGGCGGGCAGCCCGGCGCAACTGGCCGGCGTGCACACGGGTGAAACCATTACCCGAATCAACGGCGAACCCATCGCGAGCTGGCAGGATCTGCACTGGCTGTCCCTCAAACAGGTGCTGCGCGGCAATGCGCTGCAAATCGAGACGGTCGACCAGCGGGGTTATGTCGCCTTCCGCACCCTCGCCGCACCGGAACAGACTGACGAACTGGAACAAGCCCCACTGAAAGCACTGGGTCTGGTGCGCTATCTCCCTCCCCTGGCACCGGTGTTGGGTCAGATCAGCCCGGATGGTGTTGCCGCGAAGGCGGGCCTGCGCGGCGGTGACCGCATCCGTGCCATCGACGGCGTCGCCATGGCGACCTGGGAGCAAGTGGTCGAGACCATCCGCCGCGCACCGGGGCGCAGCCTGCGCCTGAGCCTGGAATACAACGGCCAGAAACGGGATGTGTCCCTGGCACCCGCCGCAGTGCGTGATGGCACCCTCACCATCGGTCGCATCGGCGCCGGGCCGCGCATCGACCCGGAACTGCTCGCCAGCCTCCACGGCACCGTCCATTACGGCCCGCTGGAAAGCATGAACAGAGCGCTGGCACGGACCTGGGAACTCTCCACCTTCAGCCTGGAAATGTTGGGCCGCATGATCACCGGCCAGGCCTCGCTGAAAAACCTTTCCGGGCCGCTGACCATCGCCGACTATGCGGGCCAGTCCGCAGAGTCGGGTGTGAGCAGCTTTGTCGCCTTCCTGGCCCTGGTCAGCGTCAGCCTCGGCGTACTCAACCTGCTGCCCGTGCCGTTACTGGATGGCGGGCACTTGTTGTATTATCTCGCGGAATTTTTGACCGGCCGCCCCGTCCCCGAATACGTTCAGGAGGTCGGCCAGAAGATTGGAATGGGCCTCCTGGGCCTGCTCATGTTCTTCGCCCTTTACAACGATTTGAGCCGGCTGTTTTTTCAATAAACCGCCGCTAGAGAAAAAAACACCATGCGCGCCTTCCGCCCCAGCCTGCTCGCCCTTGCTTTATATGCAATCTCCGCCGGCCAAGCTCAGGCCTTCGAGCCCTTCCAGGTCAAGGACATCCGCGTGGAGGGCATCCAGCGCACCGAAGCCGGCACCGTGTTCAGCTACCTGCCGGTCAAAGTGGGCGAGACGCTCACCCCCGACATGGCCGCCGCAGCGATCAAGGCACTTTATGCCACCGGATTCTTCAAGGACGTGCGCCTGGAAACCCAGAACGAGGTGCTCGTCGTCACCGTGGAAGAACGTCCCGGCATCGCCAGTGTGGATTTTTCCGGAATGAAGGAATTTCCCAAGGACGAGATGAAGACCGGCCTCAAGCAGCTCGGGCTGGCCGAAGGCCGCATTCTCGACCGCTCCCTCCTGGACAAGGCGGAGCAGGAACTGAAACGCCAGTACTACAACCGCGGCATCTACTCGGTGGAAGTGAAAGCCACCACCACCCCACTGGAACGCAACCGGGTCGCGGTGAACTTCGAGGTGACCGAAGGCGAGGTTGCCAAGATTCGCGCCATCAACATCGTCGGCACTCAGGCCTTCAAGGAAAAGGAACTGCAGAAGCTGTTCACCCTGAGCACGCCGAGCATGATGACCTGGTGGACCAAAAACGATCAGTACTCCAAGCAAAAGCTCTCCGGCGACCTGGAAGTGCTGCGTGCCCACTATCAGAACCAGGGTTATCTCGAATTCAGCATCGACTCCACCCAGGTCTCGATCACCCCGGACAAGAAAGACATCTACATCACCGTCAATATCAATGAAGGTGAGAAATACACCGTCTCCGAGTTCAAGATCGCGGGCGAGTTGCCGGTTGCCGAGGACGAACTGAAGGCTTTGATCACCATGAAGCCGGGCGATGCTTTCTCGCGCGAACAACTCAACGAAACCACCAAAAAGATCGGCGACCGCCTCGGCAACGAGGGTTATGCCTTCGCCAACGTCAACGCCGCCCCGGAACTCGACAAGGGAAAACGCACCGTCGCCTTCACCTTTTTGGTCGACCCGGGCCGCAAAGTCTACGTGCGCCGTATCAACGTCACCGGCAACACCCGCACCAAGGATGAAGTGGTGCGCCGCGAAATGCGCCAACTGGAAGGCGGCTGGTATGCCGCCGACAAACTCAACCGTTCGCGTGAACGGGTGGAACGCCTGGGCTTCTTCAAGGAAACCAATGTGGAAACGCCGTCGGTACCCGGCACCACGGACCAGGTGGACGTCAACGTCAACGTCACCGAAATGCCGACCGGCAGCGTCATGCTCGGCGCGGGCTTCTCCAGTTCCGACGGCCTCGTGCTGTCCGGTTCCGTGTCGCAAAACAACCTGTTCGGCACCGGCAACCGCCTGTCGGCACAGATCAACAGCGGCAGTGTCAACAAGACCTATTCCCTGTCATTCACCAACCCCTATTTCACCCAGGACGGCATCAGCGTCGGCTATGACCTGTACCGGCGCGACCTCAACACCTCCAGCCTGAACTCGGTGGCGGATTACAGCACCTCCACGACCGGCCTGGGCCTGCGCCTGGGCGTGCCGATCACGGAACTGGATACCGTCAACTTCGGCGCGGCGCTGGAACAGGTCAAAATGAATCTGAGTTCGACCGCGCCTGACGTCTATTTCCAATACGCCAACAGTTACGAACCAAGTTGTCCGACCGTTTCAGGCACGGCGTGCAGCGTCACCACCAACTCGCTGCGCATGGAAGCCGGCTGGGCGCGCGATTCGCGCGACAGCCTGCTCTACCCCACCAAGGGAACCTACCAGCGCGCCTTCGCGGAACTGGGTACTCCGGCGGGCGACCTCAAGTACTACAAGCTCAATTACCAGTACCAGTGGCTCAAGCCCATGACCCGTACTATCAGCCTGATGCTCAACGGCGAACTCGGTATCGGCGGTGGTTACGGCGGCACGGATCTGCCCCTGTTCCGCAACTTCTTCGCCGGCGGCATCGGCTCGGTACGCGGTTTCGACAGCGGCACCCTCGGCCCCAAGGCGAAAAATTCTTCTGGCACCGCTTTCTCCGTGGGGGGCAGCAAGCGCATGGTAGGCAATGCTGAAGTCCTGTTCCCCTTCCCGGGCCTGGGAATGGATAGATCGGTTCGCCTGTCCACCTTCCTGGACGCCGGCATGGTTGCCGGCGACTACGACTCGCTGGGCCGCTACAAGACCCTGTCGCTTTCCGACCTGCGCTATGCCGTCGGCGCCGCCGTCACCTGGTACTCGCCCATGGGGCCGATCAAGGTCTCGCTGTCCAAGCCGGTCAACGCGGCTACCGACGACAAGACGCAAACCTTCCAGTTCCAGCTCGGAAACGTATTCTGATCGAGGTAACACATGAAACGTCTGTTCATTCTTCTTCTTACCATCACCCTGCCCGCCGCCGCCCAGACAGCTGACCTCAAGATCGGTTTCGTCAACACCGAACGGGTATTCCGCGACTCCCAGCAAGCAGTCAAGGCACAGAAAAAACTGGAAAAGGAATTCCAGAGTCGCGACCAGGAAATCCAGAAAACGATCAAGCAGGCACGCGATCTGCAAACCTGGCTGGAAAAGGAAGGCCTGACCCTGTCCGAGGCCGACCGCAGCAAGAAGCAGCGTGAATTGGCCAATCTCAGCCGCGACCTTCAGCATACTCAGCGCGAGTTCCGCGAAGATCTCAACCAGCGCCGCAACGAAGAGTTCGCGGGTGTCCAGGAACGCGCCCGCAAAGCCATCATCGAAATTGCCGAGAAAGAAAAGTTCGACCTCATCGTCGAGAACGTGGTTTACGCCAGCCCGCGTGTGGATGTCACGGAGCGGGTTCTCAAGTCGCTGGATCGCTGATAGCGCAGACTCATGCCCAGTCTGACTCTGGCTGACCTGCAAGCACGGCTGGGCGGCACGATACGGGGAAACGCAGGCGTCCCGCTGCATGGCGCCGCCTCACTGGGACAGGCTGGTGCCGGGCAACTGGGGTATCTCCTCAACCGCAAGTTTCTCGACCAGGCGCGCGCCTCGGCTGCCGGCGCCCTGATCGTCCCGGCCTCACTGGAAAAATCGCTCAGCGACACGCTGCCACAATCCTGTCTCGCCGTGGACAATCCCCACGCAGCCTTTGCCCGCGCGCTGGCACTGCTCTACCCGGAACCGCTCGCGCTGCCTGGCATTCACCCCGCCGCCAATGTCGCGGTCGATTGTGTGATCGACGCGACCGCCCACATCGGCCCGGGCTGCGTGGTGGAGACGGGTGCCCGGATCGGCGCGCGCAGCGTGATCGGCCCTCATTGTGTGATCGGCGCGGGGGTTCAACTGGGCGAAGACTGCCGCCTGCACGCTCATGTGACCGTGCAACACGGCTGCGTCATCGGCAACCGCGTTGTTCTGCATCCGGGCTGCGTCATCGGTTCGGATGGCTTCGGCCTGGCCTGGGAGGGTAATCACTGGCTCAAGGTGCCGCAGGTCGGTCGCGCCATTCTGGGTGACGATGTGGAAGTCGGCGCCAATACCAGCATCGATCGCGGCGCCCTGGACGACACCGTGATCGAGGACGGGGTCAAGTTGGACAATCTGATCCAGATCGCCCACAACTGCCGCATCGGCCACCACACCGCCATCGCCGCCTGTGTCGGGATCGCCGGCAGCACCTCCATCGGTGCGTACTGTCAGATTGGTGGCGCCGCCATGATCATCGGCCATCTGGAAATTGCCGACCGGGTCACGATTTCCGCCGGCACCTTCGTCGCCAAGAACATCAAGGAAGCGGGCACCTATACCTCGGTGCAGCCGCTCATGCGCCACGCCGACTGGCTGCGCAACGCTGCGCACCTGCGCCATCTCGACGACCTGGCGCGACGGATCAAATCATTGGAAAAACAACTGGAACAGCCATGAGCAATGCCGCCGTAATGGACATCACCCAGATCATGAAGCACCTGCCGCACCGCTATCCCTTCCTGTTGGTGGATCGGGTGCTGGAACTGGTGCCCAACGAGCGCATCGTCGCGCTCAAGAACATCACCATGAACGAGCCGCAGTTTCCCGGCCATTTCCCGCTGCATCCGGTGATGCCCGGCGTGTTGATGATCGAAGCCCTGGCGCAGACCGCCGGCCTGCTCGCGTTCAAGAGTGCGGAAATCCCGGTGAATGAGAACACCGTGATCTATTTCGTCGGCATCGACGGCGCCCGTTTCAAACGCCCCGTGGTGCCGGGCGACCAGTTGCGTATGGAGGCCAGCATCCTGCGCGTCTCGCGTGGCATCTGGAAGTTCGCGGCCAAGGCCACGGTGGATGGCCTGCTCGCCTGCGAAGCCGAACTCATGTGCACCCTGAAGCAGCTCGATTGAACCGCGAGTCGGCGCAAGC
The DNA here is from genome assembly GCA_030690985.1 of Pseudomonadota bacterium. Classification (GTDB taxonomy): domain Bacteria; phylum Pseudomonadota; class Gammaproteobacteria; order Burkholderiales; family Thiobacillaceae; genus PFJX01. The sequence continues at coordinate 37,611 of JAUYFG010000095.1, forward strand.
CATGATCCACGCTACCGCCATCGTCCATCCTGGCGCGCGACTCGCGGCCGACGTCAGCGTCGGTGCTTATTCGATCATCGGCGAACACGTCGAAATCGGCGCCGGCACGCGGATCGGCCCGCATGTGGTGATTACCGGGCACACCCGCGTGGGCGAAGGCAATCGCGTGTTCCAGTTCTGCTCGCTCGGTGAAGAGCCGCAGGACAAGAAATACGCCGGCGAGCCCACTCGTCTGGAAATCGGCGACTACAACGTCATCCGCGAGTTCTGCACCTTCAACTGCGGTACCGCGCAGGATGTCGGCGTCACCCGTCTGGGCGACCACAACTGGATCATGGCCTATGTGCACATCGCCCATGATTGCCAGGTCGGCAACCACACCATCTTCGCCAACAACGCCACCCTGGCCGGGCATGTGCAGATCGGCGACTACGTCATCCTCGGCGGCTTCACCGGCGTGCATCAGTTCTGCCGGGTGGGTGCCCACGTCATCACCGGCATCGCCTCCGTGGTGCGCCAGGACATCCCGCCCTTCCTCACCGTCGCCGGCAACCCGCTGGCGCCGTTCGGCATCAATTCCGAGGGGCTGAAACGGCGTGGTTATTCCAGCGAAGCACTGAGTGCGCTCAAACGCGCCTACAAGACTTTGTACAAATCCGGTCTTTCGCTCGCCGATGCCCAGGTAGCCATCGCGGCCGAAGCGCAAACACAACAGGAACTCGCCCCCCTGGCCGAATTTTTGGCCAGCGCCGGCCGCGGCATCGTTCGCTGAAACGGGGAGAGGTGAGGAGTGAGGAGGAACGTAGGATGTGGTGAGCGCAGCGAACCGCATCATGCCGGGCTCGCCAGGTTGATGCGGGTCGCTGCGCTCACCACCTCCTACGTTCCTCCGCACTCCTCACCACTCCCCGGTTCAGCGAACGATGCCGCGGCCGGC
>JAUYFG010000103.1 GCA_030690985.1 Pseudomonadota bacterium
ATTTCTATTGTCCGCCAACATTTCCTATGGCTACCATGCCGCGCCGATCATCCTAGAAACCTCAGTTGAACGCGCCCGAGTGTGCGGTTTTTGGGTCGGCTGGCAAGGCGCGACGACGCAGCGGGCCGGGGCCCGCAAGGATAAGCAGGGACTTTGCCGCCGTCTTTTGGCGGCTTAGTCCTTCGCTTAGTAGTTTCATCAGGAGCAACGCCGCCAGCCGACCCAAAAACCGTGCAATCGGGCGCGTAGCGGGTTCACCCGAATAGTGAGCGTGATCGAAGGCGCTAACGCTAGTATCCTTGCGGCCTCACAAGGGCTGATGAGCGGTCAACTGAGGTTTCTAGGATCAAGGGAGACATCAACAAAATGCATCATCCAGCCCAACGCTGCGTCCACGCTCAAGTCGTTCGCCGGGCCGTCCCAAGAACGACTTGGCCCCGCATTTGCCACCACTCGGGGGCGGCTCGGGCGTTTTTTCCGAGACGGGGGCACAGGTAACCCCATGGACATCCTCTACCTCCTGATCCCGCTCAGCCTGGTGTTCGTGGCAGTCATCGCCTACGTGTTTCTCTGGGCGGTCAAGAGCGGACAGTTCGAAGACATGGAAGGCCCGGCGCATCGCATCCTCATGGACGACGATCTCGCGCCACCGACCGCCGGCGAAAATAAGCGCAAATCGGACAACAATGTCGATTGACATTAATCAAGCCGGTTAATAGCATTCGGCCGTCGATTTTTCGGCGTTCGTTTTTTTAGACCCAGCCTCAACTGCGAAGGAGACCCGTATGGAAGCAACATACAACTACAAGGTCGTCCGCCAATTCTCCATCATGACTGTTGTATGGGGGATTGTCGGGATGTTGGTCGGCGTCATTATTGCCGCTCAGCTCATCTGGCCGACTTTGACCGAAGCCCTGGGGCCCCTGGCTCCGTACCTCTCATACGGGCGCCTGCGTCCATTGCACACCAATGCGGTTATTTTTGCCTTCGGTGGCTCCGCGCTGTTCGCTACCTCGCTGTATATCGTCCAGCGCACCTGTCAGACCCGTCTACTGTCCGACGGACTGGCGGCTTTCGTGTTCTGGGGCTGGCAACTGGTCATCCTGCTGGCGGCGGTCTCGCTGCCCATGGGCTACACCACCGGCAAGGAATATGCCGAACTGGAGTGGCCGATCGACCTGTTGATCACCGTGGTCTGGGTGGCTTACGCCGTGCTGTTCCTGGGTACCATCATCATCCGCAAGACCAAGCACATCTATGTGGCCAACTGGTTCTTCGGCGCCTACATCATCACCATCGCCCTGCTGCACTTGGTCAACAGCGCCGAGTTGCCATGGGCGCTGGCCGGTGGTTCCTGGCTCAAGTCCTACTCCGCCTATGCCGGCGTACAGGATGCCATGGTGCAGTGGTGGTATGGCCACAACGCGGTGGGCTTCTTCCTGACCACCGCCTTCCTGGGCATGATGTACTACTTCATTCCCAAGCAGGCCGGCCGCCCGATCTACTCCTACCGCCTGTCCATCGTCCACTTCTGGGCGCTGAACTTCATCTACATGTGGGCCGGCCCGCACCATCTGCTGTATACCGCGCTGCCCGACTGGGTTCAGTCCCTCGGCATGGTGTTCTCGCTGATGCTGATCGCACCTTCCTGGGGCGGCATGTTGAACGGCATCATGACCCTGTCCGGCGCCTGGCATAAGCTGCGTACCGACCCGATCCTGAAGTTCCTGATCACCGCGCTGTCCTTCTACGGCATGTCGACCTTCGAAGGCCCGATGATGTCGGTGAAGACCGTGAACGCCTTGTCCCACTACACCGAGTGGAACATCGCCCACGTGCACTCCGGCGCTCTCGGCTGGGTCGCGATGATCTCGATCGGCTCCCTGTACCACCTCATCCCGCGCCTCTATGGCCGTGAAGAAATGCACAGCGTGAAGCTGATCAACGTGCACTTCTGGTGGTCGACCATCGGTGTGGTGCTCTACATCGCTTCGATGTGGATAGCCGGTGTGGCGCAAGGCCTGATGTGGCGCGCAACCAACGTGGACGGCACGCTGACCTACAGCTTCGCCCAGTCCGTCGCCGCCATGTACCCCTTCTACGTGATTCGCCTGATCGGCGGCACCATGTTCTTCGCAGGCATGCTGCTGATGGCCTGGAACGTGTGGAAGACCATCGCTGCGGGCAAGTGCGTCAACGACGCCCGCATTCCTGAAGCCGTCGCGGCCTAACAAAGGAGACACCCCATGTTTTCTCACAAGGCTCTTGAAAAGAACATCGGCTGGCTGATGGTCCTGACGTTCATCGTCGTTTCCATCGGTGGTCTGGTCCAGATCGTGCCGCTGTTCTTCCAGAAATCGACCACGGAAGCGGTGCCGGGCCTCAAGCCCTACACCGCGCTGCAACTCACCGGCCGCGACGTCTACATTCGGGAAGGCTGCTACAACTGCCACTCCCAGATGATTCGGCCGTTCCGCGCCGAGACCGAACGCTATGGCCACTTCTCCGTGGCCGGCGAATTCGTCTACGACCGTCCGTTCCAGTGGGGCTCCAAGCGCACCGGCCCGGATCTGCACCGTGTCGGCGGGCGTTACTCGGATGACTGGCACTACACCCACATGATGAACCCGCGTGACGTGGTGCCGGAATCCAACATGCCCGCCTACCCCTGGCTGGCTGACGCCCCGGCAGATGCCGCCGATATCCAGGCCAAGATGAAGACGTTGAACATCGTCGGCCATGGCTACACGGAGCAGGAAATCGCCGAGGCGCCCGCCATGCTGGAAGGCAAAACGGAAATGGACGCCATGATCGCCTACCTGCAAGTGCTTGGCACTTTCGGCCCGAAGGCACAGTGACATGGACGCCGGCACCCTCAGTTCAGTCGTAACCGTTCTCTTCTTCGTCCTGTTCATCGCGATCTTGTGGTGGGTTTTCAAGCGCGATAACAAGCAGAAGTTCGAGGACGCCGGCAATCTTCCCTTCCAGGAAGACGCCGAGGATGCCGGCAAACGCCGCACAGACTAGGAGACACTCATGATTGCTGGATATGCAGTACCCGACTTTGTCAGTGAGTTCTGGCATTACTACATTGCCGCATTCACTGTTCTTGGTATTCTTTTTTCGCTCTTTCTAATCAAGAGCCAGACCACCACGAAGCTTGCCGAAGGTGAGCAGGCTGAATTGATGGTTCACACCTGGGATGGCGATCTGCAGGAACTGAACAACCCGCTGCCACGCTGGTGGATGTTCATGTTCTATGGCCTGGTTTTCTTCGCCATCGGCTACCTGGTGCTCTACCCAGGCATGGGCAAGTTCGCCGGCACTTTGGGCTGGACCTCCTTCCAGGAATGGAAAGACGACAAGGATGCGGTCGACGCCGAGTTCGACAAGGTCATGGGGCCCTACAAGGGTCAGGACATCATGACGGTTGCGGCCGATCCCAAAGCCAAGGAAATGGGCCAGAACCTGTTCATGACCTACTGTTCCCAGTGTCACGGCTCCAGCGCCCAGGGCGGCAAAGGGTTCCCCAACCTGACCGATGCCCAGTGGCTGTTCGGCGGCACCCCGGAGGACATCAAAGCCAGCATCGCCGGTGGCCGTATCGCCGAAATGCCGGCCATGGGTGATGCCGTGGGTGGCGAGCAAGGCGCCAAGGAAGTGGCCAACTACGTCCTTTCCCTGGGTGGCAAGCCGCATGATGCGACTCTGGCTGCCGCCGGCCAGGCCAAGTACGCGGCCTGTGCAGGTTGCCACGGTGAAAACGGCAAGGGCATGGCCGCCGCCAGCTTCCCCGACCTGACCGACGATGCCTGGCAGCATGGCGGCAGCGAATCCGCCATCGCGCAAAGCATCATCAAGGGTCGCAAGGGCGGTATGCCGGCGCAGTCGAAAGTCTCCGGAGGGCTATTGGACGACTCGAAGATTCACCTGCTGTCCGCCTATGTCTGGGGCCTGGGTGGCGGCAAGCAGCCTGCTGCCCCGGCACCCGCCGAGGCCATGGCCGCTCCGGCTGAAGCAGTAGCCGCACCTGCGGCCAACTAAACCCGCAAGGGATACGAGGCTGGCCCCGTAAGGCCGGCCCCGGAACCCAGCCCATTCCCGAGAGTGGGCTGGCTTCCGGTTCGATAATTAACCCAGGCAATACATCCTAAAAACCGCAGTTGGCCACACTCTGACCACCAGGATGCCGCATGGATGCCCGCGCCGGGGCTTCCCATGGCGTTCACCCTCCGGGTGAAACCGCGCGGTTGCCGTAGGAGCGGGCTTGCCCGCGATAGCGCGGCGGTTATCGCGGGCAAGCCCGCTCCTACGACGCGGGCAACTGCGGTTTTTAGGTTCAATCAGAGGGTTCCACCGGAAACAGGTAACGAGTCGGACTCGCTTGGCTCATACCTTTTTTGAGAAAGAGGAATACTGTGTCCGATACCAAACCTCCAAGCATCCCCATCATCAAGGATGCCGGAAGCGACGCCGAGCAATCGCTCTACGCCGTACACGAGAAAATCTACCCACGCGCCGTCTCCGGCCTGTTCAATTACTGGCGCATCGCGCTGGTGGTGGTCACCCAGGCTATTTTCTATGGCCTGCCCTGGTTCAACTGGAATGACCGTCAGGCGGTGCTGTTCGATCTCGGTGCGCGCAAGTTCTACCTGTTCGATCTGGTTTTCTGGCCGCAGGATTTCATCTGGTTCGCCGTCATCCTGATCCTCGCAGCACTCGGCCTGTTCCTGTTCACCGCCATCGCCGGCCGCCTCTGGTGCGGTTATGCCTGCCCGCAAACGGTCTACACCGAGTTGTTCATGTGGGTCGAGGGCTGGATCGAGGGCAACTACAAGAAACAGCAGAAACTCAACGCCATGCCCTGGAACGGCGAGAAGATCCTGCGCCGTGGCGGCAAGCATGTCGCCTGGGTGCTGCTCTCGCTGTGGACCGGCTTTTCCTTCGTGGCTTATTTCACGCCGGCCACCGAGCTCTGGCGGGAAATGCTGGTATTCGACTTCGGCCCCTGGGAAGCGTTCTGGATATTCTTCTACGCCTTCACCACCTGGGGCTTCGCCGGCTTCATGCGCGAACAGGTGTGCAAGTACATGTGTCCCTACGCTCGCTTCCAGAGCGTGATGTTCGACACCGACACCCTGATCATCACTTACGACTACAAGCGTGGCGAATCACGCGGCACACGCAACAAGAGCACCGACTACAAGGCGCAGGGCCTGGGTGATTGCGTGGATTGCGGCATCTGCGTGCAGGTCTGCCCGACCGGCATCGACATTCGCAATGGCCTGCAATACATGTGCATCGGCTGCGCGGCCTGCATCGACGCCTGCGATCAGGTCATGGAAAAGATGGGCTATCCCAAGGGACTGATCCGCTACTCGACGCAGAACGCCATCGATGGCCTCTACACCGACAAGGAAATCCCCAAACACGTATTCCGCTTCCGCACGCTGTTCTATATCGCTGTCGTCAGCATCATCACCATCGCCTTCTTCTACACCCTGGCGATGCGCATCCCCATGCGCACCGACGTGATTCGGGATCGCCAGACGCTATCGCGTGAAGTCGAGAACGGGCAGATCGAGAATCTGTACCAGCTGCGCATCATCAACATGGAAAACCGCGCCCATCACTACCGCATCAAGGCCAGCGGCATCGAAGGCCTGCGCATGACGGTAGGCGATAACGTGGAAGTGCCGGCATTGGGCACGGTCAACCACAACGTCGTGCTGCGCGCCGACCCGTCCGAATTGAAGCGCCCCAGTCAGCCGGTCATCTTCACGATCCAGGCGGATGCAGACGCCGGCATCGTGCGCGAAGCCAAATCCAGTTTCCTGAAATAAGGCCCCAAATGATGACGCTCGATCCCTCTGAAAGCCGCCCCTGGTGGAAAGAACCGATGATCTGGCTGATCGTCGGTCTACCAACCGCTGCGGTCATCGCCAGTTTCGCCAGCTACTTCATCGCCGCCCACGAACCGGACACCATGGTCAAATCCAGTTACCGCAAGGAAGGCTTCGCGGTGGTGGCACCGACCACGGCAGCCGACAAAGCCGCGGCGGCACTTGGCCTGAGCGCAAGATTGACCGCGAAGAACGGCCAGATGGAACTGATCATGCGTGGCGGCCTGGCCACCGGCCCGATGCGCCTCACCCTGAACATCCTGCACCCCACGCTGGAGAATAAGGACATCAATATCCTCTTGGCTCATTCACATGAGCTGTCGTATATTGCCCCTGCTCCGGTCCTGGGATCAGGGAAACGAATTCTGGTACTCGAACCGGAAGACCGGGCCTGGCGACTCACCGGCCAGTGGATGGCACCCTTCTCCGGCATGACGGAGCTGGTTGCCGAAGCAAGCAAATCATCAACGCACCCGTAAAGGGGCAATCACAGGAGCACGCACATGGACGCCGTAATGAATCTGTTGTTCAACTCACCCATCGGGCTACTCAGCCTGTTCACTCTTGGCTTCATCGTTGCCATGGGCTTGTTCATCTGGTTCAAGCTAGCCCAGAAGTCTCTCGAACACTGAGACTCCCCGGCGTCCATCAGGCCGCGCCCCCATGGAAAAGCCGGCCTCGCGCCGGCTTTTTCATGGTCGGCCGGATCGTGGCTACATAGGCCAGGCTGCGGCTTCATCGCTACCTGGCGATCAGCCGGCCGTAGGGTGTGGTTACCGAAGGGTAGGGGCTTCATCAGAGCGCAGCGAACCGCACCATGCAATGCGACCGTACTTGATGCGGTTCGCTGCGCTCACCACATCCTACGAGCTACTTGTAGCGCCGGCTTCCAGTCGACCGTGCCGGCAAGGATGCCGGCGCTACACCCCTCAGTCGAACACCACCGTCTTGTTGCCGTAGACCAGGATGCGATTGTCGATGTGCCAGCGCACGGCGCGCGACAGCACCACTTTTTCCAGATCCGCCCCCTTGCGCACCAGGTCGTCGATGTCGTCGCGATGCGAGATGCGGGTGACGTCCTGTTCGATGATGGGGCCGTCGTCCAGCACTTCCGTAACGTAATGACTGGTGGCGCCGATCAGCTTCACCCCCCGCTCGAACGCCCGCTGGTAAGGCTTGGCGCCATGAAAAGCGGGCAGGAAGGAGTGGTGGATATTGATGATGCGACCGGGGTAATGGCCGATGAAATCCGCTGACAGCACCTGCATGTAACGCGCCAGGACCATGAAATCGACATGATGGGCCTCCAGCAAGGCGCGCTGCTGTCGCTCCGCTTCCGGCTTGTTGTCCTTGTTCACATGAATGTGCTGGAACGGCACCTTGTAGGTCGCCGCCAGCCAGTGCGTATCCGGGTGGTTGCTGATGATCAGGGGAATGTCGCAATACAGCTCGCCGGCATGCCAACGGTAGAGCAGGTCGGCCAGGCAATGGTCGTACTTGGATACGAAGATCGCCAGGCGCGGCTTCACGCTGGACAGCGACAGCTTCCAGTCCATGTCATGTTCCAGGGCAATGGGGCCGAAGGTCTCGTCGAATTGGTGCAAGCCCAGCTCGAAGCCTTCCAGTTCCCATTCCACCCGCATCAGGAACAGACCGGCGGCACTGTCCTGATGTTGATCGGCGTGCAGGATGTTGGCGTTGTGCTTGAGCAGAAAATTGGCGATCGCGGCGACCAGACCCTTTTTGTCCGGACAGGCGATGAGAAGGACGGCGGTATTACGCATGGTTGGAGCCTATCTCGGCAGGATTCATGTGCAGTGCAAAAACGGCCGCCATGATACCCCCGGCAGACACGCCGCTTTCCGTCGACGAACAAGTCTGTTCCACTATCATGTCGCGTAGCGCCGTAGGGCAAAGCGAAGCGTGTCCAACGCTTCAATCCAGGCTTCACCCGAGGCCGCTTGCTGATCAGTTTTCTTATCGCGCACCCGCACACATACAAGAAGAGAACCCCATGCTGAACCGCACAGGCGACTAAACCGCTTAAAGAGACTCCAGCCTGGGTTAAGTAGACAATTCACCACCACATCCCACCCTTTCCAACCAGGACACCCCCGATGAAAACCTTTTTCCTGCTGCCCGTGCTCGCCTTCTCCGCTTCTGTCTTTGCCACCTCGCCGACCACCCCGGCCAGCAACCCGCATGCCGGCATGAATTTGCCGGCATTGAGCGCGCCCGAAGCGCGCCCGATGCAACAAGCCACCGTGCTGAGCACGGTCAGCGCCCCCCCGTACATTTATATCGAAGCGGCACAAGGCAAGAACACCGTGTGGCTGGCCGCTACCAGCGTTGCGGTAAAAAAGGGGGATGTGGTTCAGTTCGATCAGGACATGGTCATGAGCAACTTCTACAGCAAAACGCTGAAGCGCACTTTCCCCAGCGTCATCTTCGTCAGCCGCCTGACCGTCGGCGGGAAGAAATAGCCTTGTACTGAGAGCGGGCTTCCCCCCTTCTCATGGCAAAAACAAGGGCGAGCCGAATGGCTCGCCCTTGTTTTTGCCGGTAGACAACCGAGAGCCAGCTTCCCCACTTTTATAACGCGGGGAACACTCCCGCGTTCAGCCCGCCGCCGCCAGCGCCTGTTCGATGTCGGCGATCAGGTCGTCGATGTGCTCGATGCCCAGCGACAGCCGCACCATGTCCTCACTGACCCCCGCTTTCGCCAGTTCCGCCGGAGAAAGCTGGCGGTGGGTGGTGGTGGCGGGGTGGCAGGCGAGGCTCTTGGTGTCGCCGATGTTGACCAGGCGGACGATCAGGTTGAGCGCGTCGATGAATTTGCCGCCGGCTTCGCGGCCGCCCTTGATGCCGAAGGAGACGATGCCGGAAGCCTTGCCGCCCATGTATTTGTCGGCCAGCGGCTTGCTTGGTGAATCGGCGAGGCCGGCGTAGCGCACCCAGGCAACTTTCGGGTGGTTTTGCAGGTACTCGGCCACGGCCAGGGCGTTGTCGCAGGTGCGGTCCATGCGCAGCGGCAGGGTTTCGACGCCTTGCAGGATCAGGAAGCTGTTGAACGGGCTGATCGCCGCGCCCATGTTGCGCAGCGGCACGACGCGGGCGCGGCCGATGTAGGCGGCCGCGCCGAGCGCCTCGGTGTAGACGACACCGTGGTAGGAGGCATCCGGCTCGTTGAGGCGGGCGAAGCGCACCTTGTGTTCGGCCCAGGGAAACTTGCCGGAGTCGACGATCATGCCGCCGATGCTGTTGCCGTGGCCGCCCAGGTATTTGGTCAGCGCATGCACCACGATGTCGGCGCCATGCTCGAACGGGCGGCACAGGTAGGGGGTGGGCACGGTGTTGTCGACGATCAGCGGGACGCCGTGGGCATGCGCCAGTTCCGCCAGTTTCTCGAAGTCGGTGACGTTGCCGAGCGGGTTGCCCACCGACTCGCAGAACACCGCCTTGGTGCGATCGTCGATCAGCTTGGCGAAGCTGTCCGGCTCGCGGTAGTCGGCGAAGCGCACCTCGATGCCATAGCGCGGCAGGGTGTGGGCGAACAGGTTGTAGGTGCCGCCATACAGGGTGGAGCTGGTGACGATGTTGTCGCCCGCCTCGGCGATGGTCATGATCGCGTAGGTGATGGCCGCCATGCCGGAGGCCAGGGCGAGACCCGCCGCATTTGGAAACTGAGCGCCCTCCATCGCCGCGACGCGCTTTTCAAGCACGTCGGTGGTGGGGTTCATGATGCGGGTGTAGATGTTGCCGGGCACCTTCAGGTCGAACAGGTCGGCGCCGTGCTGGGTGGAATCGAAAGCGTAGGACGTGGTCTGGTAGATGGGCACCGCCACCGCTTTGGTGGTGGGTTCCGGGGAGTAGCCGCCATGCACGGCCAGGGTTTCGATCTTCATGTTGTCTCCTGTTGTATGCGCCGCCGACAAAGCGACGCGTGATGCTACCGCGCGAGCCGCCTTTCCGGGCACTCGCCGGCCATCGGGATCATGTTTACGAGGGCCAGCGACCGCCGGCTGCGTTAGCATTCGCCCGGTTCATTGTTCTCCGGCCTCCCATGAAAGACATTCTGGTTCTCTATTACAGCCTGCACGGCTCCGTGAAGCAGCTCGCGCAACATCTGGCGCATGGCGTCGAATCGGTCGATGGCATGCGCGCGCGGGTGCGCACCGTACCCAAGGTCATGAGCGAGAGCGACGCCCCGGCCAAGCTGGTTCCGGATGCGGGTGCGCCCTTTGCCACAGCGCGGGATTTGCAGGAGTGCATCGGCGTCGCGGTGGGCTCCCCCACCCGTTTCGGCAACATGGCGGCGGCCATGAAGCACTTCTGGGACGGCACTTCAGGCCTGTGGTTGAACGGCGATCTGAGCGGCAAACCGGCCTGCGTATTCACTTCCACGGCAAGCCTGCACGGCGGCCAGGAAACCACTCTGATGACCATGATGATGCCCTTGCTGCACCACGGCATGATCATCGTCGGCCTGCCCTACTCCAACCCCGAGTTGAACCAGACCCGCTCCGGTGGCACGCCCTATGGTGCCAGCCACTGGGCCGGACCGGACGGGCGCGAGCCGGTCACCGAGGAAGAACGCAAGTTGGCCTTCGCTCTGGGCCGGCGCCTGGCGCAAACGGCGGCGAGGCTGTCGCCATGAGCGAGGGTGGAGATGAGTCCCGTCGCTTCGTGCGCGGCCAGCACAGCGGGGTGCTATCGACCCTTTCAAAACGCCTGGATGGCTATCCCTTCGGCTCGGTGGCGCCGTTCATCGTCGACCATGCCGGGCGTCCTGTAATCCTGATCTCGGACATCGCCGAGCACACCAAGAACATCGTCGCGGACCCGCGCGTCTCGCTGATCGTGCAGCCCTACAGCGCCGACATGCAGGTGAACGGACGCGTCACGATCATCGGCCAAGCGGTGCGCCTGCCGGAGAAAGGCCATCTTGGACCGCGCTATCTGCGCTTCCACCCGCAGGCGGAAGCCTATTTCGCCATGCACGACTTCCAGTTCTATCGCATCGAACCCGTGCGAATTCGCTACATCGGCGGTTTCGGGCGGATTCACTGGGTAGAGCCGCAGGCTTATCTGGCCCCGGATAGCCCGCTGGCTGAGCAGGAGAGCGACATCGTCGTGCACATGAACGCCGATCATGGCGAAAACCTGATTGCCTATTGCCGCCATGTGCATGGCGTGGAAACCCTCACCGCAACCCTGTTGGGCATCGACCCGGACGGTTTCGACCTGCGGGCGGACTCCGGCGAGTTGCGCTTCGAGTTCGAAGCCCCCATCAGCAACGCGCAGGAAGCACGCCAGGCGCTGCTGGCTTTGGCGCAGGCAGCGCGCATTTCCGGCAACCCTGCGTGACTCCCGCCCTGCTGCGCAACCTGGCTTCCGGCAGCCTGATCGCGTTGATCGCGCTCTGCGTGGCCTGGGAACTCTGGCTGGCGCCCTTGCGCCCGGGTGGTTCCTGGCTGGTGCTGAAAGTCCTGCCCCTGCTATTGCCCTTGTTCGGTATCCTGCATGGCCGTATCTATACCTACCGCTGGTCCACCCTGTTGATCTGGCTTTACTTCACCGAAGGCACGGTGCGGGCGTGATCCGACCATGGCGATTCCGCCACATTGGCTTTGCTCGAAGTGGTGCTTTCTCTGGTGTTTTTCGTCGCTGCAGCCTGGTACGCCCGCATCAATCCACGAAGTTGACCTTGACCAACCCCCCCTATTGCGACGGCACGTCAAATTGACGACATTCAAGTCCGCTTATAAACTCTCTCGCCATCTTTCTGAGGAACCCTCATGTCCAACCTGAATAACGTGCACTTCAAATTCCTGCCCTTGTCGATGCGGGTGCTGTTTTCCATGGCGCTGCTGGTCTTCGGTCTGGGCTACAACATGGCCATGATCCAGGTCTGGGAAAATCATGCCGGCAAGGACGGCGACCCGATGCTGTCCGGCAAGGACCTGATGATCGCCTACGGCGGCAACCCCGAAGGCACCAAGCTGGAAACCTCCCTGCGCGGCTCGATGGCGGACATGCTGCCGGCCGAGAAGCGCCAGGTGATTTTTGACTGGCTGCACAACGGCGCCAATCCCGAGGAAATCGAGACCAAGATCAACCCCATCCTGCAAGAGCATTGCGTCGCCTGCCACAACCCGGAAGCCAACCCGCACCTACCCAATTACGCCAAGGCGGATGGCCTCAAGTCGGTGATCGCCAAAGATGAGGGCATGACCATTCCCACCCTGGTGCGCGTCTCCCACATCCACCTGTTCTCCATCACCTTCATCTTCTTCATCGTCGGCTTCATCTACACCCACGCTTATGTGCGCCCCACCTGGTTGAAATGCGTGGTCATCGCGATGCCTTTCCTGACCCTGATTACCGACGTCGCTTCCTGGTATCTGACCAAGGTGTGGAGCGGCTTCGCCTGGGTGGTGATCGGTTCCGGTGCCCTGATGGGCACGGCCTTCACCATCATGTGGTTCACCTCGATGTACCAGATGTGGCTGGGCAAGGTGCCGGCAGAGGTGGGTGAGGACGGCAAGATCCCCTGTATCCGTTAAGCTCAGTTCCCGAATGCAAAACGGGCGACCGGTGTTGTCAACATCGGTCGCCCGTTTTGTATTGTGCCAGCCGATAAACTTGGGCTCCCCGGTTGGACGCGCCTGATCTGTAGCGCCGGCATCCCATCCGGCGTCTTTGAAATGACGCCCGCAGGGATGCCGGCGCTACACAGGCGCTCAGACCAGCGGGTGCGCCCGCTCCTCGGCGCCGAACAGCTTGTTCAACGCATTCAGATAGGCCTTGGCCGAGGCGATGACGATATCGGTATCCGCGCCCTGGCCGTTGACGATGCGGCCGTTGCGGGAGAGCCGCACGGTCACCTCGCCCTGGGCATCGGTGCCGGTGGTGATGTTGTTCACCGAGTAGAGCAGCAGGGTGGCGCCGCTCTCCACCCGCTTTTCGATGGCGCGGAACGAGGCATCCACCGGGCCGCCGCCGAATTCGTCGGCACGCAGTTCCGTGCCACCGTCGGAGAGCACCACGAAGGCATGCGGCGTCTCCCCGGTCTCGGAACAGACCTTGAGCGAAACCAGCTTGAAGCGGTCGCAGGTGTCGAGGCCGCCATCCACGGCCACCAGGGCATGCAGGTCTTCGTCGAAGATTTCCCGCTTCTTGTCGGCCAACTCCTTGAAGCGGGCAAAAACGGCGTTAAGCGCCTCTTCGCTCTCCATGACGATGCCGAGTTCATGCAAACGGGTGCGGAAGGCATTGCGCCCGGACAACTTGCCCAGGGTGAGCTTGTTATGGCTCCAGCCCACGTCTTCGGCGCGCATGATTTCGTAGGTTTCACGGTGCTTGAGCACGCCGTCCTGGTGAATGCCGGACTCATGCGAGAAAGCGTTGGCGCCGACGATGGCCTTGTTCGGCTGCACCGGGTAGCCGGTGATCTGCGAGACCAGACGCGAACTTGGCACGATCTGGGTGGTGTCGATGCGGGTATCGCAGGTGAACACATCGCGCCGCGTTTTTACCGCCATCACGATTTCCTCAAGCGAGGCGTTGCCCGCCCGCTCGCCCAGGCCGTTGATCGTGCATTCCACCTGGCGCGCGCCATTCATCACCGCCGCCAGCGAGTTGGCCACCGCCATGCCGAGGTCGTTATGGCAGTGGGTGGACCAGATCACCTGGTCGGAATTCGGCACCCGCTCGATCAACTGGCGCATGCGCTCGCCCCACAGGGCCGGGATGCTATAGCCGACGGTATCCGGCACATTGAGCGTCTTGGCGCCGGCCTTGATGACCGCATCGAACACGCGGCAGAGGAAGTCCATTTCGGAACGCACCGCGTCCTCGGCGGAAAACTCGACGTCGTCGGTGTACTCCAGGGCCAACTTCACCGCCTTCACCGCCGCTTCCACCACTTGATCTGGCGTCATGCGCAGCTTCTTTTCCATGTGGATGGGGCTGGTGGCGATGAAGGTGTGGATACGGCCGCCGGCATGGCCATCCCGAGTCGCCGGCCGAATCGCCTCACCGGCCGCGCGCACATCGCGTTCGTTGGCACGCGCCAGCGAACACACGGTGGAACCCTTGATGATCGAGGCAATGCTCTTGATCGCCTCGGCATCCCCCGGGCTGGCGGCGGCGAAGCCCGCCTCGATGACATCCACGCCCAGGCGTTCCAACTGCCGCGCGATGCGGATCTTCTCGTCCTTGGTCATGGCGGCGCCGGGGCTCTGCTCGCCATCGCGCAAGGTGGTATCGAATATGACTAATTTGTCGTTCATGACGTACTCCAATGGTTCACCCGCCCAAATCCTGGGCGTCAACGGATAACAAATATGGGTACAGCAGGGGGAGGAGAGAGATCAGTGCCCGCGCGGGGGCAGCGGAGTCGTTGCCGTCTTCAGCGGCTTACAAATCCGGCGTCCCCCTTGCGGGGGCAGCGGAGTCGTTGCCGTCTTCAGCGGCTTACAAATCCGGCGTCCCCCTTGCGGGGGCTGCGGAGTCGTTGCCGTCTTTAGCGGCTTACAAATCCGGCGTCCCCCTTGCGGGGGCAGCAGCAGCCGAGTGGCATGCCGCATGAGGAAGCAGAACGGAACGGGATGAAATGAATCGCGCATGCGTCCGAATGTAAACGACTAGATGGCTTCCGACAAGGCACCGACAGACGCCGGGGCAATCACAGTACAGCGCGTGGGTGCAGGGTGAAGCACTCGCCCCATCTTCGGTGTCTACAACTCTCGCCGCTCCACAGACAAATAGAATCGCGCAATTCCCACATCCATGACGACATCCATGCAGGTCGACCTCCTCCTGGTCAGCGCGGCACGCGCGCTGGTAGAAATAGCCGGGTTTGCGCTGCTCGGCCAGGGTGTGCTGGCCCTGTTGGCGGGTGTACAGCGCCACGCCAATCCCTTCTACAAGATTCTCGAAATCATTACCGGGCCGACGATGAAGGCAGTGCGCTTCATCACGCCGCGTTTCATCATCGATACCCATATTCCAATCCTGACTTTCTTCTTGTTGTTCTGGCTGTGGATCGCGCTGGCGCTGGCGAAGCGCTATGTGTGCGGACTGCATGGAGTCGTCTGTTGAACCTAGAAACCTCAGTTGAACGCTCCGTGACCACCGGGACGCCACATGGATACAGGCGCGGGAGCGCCCGCTGCGGTTCACCCTTCGGGTGACTCCGCGAGGTCGTCGTAGGAGCGGGCTTGCCCGCGATAGCCGCCGTGGTATCGCGGGCAAGCCCGCTCCTACGACGAGGTCAACTGCGGAATCTAGGATAATGACCATTCTGATTTCCATTACTCGCCGCCATGCTGACGCTTCTCCCCATAGAAATCGGCCCGCAACATCTTGACCACCCCCTGCCCTACGATCTGTATAACCGGCAGGGGGTGCTCCTCGCCCGCTGCGGCACCCACATCCAGGACCATGCGCGTCTCGCCCACCTGGCGGGTCAGCGCCTATACCGTCCGGGTGACCCGAGCGACGCTTCGCGGCTGAGTCCGCTTGCGAGCCTGCATTCCTTCGCTCGCAAGTACAGCGAGACCATCACCGACATTCCTCGCCTCGATGTGGATGCCCTTTCCGCGCTGGCGCTCGAACTGCGCCAACTGGTTCTGGAACACCCGGAGGTCTGCATCGGCATGGGGCAACGTCTGCCGCTGCCCAGCCTGGCGCAGCGCCACGCTTTGTTCGTTGCCATCATGGCGGTGGTCATGGCCAGGCACGCCGGGATGGAAGCAGCGCAACAGGTGAATCTCACGCGCGCTGCCCTGACCATGAATCTGCCTTCGCTGTCGCTACAGGATCAACTCTCCGCCTCCGTGGGTCGGCCGGACGCCAGCCAGCACGAAGTCTTGTTCCATCACCCACAGCGGGCCTGTGCGCTGCTGGTCGCGGCGGGGGTGACCGATTCAACCTGGCTGGAATTGGTGGCGCAGCATCACGAAAACGTGGATGGCAGCGGTTATCCGCTGGGCCTGAAAGGGCAGCAGATTGGCCCGGAAGCCCGCATCCTGCGCGCGGCGGATGTCTGGTGCGCCCTGTTCAGCCACCGTCATAACCGCCTGGCACGTTATCCGATGCAGGCTTTCCAGGAAGGCTACATACGGGAACGCGGTCGCCTCGATGATGCGGCCTTGTTGTCCTTGCGCCATTTGCTCGGACCGTTCCCGCCCGGCACGCTGGTGCGGCTGGCAAATCGTGAAACCGCCTTGATCACCCGTTGGTTTGGCAATCGTCATTCACCGGGTTTTGCCATCAGCCTGTTGCGGCCTGATGGACGCCCAACGACGCGACCACAAAGGCGTAGCACGGGGGCCACCGGCTATGCCATCCGTGGTTACACCTACCTTCCCCTCCACCACGACCCGGTCGACTGGGAACGGGCCTGGGCGCTGGCGTAGCCGGCCGAAGACCTGAAACCGGTACGACCGTCGCGTCCGGAAATGCTCACTTGCCTCCGCCGAAGTCCACCGTGGGCGGCTTGGCCAGCGCTTTTTCGTTCTCCACCGTGAAATTCGCCTTGGTTTGATGGCCGAACATCATCGCAGTGAGGTTGCTGGGGAAGGAACGCACCGTCACGTTGTATTCCTGCACGGTCTTGATGTAGCGGTTGCGGGCGACGGTGATGCGGTTCTCGGTGCCTTCCAGTTGCGCCTGCAAATCGCGGAAGCCGGCATCGGCCTTGAGCTGGGGATAGTTTTCCGAAACCACCAGCAGGCGCGAGAGCGCGCCGGAGAGCTCGCCCTGGGCCGCCTGGAACTTCTCCAGGGCGGCGGGATCGTTGATGAGCTCCGGGCTGGTGCCGAGTTTGCCAACAACCTGGCCGACGCGGGCGCGCGCGGCCGTGACTTCGGTGAGCACGCGGGCTTCGTGCGCGGCATAGCCTTTCACCGTATTGACCAGATTGGGCACCAGATCGGCGCGCCGCTGGTATTGGTTCAATACCTCGGACCAGCCCGCTTTGACGGCTTCGTCCTGTGTTTGCAAGGTGTTGTAGCCGCAGCCGGAAAGACTGTTTACGGTCAGCAATATGGCGATATAAATCAATAATTTGCGCATGATTTCTCCTGTTTTACACGAAGTTTCTTGTGCCCAAGCCAGGTCCGTTGAGCGAGGTCTTTCAACTGCTTCATGGTATTGGCCGCCAGCTTTGTAGGTTGGGCAAAGCGTAGCGTGCCCAACAAACCGCCACGACGTTGGGCACGCTGCACTTTGCCCAACCTACGACTACGCCTTCAATAGCTTCATCGTGTTCATCGCCAACACCAGGTCTTCCCAGGCCTTGGCTTTGTCCGCCGGGCTGCGCAACAGATAGGCGGGGTGATAAGTCACCACCAGGGGCACGCCGCGATATTGGTGCACACGCCCACGCAGCTTGCCGATGGGGGTGTCGGTCGCCAGCAGGTTTTGCGCGGCGATGCGGCCGACGGCGACGATGATTTTCGGCTGGATCAGGTCGATCTGCCGCTCCAGGTAGGGCAGGCAGGCCGCCACTTCTTCCGGGCGCGGGTCGCGGTTGCCGGGTGGGTGCGATTTCAGCACATTGGCGATGTAGACGTTCTCGCCGCGCTTCAGCCTCAAGGCACCGAGCATGGCGTCGAGCACCTTGCCGGCCTGGCCGGCGAAAGGCTCGCCCTGGCGGTCTTCATCCGCCCCCGGCGCCTCGCCGATGAACAGCCATTCGGCATGGAGGTCGCCGACGCCGGGTACGCCCTGGGTGCGGGTCTGGTGCAGATCGCACAGGGTGCAGGTTTTGATGGCGGCGGTAAGGGCGGGCCAGTCCATGCTTTGAAAAGACGCAGGCGAGGACGCCTGCGCTACAAGGACGGCATCTGGCGGCTCGCCCGATGTCGCAGGCGAGGACGCCTGCGCTACAGGAACGGCATCTGGCGGCTCGCCCAATGTAGCGCAGGCGTCCCCGCCTGCGTTTTTCCAGGCGCTGCTGAAACGGAAGCCGTCTTCCTCCGCGCACAACCTCGCCTTCACCGGGTTTCTCCGGATGTAAGCCGCGAGCGCCCGCATCTCATCGTCGTCGCGAATCACCCGGTCGAAGCTCTCCCGCTGCCAGGTCGCGCCGCCGCGATTCAGTTGCTGGTTGATCCGATGGGCGGTCCACGACTTGATGCTGTGCAGGATGTCGCTCAAGGCATGCTCACCCAACGGCGTCAGAAGCAAATGCACATGGTTGGGCATGACCACGAATTCGTGCAGGGTGTAGCGGTCTTCATGGTGATGCAGGGCCTGAATCACCCACTCGGCCAGTTCGGGGCGGACAAGCAGGCATTCACCGGCGCCCCGGTCAAGGTAACGCTCGGCTTCCCGCGCCCGTTCGATCTCCGGCAGATCGCGCCAACTGTCCAGCACGTCCTGGGGCAGGCTGTCGGCCAGGCGGAAGGTGACGAAGTAAGTGGCACCCTGGGCTTTGACGTGGGGAAGATAGCCTCGGGAATGGATGCCCTGAGTCAGGTGGGCGCGATCCTTCGGCGGTGGAATGGCGGACGCAGGCGAGGACGCCTGCGCTACATTGGCTGCCTCCTTCAGCCGCCAGCGCGGCAACAGGCCCATTTCCTTGAAGCAGTCTTCGCGCGAGAGCATCACAGGATCATCCGCATGACCAGCGCGTCTTCGCGCCCCTGGTCGGCCGGGTAGTAGTTGCGGCGCAGGGCGATGCCGTCGAAGCCGAGGCGTTCGTACAGGTTCACGGCGCGGGTGTTGGAGGGGCGCACTTCCAGGTAAAGCGTTTCGGTGCCGTGGTGGCGGGCGGTGTCGATGAGGTTCTCCACCAGCGCGCGGCCAAAGCCCCGGCACTGCCAGGCGGGGGCGATGCAGCAGTTGAGGATGTGCCCTTCGCCTACCGCCATCGTCAGTATCCAGTAGCCGGCCAGCGCGCCTTCGACTTCTCCCACCCAGCTGGAATAGCCGGAATCCAGGCAATCGCGAAAATTGACCAGGGTCCAGGGGTAGGGATAGGACGCGCGCTCGATTTTGATCAGCGCATCCAGATCCTCCGGCCGCATCGGCCTGAACGCCATTTCCAGCGGTTTCAACAAGGCATTCATCGCTCACTCACCTTGAGCGCCACCTTGTTGCGCACATAGAGCGGTTCCGCCGTTTCCGGCGCGCCGAACTCGCCGGCAGCAAAGCGCGGCGCGGCCAATCTGACGATGGCGCGAGCATGCGGGATGGCGTCGCTGACGATATTCGCCAGACGGCCCGCCATGCGCTCACGCAGGGCCGGATAGGCGGCAAAGCCGGGGCCGGCGCCGATGCAGCTGGCGCTTTCCGGTAGCGGTGCGGCTTGCGGCGGGCAAACGACTGGCCCGACCAGGGCGCGCCAGCCCAGTCCTTCGCGTTGATAGAGCGCGGCGTAAACCTCGTTCATGCGCGCATCGAGGCAGGCCAGCACTTCATCGGCGCCCTCTCCGGCTTCTTCCGCCAGCGCTTCCAGGGTGGAGACCCCCAGCACCGGCAGGTCGGCGCCCAGCGCCAGCCCCTGCGCGACGCCGCAGGCAATGCGCAGGCCGGTGAAGGAGCCCGGCCCGCAGCCGAATGCCAGCCCGTCGAGCTGGCGATAACTCAGGCCGGCGTCGCGCAGGAGTTCGCCCAGCATGGGGGTGAGTAGTTCGGAATGCTTCTGGCCGGCGTGCACGGCGCGAAAACTCACCGCGCCGTCGATGAACAAGGCGGCCGAGCACCATTCACTGGCGGTATCGAAGGCGAGGAGTTTCATGTTTGTAGCGCGGGCGTACCCGCCTGCTCGTGGGTCTGATCGCGTTTGCACGAACGCAGGCGGGACGCCTGCGCTACAAGCGGCGGCTTGGCGTGGTTCACAGCAGATGCGAAGCCAGCCCGTCGGCCAGCTTGGGCTCGAACCAGGTGGATTTGGGCGGCATGACCTCGTTGGCGTCGGCCACGGCCATCAGGTCTTCCATGCTGGTGGCGTGCAGCGAGAAGGCCAGGGCCATTTCGCCGGAGTCGACGCGTTTTTCCAGGCCACCCAGACCACGGATGCCGCCGACGAAGTCGATGCGCTTGTCGCGGCGCGGGTCGCTGATGCCGAGGATGGGAGCGATCAGGTTGTTTTGCAGCAGGCTGACATCGAGGCGCCCGACCGGGTCGGCGGGAATCAGGTCGGCGCGGATGGTGAGTTTCATCCAGCGGCCGTTGAGATACAGGCCGAACTCGCCGGGCGCGGCGGGCTTCACCGCCTCGCCCCACATTTCGATCATGAAGTTTTCTGCGACCTTCTCCATGAACGCCGCTTCGGACAGGCCGTTCATATCCTTGATCACCCGGTTGTAATCGAAGATGCGCATCTGGTGATGCGGGAAGATCACCGAGAGGAAATAGTTGTAGGGCTCCTCTCCCGTATGCGCGCTGTTTGCGGCCTTGCGCGTCGCGCAGATGCGGCTGGCGGAGGCGGAACGATGGTGGCCGTCGGCGATGTAGAGCGCCGGCAGGGCGTCGAACAGTTCGGTCAGACGCGCGATGGCGCCGGCATCGCGGATCACCCAGAGGGTGTGGCGCACGCCACCGCCATTGACCCCTTCACCGACGCCATCGGAATCCGGCGCGTTCTGGGTGGCGGCGGCGAGGATGGCATCCACTTCCGGCGCATGCGGATAGGCCAGCAGCACCGGGCCGGTCTGGGCGTCGAGCGCGTCGATCTGGCGCACCCGGTCGTCTTCCTTGTCGGGGCGGGTGAACTCGTGTTTGCGGATGCGGTTGGTGTCGTAATCGGCCACGCCGGCGGCGGCGACCAGGCCCACCTGGACGTGCTTGCCCATGATCAGGCGATAAGCGTAGTAACAGGCTTGCGCATCCTGTTGCAGCACCCCGGCGGCGACCATCTTCTTCAGGTTTTCCGCTGCCTTGGCGTACACCTCCGGCGCGTAGGGGTCGGTGCCGGGCGGCAGGTCGATTTCCGGCTTGGATATGTGCAGGAAGCTCCATGGCCGGCCTTCGGCAAGCACTCGCGCTTCTTCGGTGTTGAGCACGTCATAGGGCGGCGCCATCACTTCCGGGGCGCGGCCGGGGGCGGGCCGGAGGGCGGCGAAAGGACGAACTAGCGAGGCACGAACAAGCGTCATGGGGTTTTCCTGGCCTTGAAAAAGGTGCATTTTAGCGTCCCGTCCCGACTTCCCGCCTCCCATGTCTGTCATCCGGCTGCAAGAAACCCAAAAGAACAGCCTGGATTGGTTGTTGCAGACGGCCTATACCGCCTGGCGCCTGTTCGTGAAGAACGAACTGGTCAACCACGCCGCCGCCACCACCTTCTACTTTCTCCTCTCCGCCGCCCCGCTGGTGCTGTTGCTCACTTACGGCACGCAATACCTGGCGCAACTGGCGGAAACCTCCGTACTGGCGAGCATGTTGCTGGCGGCGCTCTACAACCAATTCCAGTTGGATCAACTCGCCACGCTGGGGCTGATTCCACAGAAAACCGCCATCGCCGCCGGTGGTGTCGGCCTGCTGACCCTGCTGTTGTCTTCGCGCGGCCTGGTCAACGCCTTGCAAAGCGCGTTCCGGGTGATCTTCCCGGAGGAGGCGAAACGCAATTTCGTATTCAAGTGGGTCTTGCCGCTGATCATCATCCCCGTGGCCTTCGCGCTGGTCGGCGTGACCGTGGCCACCCAGGCCGTCATCAATTTCTTCGCCGGCGTCGAACTGCTCGGCGCCGGCCGCATCATCCTGCTGAAAACGCTGAACCTGCTGCTCGGCGTCGGCCTGGTTTGGGGTTTGCTCTATCTGGTGTTGCGGCGGATGCCGCTGCGGCATCCGCCCAAGTTGCCCACTTTCGTCGTCAGCGGCCTGGCCACGCTCACCCTGGGCCTGCTTTACCTGGGCTTCGGGTATTTCTTCCACATCGAGAAATACCAGGCGGTTTACGGCGCCCTCGGCGGCGTGGTGTTCATCCTGATCGGCGCCTACCTCGCCTGTATGGCCTTCTACTTCTGGGCGCAGTTCCTCTATGCCCTGACCAAGGTGGATGTGGCCGCGCTGGAAAAGCTGTTTCTTGGCGGCGAAGGCCAGGGCGCGAGCAAGCTGGACAACCTCGTCTTCGGCCGCGCCAACCGGCTGCTGGCCAAATACGGCCAGACCTTCGCGGCGGGTGAAACGCTGATCCGCGAAGGCGACACCTCACAAGAGGCCTTCTTCCTGTATGCCGGCAAGGTAGGCTTGTTCAAGGAAATCGGCGGCCAGGAAAAACGTCTGGGTGAACTGGGGGAAGGCGAGCTGTTCGGGGAAATGGCCTACCTGCTGGGTGAACATCGCACCGCCACCGTGCGCGCGGAAAGTGAGGTCACCGCCCTGGTATTGCCGCCGGAAATGCTCGAAGAACTGATGCGCTACTCCGCCCCGCTGGCCCGCCGCATCATCGACAGCCTGGCCGGGCGCCTGATGCGGATGAATCAGGCAGCGAAGGGATGAACAGCGAAACGACGCTCCCCGACCGACTCGTCTTCATCGACCTGGAAACCTGCAAGCTGCTGAAAACCCACCTGGGCAAGGGCAAGCTGAAAGTCAGGGCGCTGTAGGAGCGGGCTTGCCCGCGATTGCCACCGTGGTTATCGCGGGCAAGCCCGCTCCTACGACCGACGGCAGGTAAACTCGCGCGCCTGTAAAGGAACCCCCATGAGCAAACCCTGCCCCTTCTGCGTCCTCGACCCCGCCCGCATCCTGGCCGATGACGAACTCACCGTGGTCTACAAGGATGGTTTCCCGGTGTCTCCCGGCCATACCGTCATCATCCCGAAGCGCCACTTTCCCAGCCTGTTCGACGCCACCCAGGAAGAACGCCTCGCCCTGCTCGCCGCCCTCGACCAGGCCAAAGTGATTCTCGACGAACGGCATCGGCCGGATGGCTACAACATCGGCATCAACCAGGGCGCCGCCGGCGGTCAATCGGTTCCCCACCTGCACATCCATCTGATCCCGCGTTACCAGGGCGACAAGGAAGACCCGCGCGGCGGTGTCCGCTGGGTGTTGCCGGATACGGCGAAGTACTGGGCCTGAACGAGAACACACGCATGAAATTCCAGTTGCTCCCCCTCGGTGCCCGCTTCGAATACGAAGGCAAAACCTATGTAAAGACCGGGCCGCTGACCGCCGCCGGGGATGACGGTCAGCGCATGATTCCGCGCCACGCGGTGCTGATGCCGTTGGATGGCGCCCCGGCCGAAGCGCCCCGGCACATCGGCCGCAAGCTGGACGAGACAACGGTGAAAGCGGCGCTGGAAGCGTTTCATGGCGAATGCGCCCGCCTGCTACTAACCGTCGCCGAGAAGCCGGATCAGGGGCCGGCCGCGCGGGCGGTATTGGATGCGGCCCGCCGGCGCTTTCTCGACGCCCTGGCGTGAGCCGACTGCCCTACCGGCGGCTCGGCCTCGCGCTGCTGCTGGTCGGCGCCTTGTTCGCGTGGCGCGACCGGATCGCGTTCGAACTGGGTTACGCCTATGCCAACGGCGATTTCCACGGTTGGACGCTGGCGCGCGACGATGAAAAAGCAGCAACCTGGCTGCGCCGGGCGGCCGACACCGGCCACGCACGGGCGCGCTACCTGCTCGGCCTGAGCTACTCGCGCGGCTGGGGCGTGCGCCAGGACGACGCCGAGGCGGAACGCTGGTTCGTCCTTGCCGCGAGTCAGAACTACGCCCCGGCCTGCTTTCACCTGGCCTGGATGTATCACAAGGGCGACGGGGTGGCGCGCGACGAGGTTCGCGCTCAGCACCTGATGGCGCGCGCCGCCGATCTGGGCATGGCGGACGCCGTTACCGCACTGGATCGCCTTCGGCGCGGCGAGGCAGGCCGCCGTGCAGCAAGCGGGGCCGGCGGCTAGAATTGCGCGACTTTTTGAACCCGGCCCAAACCCATGCCCCGCAAGATCCTCGTCACCTCCGCCCTGCCCTACGCCAACGGCTCCATCCACCTGGGCCATCTGGTCGAATACATCCAGACCGACATCTGGGTGCGTTTCCAGAAAATGCGTGGGCATCAGTGCATCTACTGCTGCGCCGACGACACCCACGGCACGCCGATCATGCTGCGCGCGGAAAAGGAAGGGATCACCCCGGAACAACTGATCGACCGGGTCTGGCACGAGCACAAGCGCGATTTCGACGGTTTCCAGGTCGAATTCGACAACTACTACTCGACCAATTCAGTGGAGACCCGGCATTACGCCGACACCATCTACACGCGACTCAAGGAAGCCGGGCTGATCGAAATCCGCTCCATCGAGCAGTACTACGACCCGGTGAAGGAAATGTTCCTGCCGGATCGTTTTATCAAGGGCGAGTGCCCGAAGTGCCACGCCAAGGATCAGTACGGCGATAACTGCGAGGCCTGCGGCGCCGCCTATCAGCCCACCGATCTGATCGAGCCTTACTCCGCCGTATCGGGTGCCAAGCCGGTGCGCAAGTCCTCCGACCACCATTTCTTCCGGCTTTCCGATACGCGCTGCGCCGATTTCCTGGAAGGCTGGATTCAGCCGCCGCATGTCCAGACGGAAGCCGCCAACAAACTCAACGAGTGGCTGCACGCCGGCCTTTCCGACTGGGACATCTCGCGCGATGCGCCCTACTTCGGCTTCGAAATTCCCGACGCGCCAGGCAAGTATTACTACGTCTGGCTGGACGCGCCGATCGGCTACATGGGCAGCTTCCAGAACTACTGCGACAAGAATGGGCTGGATTTCGACGAATATTGGAAGCCGGATTCCGAAGCCGAGCTGTACCACTTCATCGGCAAGGACATCCTCTATTTCCACGCCCTGTTCTGGCCGGCCGAACTCGCCCATGCGGGTTTCCGCACCCCGACCGGCGTGTTCTGCCACGGCTTCCTGACCGTGAACGGCACCAAGATGTCGAAATCGCGCGGCACCTTCATCACCGCCGAGAGCTATCTCAACCACCTCAACCCTTCATTCCTGCGCTATTACTACGCGGCCAAGTTGAACGGCTCGATGGAAGACATCGACCTGAATCTGGAAGACTTCGCGGCGCGGGTGAACAGCGATCTGGTGGGCAAGTACGTCAACATCGCCAGCCGCTGCGCGGGCTTTATTACCAAGAAGTTCGCCGGCAAGCTGGGGGCGATTGACGCTGCCGCCACGGCGGAATTCCTCACCGTTTTCGAAAACGGCGAAATCGCGAAAAGCTACGAAGACCGCGACTATGGCCGCGCCCTGCGCGAAATCATGCGGCTGGCCGATGTCGCCAACCAGTACATCGCCGAGAAGCAGCCCTGGGCCATGGCCAAGCAGGAAGGACGCGAGGCGGAACTGCACGAGGTCTGTTCCACCGCGATGACCCTGTTCCGCGACCTCACGCTGTATCTCAAGCCGGTGTTGCCGAAGCTGGCGGAACAGGTGGAAGCCTTCCTCAATATTCCGCCGCTGGCCTGGACCGACACCTGGGCGGCCCTGCCCGCCGGCCACGCCATCAACGAATACCAGCACCTGATGACCCGGATCGACCCGAAGAAGATCGAAATCATGGTGGAAGAGAACAGGCAGAGCCTGGCGCCTACCCCCGCTTTTGCCAACACGCCAGCGCCGGCCAGGCACGCCGAGCACCAGCAGAACGAAGCCAAGGCCGAAGCCGCAGCCAGTGACGAAAAATCAGCCTGGGAGCCGTTCATTTCCATCGACGACTTCACCCAGGTCGATCTGCGCATCGTCCGCATCGCCCATGCGGAACACGTCGAAGGCGCCGACAAACTGCTCAAACTCACCCTGGATCTGGGCGGAGAAACCCGCACCGTGTTCGCCGGCATCAAGGTGGCCTATGCCCCGGAAACGCTGATCGGGCGGCTGACCGTCATGGTCGCCAACCTGTCGCCGCGCAAGATGAAATTCGGCCTGTCCGAAGGCATGGTGCTGGCCGCCGGCGACGAACGCGGCGGCCCCTTCCTGCTCTCGCCCGATTCCGGCGCGCAGCCGGGAATGCGGATCAAGTAAGGAGCTTGCTCATGCAGCAACACGTCCTCATCCACCTGAGCGAAGCCGACTACCTGGAAATGGAAGCCGACAGCCCGGTGCGCCATGAATTCGTGGGCCGCCTCACCTATCCGATGGCCGGCGCATCGGTGCGGCATAACCGCATCGCGCTCAACCTGGCCAGCCGGCTTCTGGCCAAAGCCCCCCGCACCTGCCAGGTGCTGATCGGCGACGTCAAACTCAAGGCCGATGCCTGGCCTACCTATTACTACCCGGACGTCATGCTGGTGTGCGATCCGGACGACAACGACCCGCTGATCAAGACCCGCCCCTGCCTGCTGGCGGAAGTGCTCTCGCCTGGCACAGAAGCCATCGACCGGCGGGAAAAGCTCACCGCCTACCAGCGCCTGCCCAGCCTGCGTGAATATCTCCTGATCGCCCAGGACGAAATGCGCGTGGAACTCTATCGACGCCTTAATTTGCGGGATTGGGTACTGGAAATCCACAGCCCCGGCGACGTGCTCAAGCTGGCGTGCCTTGATCTGGAACTGCCGATCGAAGTGCTCTACGACGGCCTCGACAACATCGCCTGACGCGCCA
This sequence comes from Pseudomonadota bacterium, assembly GCA_030690985.1. Taxonomy (GTDB): domain Bacteria; phylum Pseudomonadota; class Gammaproteobacteria; order Burkholderiales; family Thiobacillaceae; genus PFJX01. The sequence goes on from JAUYFG010000103.1 coordinate 26,467, forward strand.
TGCCCATTACGCTCCACCTCGTCATCTCCGGCCGCGTTCAAGGCGTCTGCTATCGCGAATCCATGCGCATGGAAGCCGAGCGTCTGGGCGTGGCCGGCTGGGTACGCAATGGTCGGGATGGTTCGGTGGAAGCGATGGTGCAGGGTGAGAAAAGTGCGGTCGGCGCCCTCATCGAATGGGCATGGAAAGGCCCGCCGGCGGCGCGGGTGGATGACGTGGCGAGCACGCCGGCCGAAGGCGTATTCACCCATTTCGAGCGCCGGCCCACGATCTGAATAAAGCGCGGGTGGGCGCAAAAGGACGCCGGCTGGAAGCCGGCGCTACAACTTTACATTCCCCTCCCCCCCTCCTATCCTCGCCCTCCCTTTTTGCTTTGCCACCACCATGTCCATCACCATCAAGACCCCGGAAGAAATCGAAAAAATGCGCATCGCGGGGCGATTGACTGCGGAAGTGCTCGACTTCATCAAACCCTTCGTCAAACCCGGCGTGACCACCAATGAACTGGACAAGCGCTGCCACGACTTGATGGTCGACGTGCAGAACAGCATACCGGCGCCGCTCAATTACGCGCCGCCCGGCCACGCGCCCTACCCCAAGTCGATCTGCTCCTCGATCAACCATCAGGTCTGCCACGGCGTGCCCAGCCCGGACAAGAAACTGAAGAACGGCGATGTGGTGAATCTGGATATCACCGTCATCAAGGACGCCTGGCATGGCGACAGCTCGCGTATGTTCTTTGTCGGCGAACCCGGCATCATGGCGCGCCGGCTGACCGAAATTACCTACGAGTGCATGTGGAAGGGCATTGCCGCCGTGCGCCCCGGCGTGCATCTGGGTGTCGTGGGTGCGGCCATCCAGAAGTACGCCGAAGCCCGTGGCTACTCGGTGGTGCGCGAGTTCTGCGGCCACGGCATCGGCCGGGGGTTTCACGAAGAACCGCAGGTGCTGCACTACGGCAAGGCCACGGAAGGCCCGATCCTGGAGCCGGGCATGACCTTCACCATCGAGCCCATGATCAACGCCGGCAAGCGCGACATCCGCGTATTGGGTGATGGCTGGACCGTGGTGACCAAAGACCATTCGCTCTCGGCGCAGTGGGAACACACCATCCTGGTGACGGAAACCGGTTATGAAGTGCTGACACTTTCCGCCGAATGCCCGCCGCCACCGGCGTTCATTACCGGGTAATAGACACCTCAGGTGGCTGATCCCATGCCCACTCCCAACGCAAGCACCTGGCGCGCCACCCTCCGGTGCGGCCGCGCTGCGCTATTCGAGGCGTACCTGGCACGACCCCGCGCGCAGGTCCTGCTCAGCGACCTCACCCACCTGACCGATCAGGTGTTGCGCGACATCTGGCAAGCGCATGGCCTGCCGGAGCGTGCCGCGCTGGTGGCGGTAGGGGGCTATGGCCGCAGCGAGATGTATCCGCAATCCGATGTCGACGTCCTGATCCTGTTCGACGACGCACTGCCGAATGCGGAACACGCCCGCTTCGAACCTCTGATCGGCCTGTTCTGGGATGTCGGCCTGCCCATCGGCCACAGCGTGCGGCGGCTTTCCGAGTGCCTGAGCGAATCGGCGGGCGACATCACCATCCAGACCAATCTGCTGGAAGCGCGCCACCTCGCCGGCGACCCGGCCCTGTTCCAGCGCATGCGGCGGGGCTTGGCGGCACAGATGAACCCGGTCGCTTTCTACCAGGCCAAGGCGCTGGAACAGAAGGCCCGCCACGGTCGTCATGCCGACGTGGCCCTGTTGCTGGAACCCAATCTCAAGGAAAGCCCCGGTGGGCTGCGCGACATCCAGACCCTGTTCTGGGTCTGCCGCGCGGCAGGGTTGATCCAGGGGCAAGACCATGGCCTCAAAGACCTGGTGGGCGCCGGCCTCTTGTGCGAAGCGGAGGCGCGCGCGCTCAGCGCCGACTACGCCTTGCTCGCGAATCTGCGTATCCGCCTCCACCTCGCCATCAACCGGCGCGAAGACCGGATGCTCTACGAGTTCCAGGAGCGCATCGCCGACGACATGGGCATCAGTGCAGACGGGCCGCGCCGTGCCTCGGAACGCATGATGCAGCGCTATTACCGCGCCTCCCGCAGAGTCAGCCTGATCAACAACCTGGTGATGGGTGAACTGCGCGACCGCCTGCAAATGCCGCCCGCCCCGCGCGATCTGCCGGGGCAGACCGGCTTTCGCGCGGTGGGCAACCTGCTCGACGCCGAGGAAGACCAGTTCGCGCGTAACCCCGACAGCCTGCTGGAAGCCTTTCTGGTGCTGTCACGCGAGCACACCCTGGTCGGTTGCACGCCGCGCCTGTTACGCGCGCTGTCGCGCGCCGGCCGGCTCATCAACGCCGATTTCCGTCACGACCCCGGCAACCATGCCCGTTTCCTCGAACTGCTGCGCGAACCACATGGGGTCAGCACGGCGCTCCGGTTGATGCACCGGCTCGGCATCCTCGGCCGCTACATTCCCCTGTTCGGGCGCATCACCGGGCAGATGCAGCATGACCAGTTCCACATCTACCCGGTGGACGAACACACCCTGATGGTGCTGCGCAACCTGCGCCGCCTCGCGCTCAACGAATTCGCCCACGAATTTCCCCTCGCCCACCGCCTGATGAGCGCCTGCCAGCGCCCCGATCTGCTCTATCTGGCCGCGCTGTTCCACGATATCGCCAAGGGCCGCGGTGGCGACCACTCCGCGCTGGGCGCGCTGGATGCACGTCGCTTTTGCCTGTCCCAGGGTTTGCCGCGCGAGGAAGCTGAACTGGTTGCCTGGCTGGTGGCGGAACATCTCACCCTGTCGCAGACCGCGCAAAAGCAGGACCTCTCCGACCCCGACGTGATCTGCGCCTTCGCAGCGCGCTGCGGCGACGTCAAACGTCTCACCGCGCTGTATCTGCTGACGATCTCCGACATCCGTGGCACCAGCCCGAAAGTCTGGAACGCCTGGAAAGACAAGCTCACCCGAGAACTGTATCTGGCCGCCCGCCGCGTTCTCGAGGGAGGCGTCCCGCAAATCGACAGCGTCGAGGAAAAGAAGGAACTGGCGCGCGCGCAACTGCGGCTCTACGGCTACCCAAACGAAGCCGAGGCGGCGTTCTGGAAGCGCCTGGACGATGTCTATTTCCTGCGCCAGGACGCGCGCGACATCGCCTGGCAGACTCGCCGCCTGCTGCCCCTGTTGAATCGCCAGAACCTGATCGTGAGCGCCCGCCTGGCGCCGGTGGGTGAAGGCGTCGAAGTCCTGGTCTACGCGCCCGATGAAGAGGCCCTGTTCGCGCGCATCTGCGCCTTTTTCGCGCGCCTGGGCTACAGCATCCTCGCCTCCAGCATCCACACCACCCGCGACGGCCACGCCCTCGATACGTTCTATGCGCTCGACCCGGAACATCCCCAGGTTCCCTACCGCGATTTCCTGAACTACATCGAGCACGAACTCAGCGCCGATCTGGCGGCACACCAACCCCTGGGGCCACCACTCAAAGGGCGTCTCGCGCGCCGCCTCAAGGCCTTCCCCCTGGAACCGGAAGTCAGCCTTACCCCCAGCGACAACCGAAAAGACTACCTCCTCACCTTCATCGCCGGCGATCGACCGGGCCTGCTCGCCCAGGTCGCCCGCGTCCTCACCGAGCATCGCGCCAGCGTCATCACGGCTCGGATCAGCACCCTCGGCCAGCGCGCCGAGGACGTTTTCGTCCTGGAAGGCGAAGCCCTGGAAAAAACAGGAAAACGCCTGGCGCTGGAAAAAGCGTTGATCGACACCTTGAAGGTGGCATAAAAAAAACCGCGTTTAGGCGGGTTATCGAAGGTTTTTGGTGACTGTTCAGTACGCTGGGGCGTTTTGCTTGTGTGTAGCGCCGGCATCCTTTCCGGCGGGTTTAAAAGACGCCGGCAAGGATGCCGGCGCTACCGGAGAAGCCCGTAGCCCGGATGCAGCCCGCCCGGTGCCGGTGGCCTACCTGGCCACGGTTCCGGGCGGAATCCGGGGAACGTGGCACGAAACCGGCGCGTCGCTGCCACCCCGGATTCCGCCCGGCAGCGTCCTGCGCGGGTTCAACGGTTGGCGGGCGGGCTGCATCCGGGCTACGCGCTGGCTCTGGAAAAAGCGTTGATCGACCCCCTGAAGGTGGCATAAAAAAACCCGCACTTAGGCGGGTTATCGAAGGTTTTTGAACTATCTGGGAGGTTGAATTGGTGCCGGCACCCGGATTCGAACTGGGGACCTACCGCTTACAAGGCGGTTGCTCTACCAACTGAGCTATGCCGGCAATGACGAAATGATAACGATCAGGTGGCCCCGGGAAGTCAAACCTACTTGACCACACGCAGTTGCGGGCGCCCGCGTGGCGGTTTCGGGGGTTCCTCGGGGTCGGAACCCTCTTTCCCCTGCGCGGCATTGACCGCAGTCAGTTTCTCGGAGACATCCGCGCCTTCTTCCGTAGCAAAGCCCATGCCCTCACCCGTTTCGCGTGAGTAGATGGCCAATACATTGGCCATCGGCACTTCGATTGAGTGTGAAACTCCGCCGAAACGGGCCGAGAAGGTGACCCACTCGTTGTCCATATTCAGGTTGCGCACCGCGCTGGGGCCGAGGTTCAGGACAATCTGGCCATCCTTGACGAAACCCTGCGGCACCCGTGTGCGGTGATCCACGCGCACCGTCATATAAGGCGTCAGCCCACTATCCACACACCACTCGTAGAGGGCGCGAAGGAAATAGGGCTGTTGCGATAGCTGAGGTGAACCCGGAGGGGGGGTATTCGTGGCTGCCACGCTATTGGGACTACTTGCGCATGGCCTTTTCCACCGGCGTCAGCGCTTCGATGAAGGCTGGGCGGGAGAACAGGCGTTCCGCGTATTTCAGGATGGGCAGACCCTGCTTGGGCAACTGAATACCGTAGTGCTCCAGACGCCACAACAAGGGCGCGATCGCCACATCCAGCATGGAGTAGTCCTCGCCCAGGATGTGTTTCTGCTTGGCGAAGATGGGCGCGATCTGGGTGAGGTTGTCACGCACGATGCCACGCGCTTTCTCGGCCGCCTTGGTGGTTCCGTGTTCGAGGTCACTGATATGCGAAAACAGATCGTGCTCGAAGTTGTACAGGAACAGGCGAGCGCGAGCGCGCATCACCGGGTCGGCCGGCATCAGTTGCGGATGCGGAAAACGCTCGTCGATGTACTCGTTGATGATGTTGGACTCATACAGCGTCAAATCACGTTCCACCAGAATGGGGACTCTGCTGTAGGGGTTCATGACGGCGATCTCTTCCGGCTTGTCATGCAAGTCCACATCGCGAATTTCAAAATCCATGCCTTTCTCGTACAAAACGATACGGCATCGATGGCTGAACGGGCACGCGGTACCCGAATAAAGAATCATCATGAACTTGTCACTCCCCGCTTAATGCAGGCCTTTCCAGTAGTCTTTCTTCAGGTAGAAGGCGATGATGAAAAACACGCCCAGGAACAGCAACACGAAGATGCCGGTAGTCATACGCGCGCCCTTGGCGGGTTCACCCATCCAGTCCAGGTAGTTGACCAGATCGCCCACCAATGCGTCGTACTCGGCCAGCGTCAGCTTGCCGGGTTTGGCCAGTTCGAAATGCTCGATGGCCTGATGCGGCTTGCCATCCTCGCCTTGCACGGTGTGATAGACCGGCACCATCTGGCCTTGCAGTTCATGCAGGACATGCGGCATGCCGACCTTGTCGAATACCGTGTTGTTCCAGCCCAGAGGCCGGGTGTCGTCACGGTAGAAACCACGCAGATAGGTGTAGACCCAATCGGCGCCACGCGAACGGGTGATGACGGACAGGTCGGGCGGCGGGGCGCCGAACCAGGCCTTGGCATCGGTAGTACGCATGGCCACCTGCATGAGTTCGCCCGGCTTGTCGGCGGCGTAGAGCAGGTTGTCCTTGATCTGCGCCTCGGAGAGGCCGATGTCCTGCATGCGGTTGTAACGCATGTAACCGGCGCTATGGCAGTTGAGGCAGTAGTTCACGAATACACGGGCGCCGCGCTGGAGTGATTCCTGATCGTTCAAGTTGACCGGGGCATGATCGAGGTGGACGGCAGCGGAGGCGAATGCGGCCGTCGGCCACGCCAGGAGCAGGAAGAGGAACTTTTTCATTGGGTCACCCTTTCCGGAACCGGCTTGGTCGAATCGTTCCTGGTGTACCAGGGCATGAGCAGGAAGAACGCGAAATACACCACTGTCAAAATTTGCGAAATCAAAGTGTAGAGCGGCGTGACGCGCAGAATACCCAATACGCCGAGGCCGACGAAAGCGATCACGAACAAGGTCAGGGCGATCTTGAACTTCGGCCCGCGATAGCGGATCGACTTGACCGGCGACCTGTCCAGCCAGGGCAGGGCAAAGAAGATCAGCACGGCCACGCCCATCGCCAACACGCCCGGGAATGTGGAGCCGAACATCGGCGGCACCGCACGCAGGATCGCGTAGTAGGGGGTGAAGTACCAGACCGGGGCGATGTGCTCCGGGGTCTTCAACGAATCGGCCGGGATGAAGTTGTTGGCTTCCAGGAAGTAGCCGCCCATTTCTGGGGCGAAGAACACGATGGCGGCAAACACGATCAGGAAGACCACCACGCCCAGAATGTCCTTCACCGTGTAATACGGGTGGAACGGGATGCCGTCCAGCGGATGGCCGTCTTCGCCTTTCAGCTTCTTGATTTCGATGCCGTCCGGATTGTTGGAGCCGACTTCGTGCAGCGCCACCAGGTGCGCGACCACCAGGCCCAGCAGCACCAGGGGCAGAGCAATCACGTGGAAGGCGAAGAAGCGGTTCAGGGTAGCGTCGCCGATCACATAATCGCCGCGTATCCAGGTCGACAAGTCTTCACCAATGAAGGGCACGGCGGCGAACAGGTTGACGATCACCTGGGCGCCCCAGTAGGACATCTGGCCCCAGGGCAGCAGGTAGCCCGTGAAAGCTTCGGCCATCAGCACCAGGTAGATGATCACGCCAAACAACCAGATCAGTTCGCGCGGCTGGCGGTAGGAGCCGTAGATCAGACCACGGAACATATGCAGGTAGACCACCGCGAAGAACATGGAAGCGCCGGTGGAGTGGATGTAGCGGATCAGCCAGCCGAAATCCACGTCGCGCATGATGTACTCGACGGAGGCGAAAGCCATGGCCGCATCCGGCTTGTAATGCATGGTCAGAAAAATGCCGGTGACGATCTGAATCACCAGCGCCAACAGCGCCAGAGAGCCGAAGAAGTACCAGAAGTTGAAGTTCTTCGGCGCGTAGTACTCGGACAGATGCGCCTTGTAGCTGGCGGTGAGCGGGAAACGCTCATCCACCCAGTTAAGCAGTTTTTCCATTGTTCAAGTCCCTCTTTGCAATCAGGCGGCGACGCCCTGGTCCACACCGATCAGCACTTTGGTGTCGGACAGGTATTGGTGCGGCGGGATGACCAGGTTGGTCGGCGCGGGCGAGCCGTTGAACACGCGCGCGGCCAGATCGAAACGCGAACCGTGGCAAGGGCAGAACCAGCCGCCCGGCCAATCGCTACCCAGGTCAGCGGGCCCCACTTCCTTGCGGAAGGTCGGCGAACAGCCCAGGTGGGTGCAGATGCCGACGACAATCAGGTACTCAGGCTTGATCGAGCGGTGCGGGTTCTTGCAGTAATCGGGCTGCTGCGCGGCGTTTTCCGATGCGGAGTCGGTCAACTTGCCGTCATGTTTGGCCATCAGATCAAGCATTTCCTTGCTGCGATTGACCACCCAAACCGGCTTGCCACGCCATTCCACGGCCAGGAGCATGCCTGGCTCGATCTTGCTTATATCCACTTCCACCGGCGCACCAGCGGCTTTCGCGCGCGCGCTCGGCATCATGCTCATGACCAAGGGGGCCGTAACGGCCAAGGTAGCCGCGCCACCCGCCGCCGAAGCCATGATCACCAGAAAGCGGCGCTTGGAGGTATCAACGCTCTTGTCGCTCATAACGTCTGTCCTGCCTGAGGGATGAAATTTTCGCCGGCTGCGCACCCGATTTCGGATATTCAGGTCGAGTAAACAGCTTGCCGGCCCAACAAACCGCGCATTCTACAGATAAACCTGGAATGAATTAAAGCCCTGAAGCATTCAGTACACGGCAAATTTGTTCTGACCTTCAGCCGTCATTCCCGCGCAGGCGGGAATCCAGATTCCTCCGTCTAATCAGGCCGTTAAAAAACTGATTTGATGAACACACTGGATTCCCGCCTGCGCGGGAATGACGGTAATTCAATG
>JAUYFG010000104.1 GCA_030690985.1 Pseudomonadota bacterium
ATTCGTAAAGCCGCTGAAGCGGCAACGACTCCGCTGCACCCGCAAGGGGCACGCCGGATTCGTAAAGCCGCTGAAGCGGCAACGACTCCGCTGCCCGCGATAGCCGCCGCCAATCGCGGGCAAGCCCGCTCCTACGGCCGCTACGTGGATACACCCAAACGGTGAACCTGTAACCATGAGGCATCCCGGTGGCCAAGACGCAGTCAACTGCCGTTTCTAGGATGAATGCCTGGCGCATCCTGGTGGTGGACGACGACCCGGTGTTCGCCGAGGCGCTGGCGCAGGCACTGAGCCGGCGCGGTCAGGTGGTGGTCCAGGCGCAGGACGGTGAAACCGCCCTTGCGCTGGCGGCGGAGGGTGATTTCGATGCCGCCGTGCTGGACCTGCGTCTGGCCACCGATTCCGGTCTGCGCCTGATTGCCCCGCTCAAGGCCGCCAGCCCGAAACTGCGCATCCTCCTGCTCACCGGCTATGCCAGCATCGCCACGGCGGTCGAGGCAATCAAGCTGGGCGCGGTGCATTACCTGGCGAAACCGGCCGGTGTCGAGGAAATCCTCGCCGCGCTCGGGCGCGAGGAAGGCGACGCGGCGGTGTTGCCGGCGGAGGAGCCGATGTCGGTGGATCGCCTGGAGTGGGAACACATCCAGAAAGTGCTGGCAGAAAACGACGGCAACCTCTCCGCCACCGCTCGCGCCCTGAAAATGCACCGGCGCACCTTGCAACGAAAGCTGGCGAAGCGGCCGGTGAGGGAATAAGGAGCCCGTTAGCGTGAAACAACCACGCCTCTGTAGCGCAGGCGTTATGTCCACGGCGCCGATAGCCCGCGTAGGGCGGAAAAGCGGCTTTATCGCGCCTTCCGCCGTATGTTGGCATTCGGCGGATAACGCCGGCAAAAAGCCGCCGGCTCATCCGCCCTACGCGGGCTGCGCTACAGGGGCGTCCGGTTTCATCATTCGGGGCGGCGGGGCCACCATGCCCGTTAGCGGCCCACTCCCGCCGCCTGGGTGAAGTCGTCCAGCAGCTTGGCGACGAAAGCCTCATCAAGGTCGGCGGTGATGAACACGAAGCGGCTGCGATGGTCTGCATCGGGCCAGGCCGGCAGTTCGGCGGGCGGGTAGAAAATGTGCTGTACACCGTGCAGCACCACCGGATTGGCTTTGCCTTTCACGTTGACGATGGCCTTCATGCGCAGCAGGTTGGCTGCTTTGAAGGCTTGCAGCATGTCCAGCGCGGAAGACACCCCGGCCCAGTCGAGCGGCTCGTCGAAGGTGAGGCTGAAGGCACGGATGCGTTCGTCGTGCAGCGCCGCTTCGGCGGGCCGCGCCCTGCCGCCCAGCAGGGAACGCGCCGCTGGCCGGTAACGCTGGTGCGCCAGCCACTGCGCGACATCAGGAAGCTTGCCGGAGGTGCTGAACAAGCCGAGGCCGGTAATCAGCGCCGGGTCGACGACGCCGTTCAGCACATCGAGAATCGGCGCGGCGGGATTCAGTTCATGCAGCCGCGCGCGCAGGGCAGCCACCGAATCGCCATCGGCCTGGTCGCGCTTGGTCAGCAGCAGACGGTCGGCCACCGCCACCTGGCGCACCGCCTCGTAATGGCTGTCCAGTTGCCCGGCGCCGAGCACTGCGTCCACCGTGGTGACGACGCCATCGAGCTTGTGCCGCGCGGCGATCCAGCGGTCACTGAGCAGGGTATCGAGGATCGGCGCCGGGTCGGCGATGCCGGTAGTCTCGATGAGGATGCGTTCATACGGCGGCAGCTTGCCGTCACGCCGTCCCATGTAGAGATTCTTCAGGGTCGGCGCCAGCGCGCCCTGCACCTGGCAGCAGATGCAGCCGCCGGACAGCAGCGCCAGCGGCCCGCGCGTTTCCTCCAGCAATTGATGATCCAGGCCGACCTCACCGAACTCGTTCATCACCACGGCGGTGAGCGGCAGATGCCGCAACAGATGATTCAGCAGCGTGGTCTTGCCGCTACCGAGAAAACCGGTGAGCAGGGTGACAGGGAGGAGTGCTTGATCGGCCATGAGGGGGGGGCGGTACGAAGAGGTGGGCATAAAAAAAGCCGGGCGAACCCGGCTTTCGTGCCTTGAAAGGCGGGCTTACAGGGAGAGAACCCAGACAGCCAGCTTCTTGGCGTTGTCGTCGGACACTTGCGGGTGCGGCGGCATGGGAACCGGGCCCCAAACGCCCTTGCCACCCTTCTTGATCACGTTGACCAGATGCTCTTCAGCTTTGGCATCGCCCTTGTACTTCTTGGCGATATCGTTGAGGGCAGGGCCGACCACTTTCTTGGCCAGCTGGTGGCAGCTCATGCACGCGCTTTTCTGAGCCAGGGCCTGGTCAGCGGAAGCAACACCAGCGGTCAGGGCCAGAGCAGCGGCAGCAGCGATAACGATAGATTTCATAGGTAATCTCCTTTTTTGCAAGCTACTTTGCGTAGCGGCTCGCATCTTACGCATCTGATTGGGCGCTGAGAATGGTCAATAGATCAGGCAATTGAGCTATTTCCGGCAGATATTTGTGCGGCTACGGCGCCGTAGGAGCCAGGTAGGATGGGTTGAGCGGTAGCGAAACCCATCATGGCGGTGGTTAGCGGGGTGATGGGTTTCGCTGCGCTCAACCCATCCTACGCAGATCAATCGAACCGTGCTTATCCGGTTAACACACCCACCCACTACCGGTAGTGACGTAGGTTGGGCAAAGCGAAGCGTGCCCAACGAACCGTCGCGCTGTTGGGCACGCTTCGCTTTGCCCAACCTACGGCGCTGCGCTCAACCCATCCTACGCAGATCAATCGAACCACTGGAGCCAGGGCCGCTCGCGCAGGTAGGGCGCCAGCTCTTCGGCGGTGAGCGGTTCGCCGAACAGGAACCCTTGCGCGGCATCGCAGCCATTTTCGCGCAGGGCCGTAGGATGTGGTGAGCGCAGCGAACCGCATCAAATGGCGCGACCGTGGTTGATGCGGTTCGCGGCGCTCACCACATCCTACGCGGGCTACGCGGGCTGTTTGGTTCCGGCTCTGCCGGCCATCCGAACTCAATCAAACCATTGCCGCCAGGCCCGCTCGCGCAGGTAGGGCGCCAGCTCTTCGGCGGTGAGCGGTTCGCCGAACAGGAACCCTTGCGCGGCATCGCAGCCATTTTCGCGCAGGAAGGCGAGTTGGCCGGGACTGTCCACGCCTTCGGCGATGGTGCGGATGCCCAGGCGCTTGGTGAAGGCGATGAGGGCGGCGACCAGTTCCCGGCTTTGCGGGTTGGTCTCGATTTCCTCGATAAAAAACAGATCGATCTTGATCGCCGTCAGCGGCAGTTGCTGCAACAGGCTGAAGGAACAGAAACCGGCACCGAAATCGTCCAGCGCGAATTGCAGGCCGGCCTCGGCCAGCGCGTGCAGATTGGCGAGTCCGGCCTCGTTGCCGGTGACGGCGCTCTCGGGGAACTCGAAAGTGACCGCATCCGCCGGCAAGTTGTTGCTGCGCAGCAGCCCGAGCACGTCTTGCACATCCGCCATGCCGGCCAGTTGCTGGGCGGACAGGTCGAGGGTGAGGCCGGGACGGGATGCCGCCGGCAAATCGGGAAACGCGGTGCTGAGCGTGGCAATGGCGCGAGCCGCCTGGTGCAGCGTCAACCGGCCCAATTCCTGGGTAATGCCGAGTTTTTCCGCATGCGCCATGAAGTGGCGTGCATCCATGATTTCGCCCTCGGGGTGGCGGAAGCGCAACAAGGCTTCCAGTCGATCCACCCGGCCATGGTGCAGGCAGATTTCCGGCAGGTAGCGCAGTTGGAAACGATCTTCGGCCAGACCGCGCCGCAGCGCGTCATCCAGGGAAAGGCGCGCCTCGACCTCGCGCTGGTCTTCGCTGCGGTAAAAACGAAAGTCGCCGCGACCATCCTGTTTCGCGGTGTAGAGGGCGGCATCCGCCGAGGCCAGCAGATCCTCCGCATCGGCGCCATCATCGGGATAGATCGCCACGCCGATGCTGGCCCCGATGGAAACCTGCCGACCCTCGATCAGATAAGGCTGCGATATCGCTTCGATCAACTTGCGGCTGACCTGGGCGGCGGTGTCCTTGGCGTCCTGGGCTTCCAGGGTGGCGACGAATTCATCGCCACCGCGCCGGCTGATGGTGTCGGTATCGCGCATGCAGGCCGCCATGCGGCGCGCGGCTTCGGTCAGTACCTGATCGCCGAAGGCATGGCCATAGCGATCATTGACCGGTTTGAAGCGGTCCAGATCCACATAGAGCACGGCCATCTGGCCATTGCGCCGGTGCACGCGGGCCAGGGCGCGCTGCATGTGGTCGGCGAACAGGACGCGGTTGGGCAGGCCGGTCAGCACATCGTAATGCGCCAGGCGGCGGATGCGTTCTTCCTCGCGTTTACGCTCGGTGATGTCGGAAAACAGGCCGATGTAGCGCGTCGTGTGCATGCCGGGTTCATCCACGGCCACGATGGACAGCCACTCCGGGTAAATCTCGCCGCTCTTGCGCCGATTGAGTATCTCCCCCGACCAGCGCCCCAGGCCGCGCAGGCTTTCCCACATGTGCCGGTAGAACTCCGCATCATGGTGGCCGGAGGAGAGCATGGCCGGGGTCCGGCCCAGCGCCTCGTCCTCGCGATAGCCGGAAATCTCGCAGAAGGCCGGGTTGACCGCGAGAATGACGCCCTTGGTGTCGGTCACCACCACGCCCTCGCCCGCCGCTTCGAACACCAGGCGGGCCATGCGCAAATCACGCAGACGCAGCAAGTCGCGCAGGCATTTGCCGATGGCGTCATGCAGCAGGCATTCATCCACAGGTTTGGAAACATAGCGATCGATGCCGATGTCGAGGGCCTGGCGCAGGTGTTCCACTTCGGAGGAGGAAGACACCACGATGATCTGCGTTTCCGGTTCCTCCGCCTTGATCGCCTGGCTCATGTCCAGGCCATTCATCACCGGCATCATGATGTCGGTGACCACCAGATCGGGGCGCCACTCGCGCCATAGCGCCAAACCTTCGGCCCCATCGGCGGCGACCCGGACTTCCGTGACGATGTGCGACAGCATGCGCTGCAATTGCACGCGGGTAATGGCGTCGTCCTCCACCGCCAGCACGCGCGCTTTCATCAATATCGCTTGGGGGTTCTCTTGGCTCACTTGTCTTGTTGCTCCTGGACGTCTCTGGTCAGGTAGTGGTGTTTTCAGACCAATTCTAAAACGCCGACACACTGGCACAGTGTTCCCTGTCTCGCAACGGGAAAGGCACCCCATGCCACGGCAAATTTGTTCTGACCTTCAGCCGTCATTCCCGCGCAGGCGGGAATCCAGATTCCTCCGTCTAATCAGGCCGTTAAAAAACTGATTTGATGAACACACTGGATTCCCGCCTGCGCGGGAATGACGGTAATTCAATG
>JAUYFG010000117.1 GCA_030690985.1 Pseudomonadota bacterium
GTCTGCGCGAGACGCTGTCGGTACAACGCCGGGTGACGGCGAGCTTCACCCGCAAGGATGGCCGCACCCTGCATGTACGCAAGGCCACCCGCCCGGAGACGGCCTTGCAGTCGATCTACACGGCACTGGGGATCGATCCGCTGCCGGGAGGCACCGTGCGATCCGTCGCTTGAACGGCGGATGACGCGGTTGTAGTGCCTGACGGGGGGGGCGATCAGTCGTAGTGGACTGATTTATAAAGGGTTTTTTTTGGTGGGTTGTTAAATGTGGGTTAAATGTGGGCTACGGCCCATACCCATGCCCCGACGCAAGGCGAAAAAAAGCCGCGCAGTGCGCGGCTTTTTCGTTACCAGGTATCGCTCAGGCGAAATTCGCGCCGGCGAAGTCCCAGTTGACCAGGCTGTTCAGGAAGGTTTCCACGAACTTGGGACGCATATTGCGGTAGTCGATGTAGTAGGCGTGTTCCCACACGTCCACGCACAGCAGCGGCTTGTCGGCGGTGGTCAGGGGGGTGCCGGCGGCGCCCATGTTGACGATGTCGATGGAACCGTCGGCCTTCTTCACCAGCCAGGTCCAGCCGGAACCGAAGTTGCCCACGGCGCTGGTCTGGAAGGCTTTCTTGAATTCGTCCAGCGAACCCCATTTGGCATTGATCGCATCAGCCAGGGCGCCGGCGGGGGCGCCACCGCCATTCGGCTTCATGCAGCTCCAGAAGAAGGTGTGGTTGGAAACCTGGGCGGCGTTGTTGTAGATGCCGCCGGCGGGGGCGGTCTTGACGATGTCTTCGAGGGATTTGCTCTCGAAATCGGTGCCCTTGATCAGGTTGTTCAGGTTGGTGACATAGGCCTGATGGTGCTTGGCATAGTGGTAATCGAAGGTCTCGGCGCTCATGTGCGGAGCGAGGGCGTCTTTGGCGTAGGGCAGGGCGGGCAGTTGATGTTCCATGTGCTGTTTCTCCGTGATTAGTAGGTGTCTGCTTACAAGACCGCGCAATTTTACGGGTGCGGCCGGGATGCGGCAATAGTTGACTGAAACTATGGGTTATTTGGATGTGAGCCTGCGTAGGATGGGTTGAGCGATAGCGAAACCCATCAACTCCCCACGCCCGATGCCATGATGGGTTTCGCTATCGCTCAACCCATCCTACTCACTCACTTGCCCGCGATGCGACGGTGGCTATCGCGGGCAGCGGAGTCGTTGCCGCTTCAGCGGCTTTACGAATCCGGCGTGCCCCTTGCGGGTGCAAGCCCGCTCCTACGATGCGGCCAATTGCGGTTCTTGGATTCAACGCACCTCGAACCGCACCTGATCCAGCAGCCGGCCATCCTTGTCCTTGAGGGAAAGCGCATGGCGACCGCGTTCCAGCGGCCAATCCGGCGTCTCCAGCCGGATTTCATCGAGTTGCCACCAGGCGCCGACCGGGGCGTGGCTGGCCTGGAACAGCAGGCGCTGGCGCGTCTGCGGCAGGTCCGGGTCGAGCGCCAGGATGCCGCCGTCACCGGGGTTGACGATCTCCGGCGGCGGGGTCGCCGCGTTCCAGGAGGCGCCGGCCGGCTCGCTGCCGGGCAGGAACCATTCGCGCCGGAGCGCCTCGCCGGGTGGCTGGAAGCGTTTGCGCAACAGCCCCCTGGGTGGATCGGGCGGCAGCGAAGGCGACTCTGCGTGCAGCCGTTGCATGATCGCCGCCCAGGCGGGGGCGGCGCCGCTGATGCCGGAGACGTCGTGCATGGGGGCGCCGGAGAAATTGCCGACCCAGACGCCCACCGTGTAGCGCGACGAGAAACCGATGCACCAGTTGTCGCGCATGTCCTTGCTGGTGCCGGTCTTCACCGCCGTCCAGAAGCGCGTGGCGAGCGGATTTTCCAGGCCGAAGGTAACGGCGCGAGCCTGCCGGTCGGCCAGGATGTCGCCGACCAGGAAAGCGGATTCCCGGCTTAGCACGCGGCGCGTGGCGGTGTTTTTCGTGCTCGGCGTGAAGCGCAGCGGCGAGTAAACACCGCCGTTGGCCAGTGCGCGATAGGCGTTGGCCGCTTGTTCCAGCGTCACATCCAGGCTGCCCAGAGCGAGGGCGTAGCCGTAGAAATCCGCGTCTTCCGTCAGTCCGGCAAAGCCGAAGCGCACCAGGTGCGCGGCGAACGGTTCCAGGCCGACCAGCTTCAGGGTCTGCACGGCGGGAATGTTGAGCGAGCCGGCCAGGGAGGTGCGCACGCTGACCAGGCCGCGATGCACATGGTCATAGTTCTGCGGCGCGTATTGGCCGCCCGCCGTGGTGATCGACAGCGGCGCATCTTCCAGTGCCGAAGCCGCGGTGAGCAGGCCCTTTTCCAGCGCCAGGCCATAAAGAAAGGGTTTCAGCGTCGAGCCAGCCTGGCGCGCCGCCTGCACCCCGTCACTCTCCGGCGAGACCGATGCACTTGTGCCGGCACTGGCATAGGCCAGCACTTCGCCGCTGGCGTTGTCGAGCACCAGCGCGGCGGCATCGCTCACCTCGCGCCCGTCCAGATGGGCAAGCTGCTGCTTGAGCGTGGCAAGCACATGGCGTTGCAAGCCGGCGTCAAGACTGCTGCGGGTATCACTTGGTTGTTTGTCGCCCATCAACCGACGCGCCAGATGCGGCGCCCAATTTGCCGCCGCGACGATGGGGTAGCGTCCGCTCAGGGTATTGAGCGTGAGCGCCTTGAGCGCGGCGCAATCCGCCATCACCGGCCGGCCGGCCGCCAGCGCACACACCCGCTTTGCCACTTCGCCAGGCTTGGCGTTTGGGGCGCGGATCAGGGTTGCCAGAATCAGCGATTCGGCATCACTCAAACCAGCGGGGCGCTTATCGAAGAGGCCACGCGCGGCGGCGTCGATGCCGGTCAGCTCGCCCCGGAACGGCGCCAGGTTGAGGTAAGCCTCCAGAATGTCCGCCTTGCGCCAACCTTGTTCCAGTTCGCGCGCCGCCTGCATCTGCCGCCATTTCTCAGCCACGTCGCGGCGCCCGGCACTGGCGCGATACTGCGCATCCAGCAGCGCGGCGAGCTGCATGGTCAGGGTGGAAGCCCCGCGCGGCTTCGCGCTCAGCCAATTGCTCAACGCCGCCTTGCCCGCCGCCAGCCAGTCGACCCCGGCATGCTCGAAGAAACGCCGGTCCTCGGCACGCAGGACAGCGGCAATCAGTGCGGGGGAAACCTCCGCCAGCGGGGTCCAGGCGGTGCGCCGGATACTCGGGTCGATCCGGAGTTCCTGAAGCAGTTCGCCGTGGCGGTCGAGCAAGCGCACTTCCGAGGAATGCCAGGCCGCCTTGACCTGGGAAAAGCCGGGGAATGCGCCGGGCGGCGCGGCGTGGAGCGGGGCCGAGGGCAGGACTATGAGCAGGGCTATGAGCAGGCAGGCGGTGAAGCGTTGTCGCGTTGGCAGGGGAGTCATCCGTTCAGGCTGGTTTGAATGTTTTCTGATTCGCAAGCGGCCTCAGCAGTCGTAGGTTGGGCAAAGCGAAGCGTGCCCAACATGGCGACGGGTTGTTGGGCACGCTTCGCTTTGCCCAACCTACGCTGCTGGTTTGATGTTCAGGCTGGAATCAGGGCATGCCAGTCCGCCGCCGCTTCGCCGAGATCCTGGGCCAGCCCGGCGTGGGTGAGGTGGCCGGCGGCGAGGTTGAGGCCGGCGGCGAAGCCGGGGTCGGCTTCCAGCGCGGCGCGGGGGTTGGCGAGGAGGCGATGGAGGTAGGGCAGGGTGGCTTCGGCCAGGGCCAGGGTGGCGGTGCGCGCTACCGCGCCGGGCATGTTGGCGACGCAGTAGTGGACGATGCCTTCTTCCACATAGAAAGGGTCGGAATGGGTCGTGGGGCGGGAGGTTTCCGCCATGCCGCCCTGGTCGATGGCGACATCCACCAGGGCGGCGCCGCGCGGCATGGTGCGCAGCAGTTCGCGGCTAATCAGGCGCGGTGCGCGGCGGCCGTGGATGTAGGCGGCGCCTACCACCAGATCGGCGCCTTCCAGGCATTCCGCGATGCTGTCTTCATGCGAATATCGGGTTTTCAGGCGGCCGCCGTAGTGGTCGTCGAGGGCATGCAGGCGTTCGGCGCTACGGTCCAGCAGGGTCACGTCCGCGCCCAGGCCAATGGCGAGGCGGGCGGCGTTGGCGCCGACCATGCCGCCGCCCAGGATCACCACCCGCGCGGGCGCCACGCCGGGTACGCCGGAAAGCAACACGCCGCGCCCGCCGTGCTTCATTTCCAGCGCCTGCATACCGGCTTGTATGGCGAGGCGGCCGGCGATCTGCGACATCGGCGCCAGCAAGGGGGTGTGGCCGCCTTTGTCGAGCACGGTTTCAAAGGCCAGCGCCGTCACCCCCTTGTCCAGCAGGGCACGTGCCAGCGTGGGTGCGGCGGCGAGATGCAGGTAGCAGAACAGCCATTGGCCGGGGCGCAGCCAGGCAACTTCATCGGGTTGCGGCTCCTTGACCTTGAACACCAGATCGGCGGCGTAAACCTCGGCGGCCGAGTCAACGATGCAGGCACCCGCCGCGCGGTAGGCGGCATCGTCAAAACCCACGGCGCTGCCGGCGTTGGCCTGGAGGGTGACCGTATGGCCGCCGCGCACCATTTCCGCCACGCCCGCCGGGGTGGCCGCGACACGGAATTCGTGGTCCTTGATTTCTTTGGGGATGCCGATGTGCATGGTCGTGAAGAGTGGGGAGGGTAGGGGTAGGGTGGATAAGCGAAGCGCATCCACCATCGGCGGCACGGAATGGGTGGATGCGCTGCGCTTATCCACCCTACGGTTTCGTGGTGGCTGGGGGTTTCCAGCGTTTGAGCAACAGCGAGTTGCCGACTACCGAGACCGAAGAAAGCGCCATCGCCGCCCCGGCGATGACCGGGTTGAGCATGCCGGCGGCGGCCAGGGGCAGGGCCAGCACGTTGTAGGCGAAGGCGAAAAACAGGTTCTGGCGGATTTTTTTCATGACCGCGCGGGACAGCGCCACCGCATCGGCGACGCCGTTGAGGTCGGAGCGCATCAGAGTGATGTCGGCGGCTTCCAGGGCGATGTCGGAGCCGGCGGCCATGCCGAAACTGACGTCGGCGCTGGCCAGGGCCGGGGCGTCGTTGACGCCGTCGCCGGCCATGCCGACCACCTGGCCCTCGGCTTTCAGCGCGGCGACGGCGGCGGCCTTGTCTTGCGGTTTCACGCGAGCGCGCCATTCGGCTATGCCGGCTTCGCGGGCGATGGCGGCCGCTGCGGCTTCCTGGTCGCCGGTCAGCATGATGGCGCGGATGCCTAGCCCTGCAAGGCGCGCAACGGCGGCGGTCGAGCTGGGGCGCAGGCGGTCGGCAAGGCTGAAGCGGGCGAGGAGGGTGGTTTCGTCGGCGAGCCAGATGGCGGTTGCGCCAGGATCGTAGCCCGGATGCAGCGCAGCGGAATCCGGGGATTCGGCGCTCCCCTCGACCAAAGACCCCGGATTCCGCTGCGCTGCATCCGGGCTACGTGGTTGGCTACCTGGTTGGCTTGCGGGCGTGGCCCACTCCTGGGTGCCCAGGCGCAGGCGGTGGCCTTCCACCTCGCCGCTGACGCCGTCGCCGGGTGCATTGGCGAACGCGGTGACCGGCGCCAGGGCCAGGCCGTGCGCTTTGGCGGCTTCCAGCAGGGCCAGCGCCAGGGGGTGGGTGCTGCCTTGTTCGAGCGATGCGGCCAGGCGCAAGGCGGCGTCGTCGTTTAGTCCGCCTTCCGCTGCGATACCCAGCAGCGCCAAACGCCCCTCGGTCAGGGTGCCGGTCTTGTCCAGCGCCAGCACCGAGAGTTTCTCCGCCCGTTCCAGTGCCTCCGCCGAGCGCACCAGGATGCCCAGTTGCGCGCCGCGTCCCAGGCCGACCATCACCGCCGTCGGGGTGGCGAGGCCCAAGGCGCAGGGGCAGGCGATGACCAGGACGGCGACGGCGGGGATCAGGCTTTGGGTGAAGTCGCCGCTGGCCAGCCACCAGCCGGCGAAGGTGGCCAGGGCGATGACGATGACGATGGGCACGAAGACGCCGGAGATCTGGTCGGCGAGTTTCTGGATGGGCGCCTTGGAGCCTTGCGCGGCTTCGGTGAGGCGCACGATTTCCATCAACTGGGTGTGGGCGCCGACACCTTCCGCGCGCACCCGCAGCAGGCCGTCGAGGTTCTGGGTGCCGGCATGGACACGGTCGCCTGCGCGTTTGGCCAGCGGCAGGCTTTCCCCCGTCAGCAGGCTTTCATCGACGCTGGAGGCGCCATCCCGCACCATGCCATCGACCGGAATGCGCTCGCCGGCCCGCACCAGGACGATGTCGCCGGCTTTCAGGAGAGCGGCTTCGATTTCCACCGCCTCGCCCTTGCGTTCCACCCGCGCCGTGCGCGGTTGCAGGCCGATCAGTTGTTCGATGGCGCCCGAGGTGCGCGATTTGGCGCGCGCTTCCAGCAATTTGCCCAGGCGCACCAGGGTGACCACAGCGGCGCTGGCCTCGAAGTAGAGGGGGCCGCCGAGAAAGACCATGTACACGCTGAAGAAATACGCCGCGCTGGTGCCCAGGGCGACCAGTACATCCATGTTGGCGCCGCCGCCGCGCAGGCTGTTCCAGGCGCCTGTATAGAAGCGTTTTCCCGCCCAGAACTGCACCGGCGTGGCGAGCAGCCATTGCAGCCAGGGCGGCATCCAGGACACATGGTGCGCACCGGCCAGCATCGGGATCATCTGCGCCAGCAGGGGCAGGGTGAGCAGCGCGGAAATGACGAACACCCGCAGTTCCTGGTGGTATTCGGCGGCCTTGCGCGCCTTCTCCTCGGCGCGGCTGGTTTCCGTGATCGGGCTGGCGGTGAAGCCGGCGCGCGCCACCGCCGCCAGCAGGCCGGCCGCGTCGATCAGGCCCGGCTGATAACGGATACGCGCCTTCTCGGTCGCCAGGTTGATCCGCGCTTCCACGCCGGGCTGGGCGTTGAGCACCCGCTCCAGACGGGTAGAGCAGGCGGCACAGGTCATGCCGGCGATGGCCAGGTCCAGGGTGCAGGTAGCGCCGGCGCCCTCGCCGGCGAGTTCAAAAGACGCCGGCGAGGTACCGAAGGGTAGGGGCTTCATCAGCGCCGGCGCTACAGGGGCGCTCATACCGCGCACCCTACCTGTTTCGCCAGTGCCAGCATCGCTTCCTCCGATGCCGTGGCCAGGGTCAGCGTTTCCGCATTGACCGCCTGGGTGAAGTTGCGCCCCAGCGAGCGGGTGTAGGCGGGGTCGTAGTGTTTGATGAGAAGTTCGGCCACCAGTTCGTCCCACTGCCCGGCATGGGCCAGGGCTTTCCAGGATTCGATTTGGGCACGGCCCTGGATTTCCAGGAGGCAATCCAGCTTGTGGCCGAGGGCAGCGGGGTCGGCGAGGAAGTGGGCGTATTCCCCTCTCAAAATCTCCACCCGCACCGGGATGTCGGCGTTCAGGTTGAGGCAGGCGCTTTCCCGCATCCGGCCGAGCAGCGCTTCCGGCGTTTGCAGGTTGCCGATCTTCTTGCTCTCGGATTCCACGAACACCGGCCGGGCCGGGTCGCAGCGGCGCAGTGCGTCCCATACCCCGCTCTCGAAGCTTTTTTGCGAGGGCTGCGGACGATCCGGGTAAGCCCCCAGCACCGAGCCCATGTGCGCGGCCAGGTCTTCCAGATCGAGCACCTGGGCGCCGACCTGACGCAATGCGCGCAGGAAGCGGCTTTTGCCGACGCCGGTGGGGCCGCACACCACGCGGAAATCGAAGTGGCCGGGCAGACGCTCCAGTTCGTCGATGACATGGCGCCGATAGGCTTTGTAGCCGCCTTCCAGTTGCGCCGCCTGCCAGCCGATGGCGCGCAGCACGGTGGTCATCGCGCCGCTGCGGTTGCCGCCGCGCCAGCAGTAGATCAGCGGGCGGTAGGCTTTGGGCTTGTCGGCGAAGTGGCTTTCCAGATGTTGCGCGATGTTGCGCGAGACCAGGGCCGCGCCGGCCTTCTTGGCGTCGAAGGCGGAGGACTGGTTATGCAGTGTGCCGATGCGGGCGCGTTCCTCGTTGTCCAGCACCGGCAGGTTGATGGCGCCGGGGGCGTGGTCTTCGGCGTATTCGGCGGGCGAACGGGTGTCGATGATGTCGTCGAAGTCGAACAGGCCTTCGATGCTTACCACGCTTTCTCTACGACGTGGAGTAGCAACGTCGGTGGGGATTTCGGCGCAGTGGTTCATTTGTCGCGCAAGATGCGGCCTTTCTCGCGCTGCCATTCGCGGTCTTTCTCGGTCGCGCGCTTGTCGTGCTGCTTCTTGCCCTTGGCCAGGCCGATTTCCAGTTTGATGCGGCCCTTGGTGTAGTGCAGGTTGATCGGCGCCAGGGTGTAGCCGGCCACCTTGACCTTGCCGATCAGCTTCCTGATTTCCTGCGCATGCAGCAACAACTTGCGCGAGCGGGTCGGGTCCGGATGGATGTGGGTGGAGGCGGTGGGCAGGGCGCTGATGTGGCAGCCGATCAGCCAGACTTCCCCCTGCTTCACCACGACATAGGCTTCTTTCAACTGCGTGCGGCCGGCACGAATGGCCTTCACTTCCCAGCCCTCCAGCACGATGCCCGCCTCGTAGCGTTCTTCGATGAAGTACTCGTGGAAGACTTGTCTGTTGTCGATGATGCTCATGGGAGGGGCAGCGGGGCGGCGTGGAGGACTAGGTTCGTGCTATTTTACCGGCCCCTCAAGCTCGTTGCTTCCACTGATGGCCAAAGTCGTTAAATCTGTTCTGGTCCCCTACTCAGCGGCGGAAATGTTCGCACTGGTCGATGGGGTCGAGGACTATCCCCAGTTTCTGCCCTGGTGCGGCGGCACCGAACTGCTGCGACGTGATGAAAACGTCACCGAGGCGACCATCCATCTGCATTACCTGCATATAAAACAGCACTTCACCACCGAGAACGCCAAGCGCATTCCCGAAGAAATGGGAATCCGCCTGAAAAGCGGGCCGTTCCGCAAACTGGAGGGCGCCTGGCATTTCAAAGTGTTGGCGGACACGGCCTGCAAGATCGATTTCGAACTGCATTACGAATTCTCCAGCAGCCTGCTGGAGAAAGTATTGGGGCCGGTGTTCAGCATGATTACCAACAGCCTGGTGGACGCTTTTGTGCACCGGGCGGAAAACGTCTACGGCGCGCGCTAGGTTATCAACGATGACGGCTCAAATTCATGTCGAAGTGGTGTACGGCCGGCAATACCGCCAGAAGGTCGCACAGGTCATTCTCAACGAAGGTGCCACGCTGCGCGAAGCGGTGGAGCGTTCCGGCCTGCTCGCCGAGTTCCCGGAAATCGACCTTGCGCAAAACAAGCTGGGGATCTGGAACAAGCTCGCCAAGCTGGACGCCGTGGTGCGCGACAAGGATCGCGTGGAAATCTACCGGCCGCTGATTGCCGACCCCAAGGAAGTGCGCAAGCAGCGCGCGGCGGAAGGCAAAGTGATGAAGAAGGGTGGCGGGGAGTAGTTGTAGCGCCGGCGTCTCGCCGGCATCGTAGGTCTGATTAGAAAAACGATGCCGGCGAGAGAGCGTGGTTGTTGCCGCCGGGGTTTCGGCGGCATTACAACCACGGCCTACCCCTTGCGGGTACGCCGGCGCTACTCGTTCAATTCGCGCAATTCTCCGAAATGGTCTGATTGGCGCGTTCCATTTCCGCCTGACGTGCCGCCGCATCGAGAACCCGTGTCTGGCCCTGGGTATCGACTGTGGTGAGGCGCGTGTTCGCGCGTTGCAGCATTTCCAGGTTGGCGCGCGCGCGTTGGCAATTTTCCGCCTTGCGCCGGGCTTCTTCCTTGCTGGCGGCGAGCTGCTTGCTTGCCGCTTCCCGCGCTTTTTCCTGTTCCAGACGCTTGCGCGCGGCTTGATCCGCTGCCTGGCGACGTGCTTCCGCCGCGCGTGCTTCGGCGGCTTCGCTGGTCTTTGGATGAAACGGTTTGGGGGGGGTACTGGACGGTGGTTGGTCACCGTAGTGGACTTTGCCCTGGGCGTCGGTCCACTTGTAGATTTCCGCCCCGGCAGGCGTTGCCAAGAGCACCAGCAGCAGGATAACGCCGGGGTGGAGCATGGAGCGCTTACTTCAGTTCGGTGGACGGGTAGGACAGTTGCGCGATGCCCTGTGCAACCTGGTCGGAAACAAATTTGGCCTGTTTGATCACGGCATCGCTATTGCCAGCCTTGGCGGCTTCCATGGCGTCCTTGTAGGCCTTGTCGGCGGTGGTCCACAGGGCAAACTTGGCCTTGGCGGTTTTCACGTCGGCGCTGGCCTTGTCCAGAGCCTGTTGCGCGGCATCGCTGAGCGCGGACTTGACGGGTTCCTTGGGCGCCTCGGCAGTCTTGGCGGGGGCATTGCCGCAAGCGGACAGGGCGAAAGTGGTCAGGCCGACGAAAGCCAGGGTTGCGAGTTTTTGCTTCATGAGATGTCTCCTCTCGTAATGGGGGGGTGCAGTGCAAAAAAACACGCTGTAATTAGCGGCCGACGCAACTTAAGGCCCCGCCAATGCCCGCGTCAATCGGTTTTCCGTGAATTGGTAGCTATTCACCAAGGGTTTCAAAAGACATGTACCAGTAGGCGCGGCGGGCTTTCTGTACCATGCGGGACCGTAATGTCTCCCGGCACTTTCATGGCCATCAAAGCAACCATCTTCAAGGCTGAAGTTCAGATCGCCGACATGGACCGCAACTATTACGCGGAGCACACCCTGACGCTGGCCCGGCATCCCTCCGAAACCGACGAACGCATGATGGTGCGTTTGTTCGCCTTCGTCCTGCATGCGCATGAACAACTCAGCTTCGCCAAAGGCATGGGTGTGGACGATGAACCGGATCTCTGGCACCGCGATCTGACCGGCGCCATCGAACTCTGGATCGACGTCGGCCTGCCCGATGAAAAATGGGTCCGCAAGGCTTGTGGCCGTGCGGATCAGGTGTTGATCATCAGCTACGGCAGTCGCACTGCGGAGAACTGGTGGGAGCAGAACCGCGCCAAACTGCTCAAGCTCAACAACGTCACCGTGCTCAATCTGGCGCCGGAAGAGAGCCAGGGGCTGGCTGCCCTGGCGCAGCGGACCATGCGCCTGCAATGCACCATCCAGGATGGCCAGATCTGGATTACCGATGGACAGGACACGGTCAGCATTCAACCGAATTATCTGAAAAACAATGCAAACCATTGATTTTGAATTGAGTGGCGAATTTGTCGAACTGTGCAACCTGCTCAAGTTGGCCGGCGTCGCCGACAGTGGCGGCCGTGGCAAAGCGCTGGTCGCCGCCGGTGAAGTCACCCTGGATGGCCAGCCGGAAAGCCGCAAGACCGCCAAGGTGCGCGCCGGCCAGGTGGTGGAGTGCCTGGGCGTTCAGATTCGCGTGCGGGCCGCGTAGGATGGGTTGAGCGATAGCGAAACCCATCACCCGCGCCGCCCGGACGTAAAATTCCACGATTCCTATCCAACTCGACTCAAAGGACCCAGCATGCCCCACCCCCTCGCCGGCCTTCCCGCGCCCGCTGACTCCCTGATAGACGTGGCCGCACTGCTGGCCGCCTACCGCAATCAGCCGGATGTCAGCGTCGCCACCCAGCGTGTCGCCTTCGGCACCAGCGGCCATCGTGGCAGTGCCTTCAATCTGAGCTTCAACGAGGCGCACATCCTCGCCATCACCCAGGCGGTGTGCGAATACCGCGCCGGCGCCGGCATCACCGGCCCGCTGTTCCTGGGGATGGACAGCCACGCCCTGTCGGCCCCGGCGCAGCAGAGCGCCATCGAGGTACTGGCCGCTAATGGTGTCGATACCCGCATCCAGGCCGATGGCGGCTACACGCCGACGCCGGTGATTTCGCGCGCCATCCTGGTGCACAACGAGGTGGTCAACGCCACCCGTGGCGACGGCCTCGTCATCACCCCCTCGCACAACCCGCCGCGCGACGGCGGCATCAAGTACAACCCGCCCAATGGCGGCCCGGCTGACACCGACGTCACCGGCTGGGTCGAGGACCGCGCCAACGCCCTGATGGCCGACGGCAACCGCGAAGTGAAGCGGTTGCCCTACGACCAGGCCCTGGCGCGGGTGAAACAGGAAGACTTCGCCGCGCCCTACATCGCCGACCTGGGCAACGTCATCGACATGGAAGCCATCCGCAAGGCGGGTCTCAAGATCGGTGTCGATCCGCTGGGGGGCGCGGCCGTGGCCTACTGGAAGCCGATTGCCGAGAAATACGGCCTCGACATCGAAGTGGTGAACCCCAACGTCGATCCCGCCTTCGCCTTCATGACCCTGGACCACGACGGCAAGATCCGCATGGACTGCTCCAGCCCCTATGCCATGGCCAGCCTGGTGAAGCTGAAAGACCGTTTCGACATCGCCTGGGGCAATGATGCCGACGTCGACCGCCACGGCATCGTCACGCCCTCCATCGGCCTGATGAACCCCAACCACTACCTTGCGGTGGCCATCCATTACCTGCTCACCCATCGCCCGCAATGGCCAGCTACGGCGGCGGTGGGCAAGACCCTGGTTTCCAGCGGCCTGATCGACCGCGTGGTGAACGGACTCGGCCGCAAATTCATGGAAGTGCCGGTGGGCTTCAAGTGGTTCTCCGCCGGCCTGCTCGATGGCAGCTTCTGCTTCGGCGGCGAGGAATCCGCCGGCGCCTCCTTCCTGCGCATGAATGGCGGCGCCTGGACCACCGACAAGGACGGCATCATCCTGGGATTGCTCGCCGCCGAAATCACCGCCGTTACCGGCGAAGACCCCGGCCGCTACTACCAGAAACTCGCCGCCCAGCACGGCACGCCGTATTACGTGCGCATCGACGCCGCCGCCACCCCGGCACAGAAGGCCGCGTTCAAGCAGCTCACCCCGGAAAAAGTCACTGCCGCCACCCTGGCCGGCGAGCCGATCACCGGCAAGTTCACTCGCGCCCCCGGCAACGACGCCTCCATCGGCGGCCTCAAAGTGGCCACGGAAAACGGCTGGTTTGCCGCCCGCCCCTCCGGCACCGAGGACATCTACAAGATCTACGCGGAAAGCTTCGAGAGCGCCGAACACCTGCAAGCCATCGTCAAGGAGGCACAGGAAATCGTCTGCGCGGCGCTGGGCTGACAAATAGTCCGGCCGATCTGCGCGCTTTGCGGCGTGGTTGGTGTCCGTCAAGGTCGCGCCGGATAACCGCATTACCGCCAACGGGAAGGGAGGCTGATTTGTCCGCACCGGATTTTCGTATCCGTTATCAAGACCGACATGGCACCGTAGCGGTCAGGGGGGCGCAAATCGTGGACCCCGAGTCGTTCCGGCTTTACTTGAGTGGTCCCGTTCGTGAGCGTCTCGATGATGCCGAGCACGCTTTCGAAGACGACCTGCGCGGCCTGGTGACCACAGGCATGGCTTCGGATGTATTGGCCGATTTATTGGCCGCCCCCACGATCCATGAAGACTGGCAGGTCGGTGAGGCTTTGGCTGAGTGCCTGCTGGAAGATATCGAAGGCGCGGTCTGGCCCTGGAATACCGAACGGGACAAGCGCACCCCCAAGGCCAGCCTTCCCGGCGCGGACATGATCGGCTTCGTTCGCCTGGATGAGCAGGTCTACCTGCTTCTGGGGGAAACCAAGAGTTCCTCGGAAGCCAATAGTCCGCCCAATGTCATGACCGGACGAACGGGCATATCCAGCAACTCGACCGGCTCGCCACGGAAACCCAAATCCATCGTTCCTTGCTCACCTGGTTGCACGCCCGCTGCAAGGGCACGGACTATTGGCCCCTGTACCAGGAGGCGGCGCGCCATTACCTGGAAAGCGGAGGCAAGGCGCTCGTCCTCTACGGCATGCTGATGCGGGATACCTCGCCCGCCCAGGCCGACCTGGCCATGCGCGCCAGGAAGTTATCCGAAGCGATTTTTCCGCCTACCCGCGTTTCCTTGCAGGCCTGGTATTTGCCCCTCCCTATCCGTGAATGGCCGCTTCTCGTTCGGGGAGGCACGCCATGAGCAACTGGATATTGGAAGGCATCGGGCAGGAACGGCTGGACGGCGCGGCCTCGGAAGCCGCGCGCCGCCTGCTGTTCGCCGCAGTCGGCCAGGAAGCGAGCGGCGCGGGGCTGCCCGATGACGATCTGGCCTTCG
Organism: Pseudomonadota bacterium; assembly: GCA_030690985.1. GTDB lineage: Bacteria > Pseudomonadota > Gammaproteobacteria > Burkholderiales > Thiobacillaceae > PFJX01. The sequence goes on from JAUYFG010000117.1 coordinate 14,105, forward strand.
TCCTGGATGGCCTGGAACTGGCGGTGCTCGACGCGCTGGACGATGAAGCGCGCCTGGACGATATGCGTGTCTACAGTGCCCAGGCCTTCCAGCTCATCCGCGCCCTGCCTTACCCAAAGGAACCGCTTGCGGCCGGCAAGCACTGTCTGCGCATGGCCTGCCTGGGTGTATTGGGCGAACGGGGCGCCGATGCCGCCCGCATCCTGCGCGAGGCGCCCTGGCCGGAATTGCCTTTGTCCTCGGATTCCTGGGGCGAGCGGGTGATCGCCACGCTGGTCGATGTCTGGCTGCGGCTGATCCGCAAGGACGGCTGGCAAGACCTCGACAAGGTTCAACTAGGCGTGGTCGCCTTGCGCGAGGCGCAACGGGCTCACGAGGCGGCCTATCTGGAAAATCTGGGCAAGGAAGCGCGCGGTGCAGCCTGGGAACTGGTCGCCCTCTACCACCTGGCCAAGGCGGCGGAAATCCTGGCGATATACACGACACAAGGCCAGGTGGATGGCGGCTTCGACGTGCGCGCGCAACTGGATGGCCAGTTCGACCGCGCCCTCACCGCCTGCGCCAGGGGCGAACTGGTGGAACTGGATACCCTCAGCCGCATGTTGGCGCGGACCACCGCGCAACGGGTGGACAACGCCATCTGGACGGTCACTCGCGCGGTCAACTCGCGCGTCACCCGTTTCGTCGAAGAATTGGTCGGTCGCGGCCATCAAGGCCGGCCCGGCCGCCCCATCTTCGAAATGCTGCCGCCGCAGCGCCGCACCCTGCGCGAGGCCGGCCTGCTCGGCTCCGGCCATCGTTCGGTGGTGGTCAACCTGCCGACCTCCAGCGGCAAGACCTTCATCGCCGAATTCCGCATCCTCCAGGCCTTGAACCAGTTCGAACGCGAGCGCGGCTGGATCGCCTACCTGGCGCCCACCCGCGCCCTGGTCGGCCAGGTCTGCACCCGTTTGCGCCAGGACTTCGCGGCTCTGGGCATCACCGTGGAACGGGTCAGCCCGGCCCTGGAGATCGACGGCCTGGAAGCCGGCCTGTTGACCGACCGGGAGCGGGATTCCCAATTCCGCGTCCTGGTCACCACCCCCGAGAAACTGGACCTGATGTTGCGCGGCGGCTGGGAGGAGAAGATCAACCGGCCCTTGACCCTGGTGGTCGTGGACGAGGCCCATAACATCGGCCAGCCGAGGCGCGGCATCAAGCTGGAACTGTTGCTCTCCACCATCGACAAGGAATGCCGCTACGCTCAGTTCCTGCTCCTCACCCCCTTCATCGACAACGCCAAAGAAATCGCCCGCTGGCTGTCGCCGGACAGCCATCAGGACATCGAGTTGGGCCTGGCCTGGCAACCCAACGACCGGGCCATCGTCCTCAGCCGGCCGGTTCAGGGGAAAAAGCGCGGCGCGTTCAGCCTCGAACTGGAAACACTGCACACAACCCGACAGACCCTGGCCATCCCGGAACGCCTCGGCTTGGGAGAAAACCGGCCGCTGGGATTGAGTTGGTCGGCGGCCAAGGGCAACGCCAGCAAGCTCGCCGCCGCCACCGCCGAAGAATTGAAGAAGCGCGGGCCGGTGATCGTGCTGGCGGGCCGGGTTTCCCACACCTGGTCACTGGCCGAGAATTTCCGCCACGGCGGCGAGCGCACCGCCGCCAACGCGGACGTACAACTGGTCCAACGCTTCCTGCGCGCGGAACTCGGCAACGACTTCATCCTCCCCGAACTGCTCGACCACGGGGTCGGTGTCCACCACGCCGGCTTGCCGGATGAGGCCAAGACGCTCATGGAATGGTTGTTGTCACGCGAGAGCATCCGCATCCTGGTTGCCACCACCACGGTCGCCCAGGGCGTCAACTTCCCGGTTGCCGGCGTTGTCCTCGCCGCCCACCAATACCCCTATGGCGAAGACATGCCGGCGGCGGATTTCTGGAATCTGGCGGGTCGCGCCGGCCGCGTCGATCAAGGCAGCGTCGGCATCGTCGCCCTGGCCGCCAGCGACGATGCAAAAGCCGAGCTATTGCGCACCTTTGTCGAACGTAAGGTCAGAACCCTCAATTCCACCCTGATCGACATGGTTGCCCAGGTCATCGCCGAAGGGCGGGCACTGGAGCTGGAAACCCTCTCCTACCAGCCCGAATGGTCGGCCTTCGTCCAATACCTCGCCCACACCTACCGCCAGATCGGCGACCCGGACCGCTTCGTCGGCGAAATCGAGCGGATATTGCGCGGCACCTTGGGCTTCGAAACCCTCCACCGCCGCACGCCCGCCCAGGCGCAACGCCTGCTTGGCGCCGTGCAACGCTATGGTGCCCGCCTGGCCGGCAAGCCTCTGAAACTGGTGGACAGCACCGGCTTCTCCTGGGAAAGCGTCAGCAACACCCTGGCCCGGCTCGGCGAGGCGCGCATCACCGAAGACACCTGGGACCCGCATCGGTTGTTCAGCGGTGACGGCCGCGACCTTCAGAAACTCATGGGCGTCCTTCTCGCGGTGCCCGAATTGCGCGAAAACCTGGAAGCGGCCACCGGCGGAAGAGGACGCGACGGCAACCTGCTCGCCCGCATGGTGCGCGACTGGGTCAACGGCGCCAGCCTGCCGGACATGGCGACGGAATATTTCGCCACCGACAGCAAGGGCAAGGAGCGCGACCCAACTCACGCCCTCACCGAATGCTGCCGCAATCTCTACGGCAGACTCGCCCAGACCACCTCCTGGGGCTTGGCCGCGCTCCAGACCATGACCTTCAAAGACCGTTTCGACGCCCTCCCGGAGTCCGAACAACAAACCCTGCGCAACCTGCCCGCGCGGGTGTTCTACGGCGTCGGCGACGACGGCTCGGTGGCGTTGCGCCTGCTGGGCGTGCCGCGCGGTGCGGCCAGTGGCTTGGCGCGAGGCCTGGAACTGAGCGCCCGTCCCGTGGCCCTGAGCCAACTGCGCGCCGACCTGGGCCGTGAAAACGGGGCGAACTGGGCGCGTCACCTGGGGGCTACGGGCAATGACCAGTATCGGGTTTGGCGGATACTGGAGGGGATGGAATGATCGGGGAAGCAGGGGCAGGAGATATGAGCTTTAAAACCGCATTTGGCCGCGCTGTAGGAGCGGGCTTGCCCGCGATAACCGCCGCAGTATCGCGGGCAAGCCCGCTCCTACGGCAACCGCGCGGTTTCACCCGGAGGGTGAACGCCATTGGAAGCCCCCGTGCGGGCATCCAGGTGGGCAGAGTGCGGCCAACTGAGGTTTCCGGATGAACGGCGTATTGCGTAACAGCATCAGAGAGCGCCTCGGGCGGCTGCAATCGGACAATGACGAGGCATTGTTCGAAGAGGTATGCGCCGAACTCGCCCGTATCCGCATCCACGCGAACATTCGGCGCAGCGCCTTCGTGGCTGGGCATGGTGATCGTGGCAGGGATTTCGAGAACATCCCCGGTAGCTCACCCGAACTCGTCAAGGCATTGGGCCAAGAAAACGGTGTGGTGCCGAATGACAGGATCGTCTTTGCCTGCACGCTTGGCCGCGTGAAGCCAAAGGACAAGGTCAAAAGCGATGTGCACACCATCCACGAAAAAGGCCCCAAACTAGACTGGATATTCCACTTCTGCGAAACGGATTTCCCTACCGCTGAACAGACCGAATTGCGCAAGTGGTGCGCAGACACCTACGGCACCCATCTCGAAATCCTGACCGGCAACGTCATAGCCGATTTGCTCGCCGAACCCGATCTGGTTTCCGCGCGGCGCCTGCTGGAAGTGGGTGTTCCATTGAACGCCCCCTTCGTTCTTCCCTCGGTCGATACCCAGGGTTTTGTCGGCAGGCAGGAACAACTGGACGCGCTCACCCGCTGGTTGACTGGAGGTGAACCACTGGCGGGGGGCCATATTGCCGGGATTCATGGCTCGCCAGGCGTGGGCAAATCCGGCCTGGCCGTGTATTTCGCCCAGACTTGCCGGGAACGTTTCCCCGATGGGGTGGTGGGTATCGACCTGCGGGGCATCGTCGATCCGGCCTCGGTCGTGGCTCGGCTGGCAACCGCGCTAAGACAGCCGCTGACCCCCGAAGAACAGGATGCCCCGCCGCACCAGGTCATGCAGACACGGTTTGCGGCGCTGGATTGCCTGATCCTGCTGGACAACCTCGAAAACGGGGCTGCGCTCAAGGCACTCAAACCGGGTGGCCGATCTTCGCTGTTGATCACCTGCCGCAATCGTGACGTGCTCGCCCAGTTCGCCGTGCCGGCGGAGCATTGCCTGCCCTTGGAGCCGCTTACCGATCCTGAAGCGCGTGAATACATCGAATCCGCGCTCGGGCCGGAGGGCATGACCGAGAGCGAACTGATAGGTCTTGTTGAAGTCTTGCGCAACCTCCCCCTCGCATTGCGTATCGCCACACGCCGCCTGCTCGAAGACCCGGTAGTCAACGGGCGCATTTCCCGATTCCTAACCCGGCTCAATGACACCGGCGACCCGTTGCGTGAATTGGTCGTGGAGGGCGAGGCGGACCTGGACCTGATCCGCCTGTTCGCCCTCAGTCTGGAGGTGCTGCCTGAAGCTGACCGTCGCGCTTTCGCCTGCCTGAGTGTTTGTGCAACCGCAGATTTCGGTATCCGAGCTGCGGCGGCGGCCATGGCCAGATCACTGCCTCAACTCTTGCTGTCCCGTCTCGTGCGTTTGAGCCTGCTCGATGTGAACCAGGAGACCGCACGCTATCGCTTTCATGCCCTGCTCGACGACTATGCCCGTCGCTTGGCCGAGCACTGGGGCTTGACCGAATCGGCTCGGCGACAGCATGCCCAGGCGATGGCGGCGCTGCTTCGAGACTCGGCCGAAGCCCGGGGTGACGATCTGAAACAACTGCTCGCGGAACAATCGGATGTCTGCCTCGCGGCCGAATACCTCGCCGCGCACGGCCGTTTCGAACTCCCCGTTTTGCAAGGCTTGAACTGTCTGGTCGAGCAGAGCGCGTTGGGGAAATGGCACGAAAATCTTCTGAAAACAGCCCACGGTCGCCTCGACCAAGACAGTCGCCAGTGGTCGGCGGCCGTCTTGTTGCTGCAACGTGGCAAGCGATGGGTTGCGTCGGGGAAGCAGGACGAGGCGCGCCAGGCTTTCGAGGAAAGTCTGGTGATCGAGCGCCGCTTAAAAAACGAGCGCGGCGAGGCGATGGTGCTCAACAGCCTGGGCGGCGTGCTGCGCGACCAGGGGCGCATGGACGAGGCGCGCCAGTCCTTCGAGGACAGCCTGGTGATCGAGCGCCGCCTGAAAGACGAGCGCGGCGAGGCGATGGTGCTCAACAGTCTGGGATGGTGGTACCGCGAACAGGGCGATCCAGCGCGGGCACTACAGATGCTCTATGAGTCCGAGGAGATCAACCGCAGACTGGAAATCCCTCACCCGGATTTCTTCAAAGATGAGAAAAAAATACTGCGGCGTTGGTTAGTCGAGGGCAGGTGGAACCCTGCACAATACCATTTTGTGATGGCCAAGAGGCGTATCCATTCCAAGGACTGGCCGGGCGCCATCATCCACATGCGGCATAACCTGGGCCTCGACAAATCCGATTCGGATTACGGCAAGCGCCTGGAAAACCTGGCCTATGCCTGTTTCAAGGCCGAGCGGCGGCAGGAATCCATCGCCGCCGCTTTGGATGCCCTCGCGGCAGGTTACGAAAGCACCCGGCTCCAGGCCAATCTTGGCCATGCCATGCATCTCGAAGGCCAAGCGCTGGAAGAATGTGAACGGCATCTCGGACGCGCCACTGAGCTTGATCCGGACAATAGTTGGGCCTGGGCATGGTTGGGTTTGTTGCTGGCTGATCTGGGACGCCTCGCTGAGGGCGAATTCGCGGCACGCAAGGCGCTTACGAGTCAGGAGACACACGCGGTGTTGTTACACAATCTGGCCGTCGTCCTGTCCCATTACCCGGATAAAGACACCGGCAAGCTCGATGCAGCACTTGACTGCTGCGAACGGGCGCAACAGAACGCCGGTTTTCCCTTTCCCCACCCTGTCACGCTTGCCGAAGAACTCAGGCGGCGACTGGGGCACCCATGTTGATGGCCGCGAGAGGAGGAGTAATGGCGGCCCGGCGCGCCCGTCTCTGGCAAATCCTCGATACCCCCGAGCCGGGCGATCGCTGGGCGACGGCGACGGGTTCCGTCCTGATCGCCCTCATCGCCCTCAACCTGGCGGCGGTGATCCTGGGAACGGTGCACAGCGTGGCGCTACGTTACGGCCCCTGGCTGGATGCCTTCGAGACCTTCTCGGTCGCGCTGTTCAGCCTGGAATACCTGGCGCGCTTGTGGTCATGCACCAGCCAGCCGGCCTATGCGCGGCCCGTGTTCGGACGGCTGCGCTATGTCTTCTCGCCCCTGGCCCTGATCGACCTGGTCGCGGTGCTGCCGTATTTCCTGAGCTTCCTGGCGGTGGACATGCGCTTCCTGCGCGCGCTCCGCTTGCTGCGGCTGCTCCGAATCGCCAAGTTCGGGCGCTATTCGGAAGCCCTCGCCCTGTTCGGCCGGGTGATGCGGCACAAGAAGGAAGAGCTGGCCATCACCAGCCTGTTGATGCTGATCCTGATCGTCCTCTCCGCATCGCTGATGTACTTCGCCGAGCACGACGCGCAGCCGGACAAGTTCCCGGACATCCCCACGACCGCCTGGTGGGCGGTGGTCACCCTGACCACCGTGGGTTACGGCGATGTGTTCCCGATCACCGGCCTGGGCAAACTGTTTGCCTCCTTCGTGGCGATCTTCGGCATCGCCATGTTCGCCCTCCCGGCCGGCATTCTGGGGGCCAGCTTCAGCGAGGAAATGCGCCGGGAGAAACGCTGCCCGCATTGCGGGAAGGAACTGGATTAGCCCACCGCTCTCACGGAAATCTCCGCGCGGTGTGGACGACGTTGAGCACCCGGATCTGATCCGGAAGTACCTGGACGAAAGCGATGTAGGGCAGCCGCTGGATGGCCCGTTCCCGGGTGCCGGGAACCCGATCGCTGGTGCGGATGCTCTCGGGAAAGGTGCGCAATGCCTCGACCTGGCTGAATATCCGGGTTTCGACGCGGGCCGCCGTGGTCGGGCCGGCTTTTTCCAGGTAGTAGACGAGGCTATCGGCGAGGTCATTCAGTGCCTCGGCGGTCCAAACCAGCCGCATGGCCGTTATGCGGCTTTGGCGGCGAGGCGCGCCTTGACCCGTTCGCGCAGGCTGGCCTGGGCTTCGTCATGATCGAGGAGTACCGCCTGGCCCGCCTCGACCCGACGCAAGGCCGTTCCCACTTTCTCGAACAACCAGCCGTCGTAGCCGGGTTCCTTGTCCAGCAGCAGTTCCGGAAGCAGGGTCTCGGCGGCATCCTCGATGGAAATCATGACCCCCACCGGCCGGTTGTTCTTGGTCACGACCACGGGTTCCCGGCGTGACGTGTCGAGAAATTCACCGAAATGGTTCTTTGCATCGCGTGCGGTCATGACTTTCATGGGGGGCTCCGGTAAGTGTCCACTGTGTCCATTATGTCCATGTTTTTGGCCGAGGCAACCCTGGCCGTTGTCTGTCGCCCCGCGCCGGGTTCACGCTCCGTGCTGCATCCCCCGGATTCCGCTGCGCTGCATCCGGCTGGCTACCTCAATGCGTAGGATGTGGTGAGCATCGCGAACCGCATCGACATGGCTGATTTGATGCGGTTCGCTGCGCTCACCACATCCTACATTTCGGAATCCGGGATCAGCGCACTTCGAATTTCACTGCGTCCAGCCACGTAGGATGGGTTGAGCGATAGCGAAACCCATCGATCCCACGGACCACGCATGATGGGTTTCGCTATCGCTCAACCCATCCTACCCACTGGATTAGTGCTTCTGGCTTTCCTCGTACAACGACGGGGTGACGCGGGCGGAGGCCAGGTACTGGCGCAGGGTCTTGATGTCCTGTTTGCCGAATACGTTGCTGTGGTGCGGGTGGTGCAGGATGCCTTCGACACCGTTGAGCACCACGCGATAGCGCGCGCCCGTGATGGGTTCCATGGTGGCGCCCAGATGAAGGATGAGGGATTCGATTTCACGCCAGTGGATGTTGCCGCTGATTGGATCCTGGAAGATGGCGCGTATCAGATGTTCGTGTTTATGGCTCATGGCGGTTGCTCCTGCTGGATACGTTGGTTATTTCGTAACTACTCAGGTAGGGGCAACTTTGTAGAAATCCAATGAATTCAATATGTTGCATGTTGAAGCAACTTTCTGACCATGCCGATATTCAATAAGAATGCCAATTTTTCGCTCCAATCACCAGCGCAAATCACTACATGC